>DATFQY010000219.1:0-14770 GCA_035263845.1 Thermoanaerobaculia bacterium | reverse complement strand
CTCGAGGCCCGGCGCAAGGCCCAGATCGCTTCCGCCGGCGAGATCCGCGTCTTCCACGACTTCCACTTCGAGGACAAGGTCAAGGAGAGCGGCATCACCTTCCTCCACCGCATCGTGGACGACGCGGGGAAGACCTACAAGGCCGTCCACTACGACCACGGCAACGGGATCGCGGTGGCCGACGTGGACGGGGACGGCCTCCCGGACATCTACTTCGTCAACCAGCTCGGCGGCAACGAGCTCTGGAAGAACCTCGGCAACGGCAAGTTCAAGAACATCACGAAGGAGGCCGGCGTCGCGCTCGCCGACCGCGTCAGCGTCGCGGCCTCGTTCGCGGACTTCGACAACGACGGCGACGAGGACCTCTTCGTGACGACGGTCCGCGGCGGCAACGTCCTCTTCGAGAACGACGGCAAGGGCCACTTCAAGGACATCTCGAAGGAAGCCGGCGTGGACTACATCGGCCACTCCTCCGGCGCGGTCTGGTTCGACTACGACAACGACGGCTGGCTCGACCTCTTCGTCTGCAACGTCGGCCGCTACACGGAGAACCGCAAGGGCCGCGGCGGCGCTTACATCGGCCTGCCCGACGCCTTCAGCGGCCACCTCTACCCGGACCGCAGCGAGTCGAGCATCCTCTACCACAACCTCGGCGGCAAGAAGTTCCAGGACGTCTCGGCGGAGGTGCTCCGGCACACCGCCTGGACCGGCGACGCTTCCTTCGCCGACGTCAACGGCGACGGATTCCCGGACCTCTACGTCCTGAACATGCAGGGGGACAACCACTATTACGAGAACCAGGGCGGCAAGAAGTTCGTCGAGAAGACGGACCAGTACTTCCCCAAGACCCCCTGGGGAGCGATGGGGATCAAGTTCTTCGACTACGACAACGACGGCAAGCCCGACCTGCTCCTGACCGACATGCACTCGGACATGAGCGAGGAGATCGGGCCCGACCGCGAGAAGCTGAAGTCGCGGATGCAGTGGCCCGACGACTTTCTCCAGGGGGGCGCCAACAACATCTTCGGCAACGCGCTCTACCACAACCTGGGAGGCGGGAAGTTCGAGGAGGTCTCCGACCGGATGGGGGTCGAGAACTACTGGCCGTGGGGACCGAGCGTCGGCGACCTGAACGCGGACGGCTGGGACGACATCTTCATCGCCTCCTCCATGAACTTCCCTTTCCGGTACGGGATCAACTCACTGCTTCTGAACGACCGCGGCGAGAAATTCGCCGACAGCGAGTTCATCCTGGGCGTCGAGCCGCGAAAGGGAGGCAAGACCCACACGCCGTGGTTCGAGTACGACTGCGGCGCCGCGGCGGAAGGACAGAAGCCCGGGTTCTGCAAGGGCCACTCCGGCCAGGTCCTCGTCCTGGCGACGCTCGGCAGCCGATCGGCGGTGATGTTCGATCTCGACGGCGACGGCGACCTCGACATCGTCACCAACGACTTCAACTCCGCCCCGCAGGTCTTGATCAGCGACCTCGCCCAGAAGAGGAAGATCCACTGGTTGAAGGTCCGCCTCGTCGGGTCCTCGTCCAACCGCGACGGGCTGGGGGCGACGGTGCGGGTGCGCGCCGGCGGAAAGGTCTACACGAAGTGGAACGACGGCAAGTCCGGCTACCTCTCGCAGAGCGCGCTGCCGCTCTACTTCGGCCTGGGCGACGCGGCGGCGATCGAGGCGGTCGAGGTGGACTGGCCGTCCGGCCGCAAGCAGGTCGTCAGCTCCGGGTTCCGGATGAACTCCACGCTTCGGGTCGCCGAGCCGAAGTAGCTTCTTCGGCGGCGATGCCCCTTTCCTGCCTGATTCTCGCCGTTGCCGGCCTGGCTTCACCGCCGCAGTCGGCCGCCCCGAAGGCCGCCGCGCCGGAGCAGCGCCGCCCGATCGAGGAGGCCGCCGCGGCCGCCCGCAAGGCTCGCGCCGCGGGGGATTTCGAGAGCGCGCGCCGCCTCTACCTCGAGGCGTTGAAGATCGATCCGAGAAGCGGAGTCCTCGCCCTGGAGCTCGGCGAGACCTGTCTCGACGCGGGAGACGCCGCGGCGGCCGAGGCCGTGCTCTCCCGCCTCGTCGCGATGGCGCCGGATCGCGCGGCTCCGCGCCGCGCTCTCGCCCGGGCGCTCCTCGCGCTGGGCCAGCCCGCCGCGGCGCTGGAGCAGGCCCGCACCGCGGCGACGATCGAGCCGAAAAACGTGGATGGAATGGTGCTGCTCGGATTTTCCCTGGTCGCCTCCGGGCACCCCGAGGACGCAATCGCCGTCTTCCGCCGGGCCCTGGCCCTCCGGCCGCAGGACCGGGACGCTCACGGCGGGCTCGCGATCTCCTACTCGGCCCTGTCGGATCCCCGCGCCGCGGCCGAGTTTGAGACGGTCCTCGCGAAGAAGCCCGAGGCGCGCTACCACTTCCAGTATGCCGAGTACCTCTGGAAGGTCCGGGACGTCGATGGCGGCAACCTCCAGATGGAGAAGGCCCTCGAAGCGGCGCGGGGGGACGCGCTTCTGCTCGAGGCGTACGGCATGCAGCTCTTCGAGCAGGGAAAGTTCCCGGAGGCCGCGAGGCGCCTGAAGGAGGCGCGCGCCGCGGGACGGACGGACTACGAGCTCGTCTACCAGCTCGGCTCCTCCGAGCTGGAGAACAGCCACTTCGAGGAGGCCGAGCGGACCCTGCGCGAGGCGATCGCCGCGGAGCCGGGGCGCGCGGAGGCGCGGCACCGCCTCGGTCTGCTGCTCCTGCTCGTCGGCAAGCCCGACGCGGCCCGCGAGGAGCTGACCCGCGTCATCGAGATCGATCCGTCTTCCGGCGCCGCGAGGCTGGATCTCGCGCGCGCCGACGACGCGCTCGGCAACCCCGACGCCGCCGAGGCGGGCTACCGCAAGGCGCTCGAGCTTTCTCCCGACCTGGCCCGCGCGAGGTACCTGCTCGCGGTCCTGCTCGGCAAGCGCGGCCGGGCCGAGGAGTCCAAGAAGGAAATGGCGCTCTACCAGGCCGCCTACGACCGGGAGCAGAGCGGGCGGCAGGCCGCGACGTCGCTCCGGGCCGAGATCAACCTGGGATGGGTCGAGCTCAAGGCGAAGCGCTACGACAAGGCCCTGGCGCAGTTCGAGCGGCACCCCGACGACCCCGAGGCGCTCCGCGGCGCGGCCGAGGCCCTCTCGCGCCTGGGGCGCCGGCGAGAGGCGATCTCGACGCTCGAGCGCGCGCTCGTCCTCAAGCCCGACGACCGCGGGATCGCCTGGCGGCTTCGCGAGGAGAGGAGGAAGGCAGCGGGATGAGGAAGATTCTCGGCGCGTCGGTCCCCGCCGCCGCCTTCGCCGCCGGCCTCGCGGGCCTCGCGCTCGCGCGGCCTCCGGCGCCGGGGCAGGAGAAACCCGGGGACTGCCCGGTCACCTTCACCGACGTCGCGGAGCAGGCCGGCCTGAAGTTCCGCCACGACAAGGGGGCGACGAAGGAGCGGCGGCTGGCCGAGACGATGGGCTCGGGCCTGGCGTGGCTCGATTACGACAACGACGGCTGGATGGACCTTTACGTCGTCCAGTCGGGCCCGTTCCCCCCCTCCTCCGCGAGCGGCGGGCGCGCGCAGGACCGGCTTTACCGCAACAACGGCGACGGCACCTTCACGGAAGTGACCGCGAAGGCCAAGCTGAAGGACAACGCCTACGGGATGGGGGCGGTCGCCGCCGACTACGACAACGACGGCTTCACCGACCTCTACGTGACCAACTACGGGAAGAACATCCTGTACCACAACAACGGCGACGGGACGTTCACCGACGTCACGGACAAGGCGGGCGTGGGCCTGAACACCTGGTCCACGAGCGCCGCCTTCGCGGACTTCGACGGCGACGGGTACCTCGACCTGATCGTGCTTCGGTACGTGGACGACTCCGGCGAAAAGGACCTCTTCTGCGGCGACCGCGCGACCGGGGTGCGCGACTACTGCAGCCCCAAGCTCTTCCCGCCGACGCACGACTACCTCTTTCACAACAACCGCGACGGCACCTTTACCGACATCACCGCGTCGGCCGGCCTGGACAAGGCGCTCGGCAAGGGGCTGGGAGTCGTCGTCGCGGACGTGGACGACGACGGGAAGCCCGACATTTACATTGCCAACGACACCACGATGAACTTCCTCTTCCACAACCTCGGGGGGAACAAGTTCGAAGACATCTCGCTCCTCTCCGGCGCGGCGATGGCCTCGGCCGGGACGCCCTACGGCGGCATGGGGGTCAACGCGGGAGACCTGACGGGAAGCGGCCGGATGGACCTCGTCGTCGCCAACTTCGAGGCGGAGCTGAACAGCCTCTTTCGCAACGTCGGGCAGGGGGTCTTCGAGGACGCAACGGGCAAGACCGGGTTCGGCGGCCCGTCCTTTCCTTTCTCCGGCTTCGGGCTGAACCTTCTCGACGCCGCCAACGCCGGACGCCTCGACGCTTTCATCGCCAACGGCCACGTCCTGGAGCATCCGACTCTCAAGGGCTCGACCGCGGCGCAGCGCCCGTTCCTGATGTGGAACGACGGGAAGGGGAAGTTCCACGAGAAGGGGTGCGGCGCGCCGTTCTCGCGCGAGCTGATCGGCCGGGGCTCCGCCGTTGCCGACTACGACAACGACGGGGACGTCGACATCGCGGTCTCGAACTCGGGGCAGCCGCTGGAGCTGCTCCGAAACGACGGGACGCACGGCAACTGGATCGGTTTCGTCCTGCGGGGCACGAAGTCCAACCGGCAGGGGATCGGGGCGCGGGTCACGATCGAGACCGAATCGGGGCGCCAGGTCCGCGAGGTCAAGGCGGGCGAGAGCTACCTCGCCTCCTGCGACCCCCGCGTCCACTTCGGCCTCGGCGCCGCCGCCGTCAGGAAGATCACCATCCGCTGGCCGTCCGGGATCGTGCAGGAAGTCACCAACGCGCGTCCCGGCAAATACAACCCTGTAACGGAGAGTTCGGCGAATTAATCCGGGCGCCCGGGTCCTGCCGCCGGGTTCGTGCTGTAGGGGGCGGGCCTTGCGCCCGCCCATCGTGGAATTCCCCGACGCGGATCAAGTTAGAGTCTGTGTATGGCTCGCGGATGGGGTCGTAACGAAGAGGACATGCAGGCCGACAAGGAGCAGGACCGCGACGCGCGGGGCGCGTCGCGAAGCCTCCTGCCCGAGGCGGAGAGAAAGAAGCTGAAGGAGAGAAGGTCCCTGGAGCTCTCGCTGGCGCGGATCCGGGAGCAACTCCCGAAGGTCCGCGGGGCGGAGCGCCGGGCCGCGCTCGAAGCGGCGAAGGCCGACCTCGAGCGGCGTCTCACGCAGCTGTGAAGATCGGAACCTGGAACGTCAACGGGATTCGCGCCCGCGAAGCCCAGGTCGCCGCCTGGATCGAGCGTGACCGGCCGGACATCGTCTGCCTGCAGGAGATCAAGGCGTCTTCCGCGCAGATTCCCGCAATGCTCTGCGAGATGGAAGGCTACTGGTGCTACTGGCACGGGGAGAAGGGCTACTCGGGGGTCGGGCTCCACGTCCGCAAGGAGACGTTTCCGGAGAGGCCCCGGTTCGCGCACCCGGAGTTCGACTACGAGAACCGCATCGTCACCGCGACGATGGGGGACCTCACGGTCGCCTCGATCTACGTCCCCAACGGCGGCAAAGACTTCCCCGCGAAGATGCGGTTCCTCGAGGCGATGGAGAAGTTCGCCGGGGAGCGGAGGGCCGCAGGCGGCCGCCTCGTCCTCTGCGGCGACATGAACGTGGCGCGCACCGACCGCGACGTCCATCCCAAGGAGAGGAAGCCCACGATCATCGGGCAGCTGCCCGAGGAGCGCGCCTTCATCGAGAGGATCCTCGGCCACGGTCTGGTGGACCTGGGGCGCGCCGTGGACCCGGACAACGACGGCCTCTTCACGTGGTGGGCGCCGTGGCGCAACATGCGCCAGCGAAACATCGGCTGGCGCCTCGATTACATCTGCGCCAGCGAGTCCATGGTCACGCCCGCCTCTACCTGCCCGGTCCTCGCGGACTACGGCACGAGCGACCATGCCCCGGTCCTGGCCGAGTTCCGCTGAAGCCGCGTCGGGGGATGCCGTCGCTGGTAGCGCTAGAGCCTTGCGAGCTTTTGCGAGGCGAGCAACGTCAGCCAGAAGTTGATGCCGTCGCTGCAGGCGTAAGACGACCCGGAGCCGATCGGAACGGACCCGAGAGGCGAAAGATCCGCGGCCTTCCAGAGGGTGACGGCGGTTCCGGCGCTGGTGACGAGGATCAGCTCGCCGTTGAACGCGGCCGACGTCGGGAACGCGATGCCTGCCGTCAGCGTTTGCAGGATCGCTCCGGTCGAGGCCCGGACAACCGTCACCGAGTTGCTCGAGTTGTTGGGCACCCAAATGTTCGTCCCGTCGAAGGCCGGGGACTGGGGACCGTTGCCAACCGTGACGGACTGGAGAATCGCGCCTGCGGCGTTCAACTTCACCAGTGTCCCGGGCGTCGAGAAGCCGTCGGGAAGAAAGGGGGACGCGATCGCGGGAGGCGTGCCGTCCGTGATCCAGACGTTGCTCCCGTCGAAGATGGCGGAATCGGCCGAACCGAATCCCGTCGTGACCGTCGTCACGGTCCACGGGGCGGCCGCGCCGGGAGTGACGATCGACACGGAAGGTCCGTTCGCCGTCCAGACGTGCGTGCCGTCGAACGTGATTCCGATCGCCGGGAAACCCAGGTTCGTTGCGACGGTCGTCACCGCGCCGGCCGGCAGTGTCGGGTCGATCGCGTAGAGCCGGCCCGGATTCGTGTTGCCGACGACGACCACCCGGCCCATCGCGGAGAGCACTCCATAGGCCGATGTCGCTCCCGTCCAGGTCTCCAGGAGCCTCCCGTCGCTCGCTCGGATCCGCGCGACCGTCCCGGAAGTCTGGCACGCCACCCAGAGGTCCGCCCCGTCCGAGACGACCGAGCGAGGCGTCGTTGCGGCCGTCGTCAGGCCGAGGGCGGTCACGTTCTGAGTGGCCCAGTACTGGTTGAGGGCGGCCTTGCGGCTGCCGCGCTTCAAGACCCCGTCCACGGTCCGCGACAGGAACGTCGCCATCTGGAGGCGCGAGACGTTGGACGTGGGGTCGTAGGTCGTCGGCGTCGTCCCGGTCGTGATCCCGAGGTAGAAGATCTCCAGGACGAACGGGCAGAACGTGTCGGCCGCCACGTCGGTGAAGGGGCCGCACGTTCCGAGCACACCGGCTGCCGAGCCTGTGAAGAACGCGGCGGCGGCGAGCGCGGTGACCGAAGCGTTCCGAGCCCTTGAAGACAGCCTCATGGGACCTCCCGTTGGAAGCGACGTTAAAGCCTTGCGAGCTTTTGCGAGGCGGGCAACGTCAGCCAGAAGTTGATGCCGTCACTGCAGGTACGCCCCGCCGCGGCGCCGATCGGAACGGACCCGAGAGGCGAAAGATCCGCGGCCTTCCAGAGGGTGGCGGCGGTTCCGGAGCCGGTGACGAGGATCTGCTCACCGTTGAACGCGACCGATGTCGGGAACGCGATGCCTGCCGTCAGCGTTTGCAGGATCGCTCCGGTGGAGGCCCGGACGACCGTCACCGAGTTGCTCTGGTTGTTGGGCACCCAGATGTTCGACCCGTCGAAGGCCGGGGACTGGGGAAAGTTGCCGACCGTGACTGTTTGGAGGATCGCGCCGGAGGCGTTCAACTTCACCAGTGTCCCGTTTGTGAAAGTGCCGTCGGGAAGAGCGGGGGAGGCGATCACGGGAGGCGCGGTGTCCGTGATCCAGACGTTACTCCCGTCGAAGATGGCGGAACCGGCCGCCCCGAACCCCGTCGTGACCGTCGTCACGGTCCACGGGCTGGTCGCGCCGGGAGTGACGATCGACACGGAAGCTCCGTTCGTCGTCCAGACGTGCGTGCCGTCGAAGGTGATTCCGGTGGCCGGGACACCCAGGTTCGTTGCCACGGTCGTCACCGCGCCGACGGGCTGTGTCGGGTCGATCGCGTAGAGCCGGCCCGGATTCGTAATCCCGGTGACGATCACCCGGCCCATCGCGGAGAGCACTCCAAAGGCCGATGTCGCACCCGTCCAGAACTCCTGGAGCCTCCCGTCGCTCGCTCGGATCCGCGCGACCGTCCCGGAAGTCTGGCACGCCACCCAGAGGTCCGCCCCGTCCGAGACGACCGAGCGAGGCGTCGTTGCGGCCGTCGTCAGGCCGAGGACGGTCACGTTCTGAGTGGCCCAGTACTGGTTGAGGGCGGCCTTGCGGGTGCCGCGCTTCAAGACCCCGTCCACGGTCCGCGACAGGAACGTCGCCATCTGGAGCCGAGAGACGTTGGACGTGGGGTCGTAGGTCGTCGCGCTCGTCCCGGTCGTGATCCCGAGGTAGAAGATCTCCAGGACGAACGGGCAAAACGTGTCGGCCGCCACGTCGGTGAAGGGTCCGCAGGTCCCGAGCAGCGCTCCGGCCGATCCGCCGAGGACCGGGAGAGCAAGGAGCGGGGTGAACAACCAGGTCGAAAAATGGCGCCACGTCTTCGATCGGCTCATGGAGGCTCCGGTTTGGGTCGAGATTATCGCCAGTTCCGTTCAGAAGCGAGCGAGTTGGCTGACGCTCGACAGCACGATCCAGAAGTTGACCCCGTCGCTGCACGCGCCGAAGGGAGCTGTGTTGGCGCCCGTCTGGGAGAAGTTGATTGCGGACAGGTCGGCCCCTTTCCAGAGCGACACGACGTTGCCATCCTTGTTCGTCACCAGGACCCGTTCACCGTCGAATGCGGCGTGGACCGGCGAATTCAACCCGTTGCCCGTCAGGGTCAGCAGGACCGCTCCGGAAGAGGCCCGGACGACGGTCACCGAGTTGGAGAGCCGGTTGGGGACCCAGATGTTCGTTCCGTCGAAGACCGGGAAATTGGGCTTGGAGCCGACCGTGATCGTCAGGAGGATTCCCCCGGAGGAGTCGAGCTTCAGAAGAGTGCCGAGGGTGAAATCCACGGTCCACATGCTCGTGCCGTCGAACAACGCGCCCCCGGGGTTGGAGAAGCCGACCGTGACCGTCGTCGCGCTCCAGGGAAGAACCGGGCCCGGCGTGAGGATCGACATCGATCCGGTCCCGGGCGTCGAACCCTGGTTGGCGGTCCATACGTGGACGCCGTCGAACGCGGCGAGAACGGGAAAGTTTCCCAGGTTGCTCGCGAGGATCGCCGGCGGGCTGGCCAACACCTGGGTGGGATCGACCGAGTAGAGGTGCGTGGGGAGAGCCGGCACGAGAATCCGGCCCAGGGCCGCCAGCGGCTCTCCCGGCCCCCCGGCGAATCCCGTCGTGGTTTCCAGAAGCCGGCCGTCGCTCGCTCGGACACGCGAGAGAAGCGCCGGGGTGTTGCCCGAGACCCAGATATCGGCGCCGTCGGCGGCGCAGAAGAACAGGGAGCCGAACAACGTCGTCACTCCGAGGCCGCCGGCGTCGCTGGGTGTCCAGAAATGCTGCAGGGCCGCGTTCCGGTTGGCGCGCCTCAAGACCCTGTCCACGGTGCGCGAGAGGAAGGCCGACATCTGGAGGCGAGTCACGTTGCCGCTCGGCTCGTAAGTCGTCGCGGTCGTCCCCGTCGTGATCCCCATGTAGAAGATCTGCAGCACGAACGGACAGAACGTATCGGCGGCGGTGTCGGTGAACGGGCCGCAGGTTCCCATCAGAGCGCTCGAAACGCCCGCGAAGATCGCCGCGGCGGCGCAGAACGGCGCGAGGGAACCCCGGACGAGGCGTCCGATGACCATCGGGAACCTCCCTCCGTTGGAGGGATCATGTCAGATCCCCGGGCCGGGGAGAAGAGCAGACCCGGTCAGTGCGCGAGCCAGCGGATGGTGTTTCGGACGAAGAGGGCGTTGTCCGCTTCGGAGATCCCTCGGTGGGTCGAGCCGCCGACCGAGCCGAAGGCGCTGGCGATCCCGGCGTCCCCGATGACGACGACGCGGCCCTTGCCGTGGGGAAACGCCAGGATGATCGGCTTGCCTGCGGCGGAGGGGCCGTCCACGGCCTGGTTGGTGGGGCCGCTGTAGGTTCCCTTCGGCGCGCGCAGCGCGACGCCCGGCCCGTCGAGCGATTCGCCGACGACGTAGACGACCTTCGAGACTCCCTTGAAGACGGGATGGTTCTTGTCGCCGTCCGCGGAGACGTCGATCGTCAGGACGCCGTCGGGCTTCCCGTCGTCTCCTTTGCGCAGGACCGTGTTGTCGTCGAGCGTGACCTTGAAGGCGCGCGCGAGCGAGAGGGCCGGTCCCCCGAAGGGAGCGCGGTCGGCGATCAGGAGCAGCCCGCCGCCCTTCTTCACCCACGCCTCGATCGCCGCGACCTCGGCGTCCGTGAAGGCCGGCGTCCCGACGGGAGCGTGGTCCTCCGCCTGTGCGTTGGCGATGACGAGGACCTTCGTCGGCGCGAGCGACGAGTCCGTGAAGAGCTCGTTGCCGGCCTTGACGACGTAGCCGTCTTTCGCGAGGAACTTGCCGACCGGGCGAAAGTAGCTTTCGAGGGAGACCACGTTGCGATGCCTCTGGTCCACGACGACGAGCGGCCCTTTGCCCGCCGCGAAGGCCGGCTTGGCGATCGGCGGATCGAAGGACTCGTCCACCGTCAGCTCCGATGGCGGCGTCGCCCTCGCCACGGCCGGCGTCCTGGCGGGCGGAGCCTGCGCGGACGTGGAAACCGCAAGGACGAACGCCGCGAACGTGGGGATCGCTCCCCGAACCTTTTTGCTCATGTTGCTCTCCAAAGAGGACGGAAATTCTATCCGCCTCCCGTTAGAATCCGCCCGTGCCACCCGGCATCAACCGACGGAGATTCTTCCTCCTCGCGGGGACGGCGGCGCTCCTGCCCGCGGCGACGAAGGTCCCAACGCCCTCCGTTCCGAGCTCGCGGCGGCGGATGATCCAGATGAACGGCTACGCGACGGACGCCGAGACACCGCTCGACGCGTTGACGACCTACATCACCCCCAACGACCTCTTCTTCGTCCGCCACCACTGGAACCCGGCCTACCAGGACACGCGGCGCTGGGCGCTGACCGTGGACGGGGAAGTCGAGCGGCCCCTGCGCCTGACGCTGGCGGACCTGAGACGGTTTCGGCCGGCGTCGGCGACCTGCATCCTCCAGTGCGCCGGCAATGGGCGGGGCAACTACAACCCGGTCGTGCCGGGAGTGCAGTGGAAGTGGGGCGCGGTCGGAAACGCCCGGTGGACGGGGGTCCGCGTCAAGGACATCCTCGACCAGGCGGGGATGAAAGGCACGGCCCGGCACCTCCACACCTTCGGCGCCGACAAGCCGCCGGTGAAGACCCCGCCGTTCCACCGCTCGGTCGAGATCGAGAAGATCCTCCAGGACGGCATCGTGGCCTACGAGATGAACGGCGAGCCGTTGATGCCACTGCACGGCGCGCCGGCGCGGCTGGTCGTGCCGGGCTGGTCCGGGAACCACTGGATGAAGTGGCTCGAACGGATCTCCCCGCAGCTGGAGGCCCAGAAGGGCTTCTACATGGAGACCGGCTACCGGTATCCGAACCAACCGGGGGAGCCGGGCGTCCCGGTCAAGCCGGAGGACACTTCGCCGGTGACGTCCCTTTTCGTCAAATCGAACATCACCGAGGCGCCTGCGGCCGGCAAGGTCGGGGCCGCCCTGACGATCCGCGGCTTCGCGTTCTCCGGAGCGCCGGACATCGCGAAGGTCGAGGTCACCGACGACGGCGGCGAAACGTGGCAGCCGGCGACGCTCGATCCGCAGCACGATCCTTTTGCGTGGCGCCTCTGGTCCTTCCGGTATCAGCCGAAGACCGCGGGCAAAGCCGTTCTCGCCGCGCGCGCGACCGACAGCAACGGAACCGTCCAGCCGAAGGTGGCCGCGTGGAACCCGAGCGGCTACCTCTACAACGCCTGGCACTCCGTCGAGATCCCGGTGACCGCGTGAGGAAAGCCGGCCGCGCCCTGTTGATCCTCCTCGCCGCGGCGGCGCTGACCCTGCCCGCGGCTTCCTCCGGCGCCTCGAAGAAGAAGCCGAAGAAATCCTCGGAAAAAGTTGCCCGGGCCGACTTCGACACGAAGCTCCCGGTCCTGGGCACGAAGCTCGCCGAGTTTCCGCCCGGCGACGGAAAGGCGATCGCGGACTCCGCGTGCCTGGCCTGCCACTCGACGGACATGGTCCGCCAGCAGCGGTTGAACGAGAAGCAGTGGACGGCGAATGTCAACAAGATGGTCGGGTGGGGAGCGGAGGTTCCGGAGAACCGTCGGGCCGCGCTGATCGCGTACCTCGTCAAGAACTTCGGACCGGACAACGACCGGTTCGAGGCGGTCGTCACGCGGCCGGTGGGAAAGTAGCGATACCGGATTTCGGAATTCGGATTTCGGATTTGGGGTTCCGGTAGGAACCTTGATGAGAGTCTTTCGGCGCGCGCTCCCCGTGCTCGTGGTCCTTGTCGCCGCCGCGATTTCCCTGGCTCAGCAGGCTCCGCGGGCTTCTCCAGCGCCCGAGATCCAGCAGGTCGAGAGGGGGCTCCGACCACCGGTCCTCCTGAAGGGAACCAACCCGTGGACGATCGAGGAGCGGATGCGGGTCCACCGCGTGCCGGGAGTCTCGATCGCCGTCTTCGGCTCGGGGAAGATCCTCTGGGCGAAGGGGTACGGAGTCTCGGACGCGGACACGCTCTCGCCGGTGACCGAATCCACCCTCTTCCAGGCGGCCTCGATCAGCAAGCCGGTCTCCGCCACGGCAATCCTGAAGAAAGTCGAGCAAGGAAGGCTATCCCTGGATAAGAACGTCAACGAGTACCTGAAGTCCTGGAAGCTCCCGGAAAACGAGTGGACGAAGAAGACGCCGGTCACGCTGGCGGAGCTTCTCTCGCACAGCGGCGGAGTGACGGTCCACGGGTTTCCCGGCTACGCCGCGGGGCGCGCCGTGCCCACGCTCGTCCAGGTCCTCGACGGTGCCGCTCCGGCCAACACCGCGCCGATCCGCGTGGACAGTCTTCCCGGCAAGGAGTTCCGCTACTCGGGCGGCGGATACACGATCGCCCAGCAGCTTCTGGTGGACGTCGAAGGCAAGCCCTTCCCGCAGATCCTGTCGGAGACGGTCTTGAAGCCCGCCGGGATGAACGAGAGCACCTACGAGCAGCCGCTCTCTCCGGACCGGCTCCGCTTCGCCGCGGCGGGGCACGACGGGTCGGGAAAACCGATCCCGGGCAAGCGTCACACGTATCCCGAGATGGCGGCCGCGGGCCTCTGGACGACGCCGTCGGACCTGGCGCGCTTCGCGCTGGCGATGGACAAATCGCTCGAGGGCCGGCCCGGCGGGATTCTGTCGAAGGAGATGGCGGTCAAGATGCTGACTCCCGGCCTCGGGGACTACGGCCTGGGCTTCGGGACGCACAAGCGCGGCGGGGCCATGTACTTCTCGCACGGCGGCTCCAACGAGGGGTTCCGGTGCCTGCTCGCCGCGCATCGCGAGAAGGGGTACGGCGCGGTCGTCATGACCAACGGCGAGAACGGCGACCAGCTCATGCAGGAGGTCCTCCGGGCGATCGGCGCCGCCTACCACTGGGACGGCTATCCGGCCGAGCCGATCGAGGCGGCGAAGCTCGACGCCGCCGCGCTGGCGGCCCGCGCGGGAAGGTACCAGGTCTCGACCGACGAGATCCTGACGCTGACGCCCAAGGGCGAGCGGATGGAGGCGCGGCCGTCGCTCCAGAAGGAGTTCGAGCTGATCCCGCTCTCGGCGGACTCGTTTCTTCGCACGGACGCGGACGTGCGGTACGTGTTCTCGAGGGACTCGTCGGGGCGCGACCAGGTGGTCATTACGTCCGAGGAGGGCGGGGGCGAGCCGCAGACCGGGCGGCGAGTGGCCGAGACGGTGCGCGTGCCGGCCGACGACCTCGAGGCGGGCAGGCTCGACTCCGCGATCGCGGGGTACCGGAGGCTGCGCGATGCCAACCCCAACGACCCGTCGGTCGCGGAGCTGCGCTTCAACGCGCTCGGCTACGCGTTGCTGACGCGTGAGGACTACAAGCCGGCGATCGCGATCCTGCGCCTGAACACGGAGCTGTATCCCGACTCCGCCAACACGTGGGACAGCCTGGCGGAGGCGCACATGAAGAAGGGGGACAAGAAGCAGGCCATCGCGCTCTACCGAAAGGCCCTCGAAACCCTCGCCCGCGACAAGTCCCCCGAAGCGGTCAAGGAAGGCGTCCGCACCTCCTCCACCGCCAAGTTGAAAGAGCTGGGCGTGGACAAACCGTGATTGGCGCTTTGAGGCGAGAAGCGGCTTGATCGAGTAGATCCTTCGGTCGCTTCGCTTCCCTCAGGATGACAAGGGGGGCTTCCCGGCTCCTTTCTTCGTGCTCGGTGTCGTAGGGGAGGGGCTTGCCCCTCCCGCCCGGTCGTGCTCTCTACCGGGAAGAGAGGTCTGCCGTCGTCAGGAATTTCGGCGGCCGCCGGTGCTTCGTCGCCTGCTCGTACGCGTACGCTATCCGGATCAGCATCGCCTCGCTCCACGCCCTCCCGAAAAAGGAGATCCCTACCGGCAGCCCGAAGTCGTACCCCGCCGGCACCGTGATGTCCGGATACCCCGCGACCGCCGGGATCGTCGAGCTGCCGTTGACGCCGTAATCCCCGTTGACCTGGTCGATCAGCGTCGCCGGGCTGCTCGTCGGCGCCACCAGCGCGTCGAGCTTGTGCTTGTCCATCGTCTTGTCGATGCCGTCCTTCCGCGCGTTCTTGATGTCCGCCTCCAGCGCGTCGCGGTACGCCTTCTCCGTCAGCGGCCCCTTCTTCTCCGCC
>DATFQY010000218.1:0-4522 GCA_035263845.1 Thermoanaerobaculia bacterium | reverse complement strand
CCGTTCCGGAAGCTGTCGTGGCGATCGCGGTCCTTCCCTTCGAGGACCTGAGCGCGGCGAAGGACCAGGACTACATGTGCGAGGGGATGGCCGAGGAGATCATGAACGCCCTGATGCGGGTGCGGGGCATCCGCGTCGCGTCGCGGACCTCGGCCTTCCGCGCGGCTCGCGAGGGCAAGGACCTCCCCGAGATCGCCCGGGTGCTCACCGTGAGCCACGTTCTCGAGGGAAGCGTGAGGGCGGCCGGGAGCTGTCTGCGCGTCACCACGCGGCTGACCGGCGTCGAGACTGGATACCAGCTCTGGTCCGAGCGCTACGACCGCGACGCGGCGGATGTCTTCGCCCTGCAGGACGACATCGCGGCGGGAGTCGTGGAAGCGGTGCAGGCGAAGCTTTCGCCCGGGGAACACCAGGTCCGCGCGCGTCCGCAGGTCGCGAACCTCGACGCTTACCGGTCTTACCTCATGGGCCGCCACCTCCGGTACTCGAAGAACGAGCTCGCCGCCGCGGCGAAGTCGTTCGAGGAGGCCGTGCGGCTCGATCCAACGCACGCCGCGTCCTGGGTCGGGCTCTCCGAAGTCAGGATCCTCGCCGTTTTCTACGGCCTGGTTGCCCCCGCCGAGGCCTACCGGTCGGCGAGGGAATCGCTCGAGATGGCGGCGCGGCAGGGGGAGTCGGCGGAGGCGCTCTACGTGGAAGGCCTTCTCGCGTTCAGCGACAGGGACTGGGCCGCCTCGGAGCGGGCCCTGCGCCGGGCGGTCGCGCTCGCGCCCGACTACCCGCCCGCCCTCTGCTGGAGCGGCTTCGTGCGGACCATCCTCGGGCGCGCCTCCGAGTCGGTGGAGGACCTGCGGCACGCGTGCGAGGTGGACCCGCTGGCGCCGTATCCGTACGCGATGAGCGGCGTCTCGCTGCTCCTTTCCGGGCGCGCGGCCGAGGCCGACGCGTCGTTTGACCAGGCGCTCGGGTTCGAACCGGAAAACACCCTTGCCCTCTGGGGGGCTGGTCTTTCCCGGATCGCGCTCGGCCGCGGAGAGGATGGAATCGCAATGCTGGAGCGGGCTCTGACGCCGTCTCACCGGACAGGTTTCATCCACGGGGCGCTCGGATGGGCGCTCGCGGCGGCGGGCCGGACCGCGGAAGCGCGGCGGATCCTTTCCGAGCTCCAGGCAAGACCGCCGGGCGCGCCCGCGATCGTCTCGGAAGCGTGGCTCCGGGCAGCGCTCGGCGACAAGGACGCGGCCTTTGAACTGCTCGAGCGGGCCGAGGTGGAGCGCCAGCCCGCGCTCGCCTTCGCCGGCCTGCCGGGGTTCGACGAGCTCCGCTCCGACCCGAGGTTCGCGGCGCTCCTGGCGAGGATGGGCCTGCCACCGGCGAGGAGCTGAGCGGGCGATCCTCGATCAGTTGGCTGGGCGAATCCCCAGCGACCGGTAGAGCGCCGCGGCGTCGTAGAGCGTCCCGCCCTTGATCACGGTGACGACGCGGCGGATGTCGGAGGTGCGCGCGGCCGGATCGCCGTCCACGAGGATCAGGTCGGCCGTCTTGTTTGGCGCGATGGAGCCGGAGTCGCCGTCGTGCTTCATCACGCGCGCGGCGCCGAGAGTCGCGAGCTGGAGCACCTTCGGCGCCGGGATCCCGGCGGCGGCGTAGTTCTCGAGCTCGCGGTGCAGGGTGAAGCCCGGGACAGAGTCCGTTCCGGCGACGATTGTCAGGCCCGAGTCGTAGAGCTGCTTCAAGAAGCGCAGCACGGCTTGAAAGGAATCTCGGTAGCGCTTATCCATGCCCTCCGGCACGGGCAGGCCGCCCCCCAGGGTCTGGCGGCGGTTCTGAGCTGGGAGACGGTCGGCCACGGCCGCGAGCGCCGGCGACGGCGTGCCGGGCCTCGCCGTGAAAAAGTCCTCGAATGCGCTGATCGTGGGGTCAAGCACGGTGTGGTGCTCCCGAAGAAGCCGGACGAAGGCGCGTACGCGCTCCGAGTTGAGGTCGAGCTCCGCGGCGTGCTCGGCCACGGCGGTGAACCGCGCCGGCGTTCGCGTGTCCTTGACCGTGTCGAAGAAGAAGTTGAGGAACCAGAAGTTGGCGTGCTGGACCTCGTCGTAGCCCTGCTCGACGGCTTGCTGCATGGTCATGAAGGCCGGCACATGGCCGCTCACGCGCATCCCGAGCCTGTGCGCCTCGGTCGCGATGACCGGCACGAGCTCCGGCTTGACCGAGCTGTAGATCTTGATCTGCTCGTAGCCGAGCGACTTGTAGCGCTCGATGTCGGCCTTCGCCTCCTCCGGCGTGTCCGCGAAGACCTTCGTCGGCCCCTGGTAGGGGCCGCGGCCGTCGATGAAGCCCGCCATCACGACGCGCGGCCCGGCAAGCACTCCGGAGTCGAACTTCGCGCGGATCTCGCGCAGGTGGTCGATGTCGTTGGCCAAGTCGCGCACGGTGGTGACGCCGGCGGCGAGGTTCAGGACCCCGTCGTCCCAGTCGCCGAGGTGCACGTGCATGTCCCAGAGGCCTGGGAGCAGGGTCTTGCCCTTCGCGTCGAGGATGTCGTGCTTGCCGGACGGCTTCACCTTCGCGTCGGGTCCGACCTGCGCGATGCGCCCGCCGACGATGAGCACCGACATGCGGTCCTTCATCGAGGCGGTCTCGCTGTCGAAGAGCCGCGCGTCACGGATCAGGAGGGGCGCCTCGAGCTTCTTCCCGGCTTTCCTGGCGACCTGCTCGCCCTGCTGAGATGCGCGGACCTTCTGGGATTCGAGCAGCTCCGGCCACGCAGCCTCCGCACCTTCGGGGATCACCACGAACCAGTCGCTCCCGCTTGCGAAGAGGCTCCCGTCTTCCGCGAGCCACACCGGCGCAGACGTGAAAGCGAGCCCTGTCTCTTCATATAACGTGACCTTTCGGGTCTTGCCACCCGCGGTTATCGTGCGATCGAGCACGCGCTCGATGCGTGCCTCTCCCTCCGGGAGGAGCGCCAGTCGGCTGCCGGGCGCGGCGAGCAGGGCAGTCTCCATTTCGCCGGCGAAGTTGCCGTCCAGGGGAACGTAGAGCGCCGTGTCGCGCAGCTCTTTCTCGCCCTTCTCCGCCTTGTTGCTCCACGACGCCTTTCCGCCGCCGAGGCGGAAGTGTTCGTCCACCGGTCCCTCCAGGTAGTCGTTGCCGGTCGCGTCGATCTCCGTCGGGATCCCGGCACGGTCCACGACGACACGTGTCGTGATCTTCGGGCCGCGCCCCCGGTCGTTGAACGCGAAGAAGTTGTGGCGCGCGCCGTCGGGCGTCTTCCACACCGCCATCACCCCCGCCTTGTTCCCGGCGAGAAGGAGCGAATAGCGCGTGGCGTCGGCAGGCACCTCCGACGGGATGGTCACGAGCGAGGCCTGCACGTCTTTGGGCGTCGGCTCCGGCTGCTGCGAGATCACCGCGGACGCGCTCACGTAGAGAATCAGCCCCGCGGAACGAAGCGTGCGGTGAATCGCCATGAAGTCTCCGGGCCGCATCATCCGTCAGGTCGCTGGGAGCCGACAACCGGGCGGGCGGTAGAATCCGAACAAAGCCCATCATGACGCTGACCCCGGGAAGCCGCCTTGGGCCGTACGAGATCCTCGCGTCGCTCGGCGCGGGAGGCATGGGCGAGGTCTACCGGGCGAGGGACTCCAAGCTCGGCCGGGACGTCGCGATCAAGGTGCTTCCCCAGGACATGGCGTCGGACGCCGAGCGGCTGGCGCGGTTCGAGCGCGAGGCGCAGTCTCTCGCGGCGTTGAACCACCCCAACATCGTCACGATCTTCGCGATCGAGGAGTCCGGCGGCACCCGGTTCCTCGCCATGGAGCTCGTCGAGGGCGAGGAGCTGGGCTCGATCCTCTCGCCGGGCGCCCTGCCCCTGCCGCGGTTCTTCGCGATCGCGGTGCCCCTGGCCGAGGCGCTTTCGGCGGCGCACGAGCGGGGGATCGTCCACCGGGACTTAAAGCCCGCCAACGTCATGGTCACGGCGCAGGGCCGGGTCAAGGTCCTGGATTTCGGCCTTGCGAAAATAGCGGCGGCGGACTCCGACGTCAACCTGAGCAGCACACCCACCGCAAGCCGGGCGGAGCTGACGAGCGAGGGCCAGGTCTTCGGCACCGTCGCATACATGTCTCCGGAACAGGCGCGCGGAGAAAAGGTGGACGCCAGGTCGGACGTCTTCTCGCTGGGAGTGCTGCTCTACCAGATGCTGACCGGCGAGCGTCCGCACCGGGGCCGCAGCGCGATGGACGTCATCACGGCGATCCTTCGCGACCGGCCGGCGTCCGTCACCGACCTGCGCGCCGACGTTCCGCCGCACCTCGCGAGGGTCCTGCGGCGATGCCTGGAGAAGGACCCGCAGGACCGCTACCAGAACTCGCGCGACGTCTACATCGAGCTGCGGGAACTCCAGGCCGAGTCGAGCCTGCCGGCGGGCGCATCGTCACCCAGGGCGGCCGTTCGGAGGGATCGGCCGGTCTGGAAACGACCGGCTGCGATCGTCACGGCGGGCCTGATCCTTCTCGCG
>DATFQY010000217.1:0-17309 GCA_035263845.1 Thermoanaerobaculia bacterium | reverse complement strand
GATGGGCCACGGCAAAGTCGGGATCTCTCTCCACAGCCTTCCGGCCCTCCTCGATGGCGCGGTCGTATTGGCGTGAGTAGACGAACAGCCGGCACGTATTGGCCTGAATGATCGCCGAGAAGGGATCGATCTCGGCGGCGCGGCCGATCTCCGCTACTGCCTCGTCGAATCGCCCCAGGGCCATGAGCAGCAGGGCGTACCAATGATGCGCGGTCGCGTATTTGGGGTCGAGCTCGATCGCCTTCCGGTACTCGGATTCGGCGGAGGACCAGTCGAGCTCGTAGTTCGTATGCACCAGGCCGAGGGCCGCGTGGGGCGCCGCGAGGCCGTCGTCGATCTCGAGCGCCTTGCGGGCGGCCGCCCTCACCTTCGGATACGACTCGGAGGAGGACCGAATGCTGTACGAGCTCAACACCGCGTAGGAATCCGCGAGCCCGGCATACCCGAGCGCGAAGCCCGGATCTTTCTCGATCGCCTTCTGGAAGAATTGGATGCTCCGCTCGAACTCACTCTCACTCCGCTTCTCCCAGGCGTAGCGCCCCTTCAGATAGAACTGGTAGGCGTCGGTGTTCGCCGTGTAACGCTTACGGAGCTTTTCCTTATCCTCCCCGGTCAGGCGCAACCGGAGCTTCTCCGAGATGTCCCTGGCGATCTCCTCCTGGACCGAGAGGATGTCCGACAGCCGGCGGTCATAGTGCTCTCCCCAGAGCTGAGACCCGTTGCCGGCGTCCACGAGGTCCGCCTGGACGACCAGCGTGTCGCCTCGCTGGACGACCTGACCCGAGACGACGGCACGGACCTTCAAATCCCGCCCGACCTGTTGAGCTTCCGGATCGCGCCCCTTGTAGCGAAAGACGGTCGATCGGGCAGCCACCCGCAGCTGCGAGAGCCGCGACAGGCTGTTGATGACGCTCTCTGTGATCCCGTCGCTCAAGTACTCGGTGTTGGGATCGCGGCTCCCGTTGACGAAAGGGAGGACCGCGATCGAATCGATCGGCCCGCCGGCGGTACGGCTTCGGAAGATCACGACGGCCGCGGCGAGAGCGACCAGCCCCGCGCCCGCTGCCACGAGCCGGATACGGCGCGCGCGCCAGGCGGGCGCCGCGGGAGCCGCGTCGCGAGCCCGGGACGTCACGGCGGCGTCCGAGAGGCTCTCGAGACCGAAGGCGACGTCCCGGGCGGATTGAAAACGCAGCTCGGGGCTCTTCTCGAGGCAGTGCTGCACGACGCGGCCGAGGCCCGGCGGGACGTCCGGGCTCGCTGCGGACAGCTGCGGCGGCTCCCCCATCAGGATCGCGGACATCGTGTCGGCCGAAGTGTTGCCATGGAAGGCTCGCTGCCCCGAGAGCATCTCGTAGAGAATCGCTCCGAAGGCGAAGATGTCCGACCGCGCGTCCACGGCCAGGCCCCTGACCTGCTCGGGCGACATGTAGCCGACGGTCCCCATGACGATTCCCGGCTGGGTCCCCGCCGTTTGGGTCGGGAACTCCGTCACGGAAACGCCGGGCTTCTGCGGATGCGTCAGTTTCGCAAGGCCGAAGTCGAGGATCTTGATCCGGCCGTCCTTCGTGACGAAGAGGTTCTCGGGCTTCAAGTCCCGGTGGACGATCCCTTTCTCGTGCGCCGCCGCGAGGCCGTGGGCGATCTGGAGGGCGTAGTCCGTCGCCTTCCGAGCAGGAAGAGGCCCGCCCGCGAGGCGGGCTCGCAGCGTCTCTCCTTCGAGGAGCTCCGACACGACATAGAGCGTCCCGTCGTGCGTTCCGATGTCATGGACCGCCGTGATGTTGGGATGGTTCAGGACCCCGGCTGCACGCGCTTCCTGCTCGAACCGGCGCAGGCGGTCCGCGTCCTGCGAAAACGAGGCGGGCAGGACCTTGATCGCCACCTCGCGTCCCAGACGCGGGTCCTTGGCCCGGTAGACCTCCCCCATCCCTCCGGCCCCGAGCTGGGAAACGATCTCATAGGGACCGAGCCGGCTGCCGGCGGAGAGGGTCACGCTATTTCATGCCCTCGATGAGGTAGAGGTCCGGAACCGCAGGAGCCGGTCACGGTCCGAGGAGAGCTCGCCCGGCAGCACCTTCAGGGCGACCTCCCGCGAGAGCCTCGTGTCCCGCGCCCGGTAGACCTCCCCCATCCCGCCCGCTCCAAGGGGCGAGACGATCTCGTACGGACCCAAGCGCGTGCCTGGAGACATCGTCATCCGGGCTTCAGAGATCCTTCGCGCCTCACGGCGCTCAGGACGACCGCGCGCGTGCGGCGCGCTGTCGTCTCGTAGGGTCCGAGCCTGGTCCCGATGGAGAGAGACATCGAGTGGGCGCAATCTTACAGCGCCCAAGGGCTACTTGTAGGGAGTCGGAAGCAGGGCGCCCCTCGCTACGGCATCCGGGCAGGAGGGAGCGTCACTTCAGCCCGCCGACGACCTGGAGGTAAGAGAGGATGCGGAAGTAGTCGTAAGCGTAGGCCTGCCCATCGGGCGTGGTCACGAACCGGCCTACGAACGAGACGCCCACCGGATCGGGCGGCTGGATCTTCTTCCAAAGCTCCCGGCGGCCGGAGGAGATCTCGTACCGGTAGACGCGTAGCGGCAGATCTCCCTCGGTCACGTAGAGGCGGCGGCCTTCTCCATCGAACCGCACGGGAGTGTCCGCCGCCGTCAGCCCGGAGAGGAGCGTCGGCTCCCCGCCTTCGAGCGGATAGAGATAGGTCCGCATATCCGGGCCGCGGGCGGCGACGAACTTGCCGTCCGGCGAGACCGTTCGCTCGAACTGCCGGTAGCCCTCCGGGCTCAAGGCGCGCGCCGCCCCGCCGTCGAAGTTCTGAAGGTAGAGGCGCTTTCCCCTTCCCGCCTCCTGTGCCGTGATCACGATGTGTTTTCCGTCCGGGAGCCAGTCCGCGACGAGGACGCGAAGACCGCCGCTCTCGAGTTTCCGCGTTTCTCCGACGCTGGTGGGGACCGCGACGAGCGCGCCGACTGTGGCCTGGTTCAGCACGCACAGCGCCCACTTCCCGTCGGGAGAGAACCCGTGCGTAAATCCTTCGCCCAGCCGAACGCCGGGAGAGCCGTCCATTTTTCGGAGGCAGGCGGAGTAACCCGGGCCTCCTCCCTCGCCGGCCTCGGAAAAGAGGACTGTCTTTCCGTCGGGAGAGATGTCGGTCGCCACCGACCAGTCGAGCCAGGAGAGATCACTCTCCTCCGGCCCGGCCGCCCGGCCTGCGCGAAGCTCGACGCGGACGGTCTCGCTGCTCAGGAGGACCCGGCCATCTCGCCAGATGTCCTTGATCGTGCTCACGCCCGGTACCCGGCCGATCAAGCGCTGGCGGCCGGACAGGTCCACGGCGTGGATCGCCCGGTTGTATCCCGTCTCGGCGGCCGTGAACCAGATCTCCCGCCCTCCCGGCGCCCAGGCGAGCCCCTGCGCCGTCTCGAAGATCGGCGTCAGCCTCGTCAACTTTCCGGAGCGCTCGACGACCGCCACCGTGCCCGCGTCGTCGCGGGAGATCGGGTGGTCGATGAACGCGATCCGCTCGCCGTCGGGGGAAAACCTGGGATGGCCGATCCAGCCATCCGTCTGGTAAAGCACCTTGTCGATCGGGTACTCGAGGCGATTGTGCGCGCCGGCGGTGCGGACGATGGCGAGGTCCTTCCGGTCGGGGGACCAATCGGCCCACTCGACGCCGTCCAGGATCTCGCGGGGAGCTCCCCCGGCAATGTTGATGCGAGCCAGGCGGCCGCTGCGAATGAAGGCGGCGATCGGCCGGTCGTCGAGCGACACGGCCATTTCTCCGCTCGGCGACATGGCCAGCACGTCGCCCGGCAGGCCGAACGGACGCGATTCCGGGCTCTCCAGGCGCGACGCGAACATCTCCATCGGCCGCCCTTCCCAGGCGGCGGAGTAGATGACGGTCTGTCCGTCGGGCGTGAAGGAGGCTCCGCTGACCTCCCCCCGCCGGAAGCTCAGCTGGTGGAAGGTCGGGGGCGGCGCGTATCCGGCCCTCCGCCCCGCCGCGTACAGGAAAGCACCGGCGGCGGCGGCGGCGAGGATGGCGGCCGCTGTGATCAGGACGCGGCGGACAACCGGCTTTCTCCCGGCTTTCGGGACCGGGACGGCGGCCGTTGGTCCCGAGATTCCCGAGAGCATTTCGAGATCGAAGGCGAGGTCGTGCGCCGAGTGGAATCGCTCCTCCGGGGTCTTCTCGAGACAGTGCCGCACGATCCGGTCCAGCCCGGGACGCAGGTCCCGGACCGTCAGGGCGAGGTCCGGCGGCTCCTCCCTCAGGATCGCGGACAGGGTGTCGGCCGCGGTCGCGCCGTGGAACGCCCGCCGTCCCGAGAGCATCTCGTAGAGGATCGCGCCGAACGCGAAGAGGTCCGAGGCGGAATCCACCGCGAGCCCCCGGACCTGCTCGGGCGACATGTAGCCCACGGTCCCCAGGACGACGCCCGGGTCGGTCCCCGCGGACCGGGTTGGAACCTCGGTCAAAGGAACGCCCGGCTTCTCCGGATGGGTGAGCTTGGCCAGGCCGAAATCCAGGATCTTGACCCGCCCGTCTTTCGTGACGAAGAGGTTCTCGGGTTTCAAGTCGCGGTGGACGATCCCCTTCTCGTGCGCCGCCGCGAGGCCGTGCGCGATCTGGATCGCGAAGTCGACGGCCTTGCGGGCGGGGACGTCGCCTGCGGCGAGCCGGGCCCGGAGTGTCTCCCCTTCGAGTAGCTCCGAGACGACGTACGGCGCGCCGCCGTCCGTGCCGACGTCGTAGACCGCCGTGATGTTGGGATGGTTCAGGATGCCGGCCGCCCGCGCCTCCTGCTCGAACCGCTTGAGCCGGTCCGGATCCGTCGAGAAGGACGCCGGCAGGACCTTGATGGCCACGTCCCGTCCAAGACGCGGGTCCCGGGCCCTGTAAACCTCTCCCATTCCCCCCGCGCCGAGCGACGCAAGGATCTCATACGGCCCCAGCCGCGCGCCGGAGGAGAGGGCCACGTCTATACCTTCAAGGCGACCTCGGCATTCTATCGCGCGGCATGCGGCACGGGAGAAACGGCCTGGAGTCGAGGGCAACCGCCGGCCGCCGGAGAGCGGACCGCTACTCGTAGCGGAGGGCTTCGATGGGATCGAGGCGGGAGGCCTTCACGGCGGGATAGAGGCCGAAGAAGAGACCAACTGAGGTCGAGACGATCAGCCCGACGAGGACCGACCACGCGGGCATGGATGTCGGCAGGGCAGGGACGAGGGTTCGGACGAGTCCCGAGACCGAAGCGCCGAAGAGGACTCCCAGGATCCCGCCGATCGTCGTCAGCGTGACGGCCTCCGTCAGGAACTGCCGGACGATGTCGCGGCGGAAGGCGCCGACGGCCTTTCGGATTCCGATCTCGCGGGTCCTCTGGGTGACCGAGACGAGCATGATGTTCATCACGCCGACGCCTCCGACGACGAGAGAGATCAGGGCGATCAGGATCATCGCTCCCGTCACGCCTCCCGTGATCGCGCGGAACTGGCCGATCAACTGGTCCGGCGTGTTGACGTCGAAGTCGTTGAGCTTGTCGAACGGGATCCGCCGGCGCGTGCGGAGAACCTCGGTCCCCTTCTCGATGACGACGCCGATGTCCTCGGGGCGGCGCGGCACGGCGGAGATCCGCACGCCGTCCTGGCGAAGCTGCGCCGCGAACTGGTGAGCGAAGGCCTTGTAGGGAACGACGACCTTGTTGTCCGGGGAGTAGCCGAACTGCTCGCCCTTCTTCTCGAGCACGCCGACGACCTGGTAGCGCAGGCCGTTGACCGTGATCGTCTTCCCGATCGGGTCCTCGCGGGGAAAGATCGCCTCGCGCACGTCCGCCCCCAGGACGACCTCGAGCGCGCCGCGCTCCACTTCCGCCGCCGTGAAGAACCTCCCGCGGGCGATGGCGTAGGCCGTGGCGGTCGGGTAGTACTCGTCGGCGCCGAGGACGTACGGATTGTTGGCCTCGAGGCTGCCGTTCTTGACGTGGATCTCCGCGTCGAAGTAACCGACGAGCGCCGAGACCGCGGCCGCCTCCGGAGTGGCCTTCCGCATCGCGAGGACGTCGTCCATCGTCAGGTTGCGCCGCCGGCGCTCCTCCTCGGTCGCCGGGCCGGGGCCGCCGAACCGCGGCTTGAACTTGAGGAACTCGATGCGGCTCGCGCCGAAGGCCTGGAAGTTGCCGATGACGTTGTTGTTGAAACCGGTCACGATCGCGACCATCGCGATCACGGTCGCGACTCCGACGACGATGCCGAGGATCGTCAGCCCCGACCGAAGCTTGTGCTCGCGCATCGCATTGAACCCGAAGCGAACGTTCTCGGCGAAGCCCCGCCGCATTTGGGAGAAGACGCTACTCATAGCGGAGCGCCTCGATCGGCGTGACACGGGCAGCGGCGGTGGACGGTGCGAGGCCGGCGAGGACCCCCGTCGCGACCGCGACGCCGATCCCGATGATGGCGAAGCCGGGCTC
This sequence comes from Thermoanaerobaculia bacterium, assembly GCA_035263845.1. Classification (GTDB taxonomy): domain Bacteria; phylum Acidobacteriota; class Thermoanaerobaculia; order UBA5066; family Gp7-AA6; genus JAWOLE01. Next base: position 10,840 of record DATFQY010000217.1, on the reverse strand, counting down.
GACGCGGGCCGGGAAAACCTGGTTGACGAGGAAGGCGGCGATGGCGCCGAGCAGGACGCCCGCGACGCCGCCGGCGCAGGCCAGGAGCGACGCCTCCAGGAGGAACTGCCGCCGGATGTCCCTCCGCCGTGCGCCGAGGGCGCGGCGCACGCCGATCTCCCGGGTGCGCTCGACGACCGAGACGAACATGATGTTGGCGATCACGATCGCGCCGACCACGAGCGAGATGCCGGAGATCAGGATCATCAGCGCGAACGCTCCCGCGGTCAGCGATTTCCAGAGGGCCTGGAACGCCTCGGATCCCAGGGTGCCGAAGGGATCCTCGGAGCGGTAGGGAGTCTTGCGCAGCGACCGGAGGATCGTCCGCACCTCGTCCTGCGTCGCCTCCAGTCCGGCGAGCCCGGCCCGCGGCCGGACGTAGATCGAGACGTCGGCACTCGACGTCAGGGTTTTCTGGACGAACGTGATCGGCACGGAGATGACGTTGTCCTGGTTCTGGCCGAGGACGTCTCCCTTCCGGGCGAATAGGCCGATGACGGCGAGCGGGTAGCCTCGGACGTAGACCGTTCTCCCGATCGGGTTGACCGTCGGGAAGAGCTGGTCCTTGACCTCCGCCCCGATGACGGCGACCGCCGCCGCGTGCTCCTCCTCGACGGGGTTGAAGAAGCGGCCCGACTCGATGTCCATCCGCATCATGGACTCCATGTTCGACGTGTAGCCGTCGACGCGGACGTCCGGATCCTTGAGCTTGCCGGCGTGGACCGCTGCCTGCTGGTTGGCCTGCGCGCCCACCGCCGCGCAGGTGCGGCACTCGCGCTCGATCATCCGGGCCTCGCGCAGGGTCACGGGCTTTCTCTTCCGCTGGAGGATGAACTCGTCGCGGCTCCTCACGATGCCGTACTTGGTGAAGACGAGGACGTCGGGGTTCAGATTCAGCACCTTGTCGCGGACGTAGCCGTTCAAGCCGCTGATGACCGAGACGACCGACACGACGGTCGCGACGCCGATGATGACCCCGAGGAGGGTCAAGAACGAGCGGAGCTTGTTGCGGCGAAGCGCCTGAAACGCGACGGCCAGGACTTCCGAGAGAGGCACGTCAGCTCGCGGAGCCGGAGGCCTCCGCGCCCTTCTTTTCTTTCTCGATCTTCACCCGGTCCCCTTCCTTCAGTGTCCGGATGGTCTTGAAGGGGCCGGTGATGATCTCCTGCCCGTCGGAGAGCCCGCCGGTGACCTCGACCTTCAGCTCGCCCGCGAGGCCGAGCTCGACCGGCAGGAACCTCGCCTTCCCGTCCTTCAGGACGTAGACCCCGGACTCCGTCTTGATCCGGCCCGTCGCCGTCTTCTCGCCCTTCGGAGAGTCGCGGACGATGATCGCGGCGAGGGGGACGGCGAGAGCCTTCGGCTTGGAGCCCGTGATGACGTCGGCCGAGACCGAGAAGCCCGGCCGAATGCGCTCAGGCGGGCGGAGGAGCTTGACCCTGACCTTGAAGTTGATCGCGTCGGAAGTCGTGATGAGCCCCTGGAGCTCCGGATCGGTCTTGGAGATCGGCGAGTTCTCGACCTGTGTCACGAGCCCCTCGAAGGCGCGGTTGGGATACGCCTCGATCGAGAGGATCGCCTTCTGCCCGACCTGGACGGTGGGCACGTCGGTCTCGTCCACCATCAACACGGCTTCGACGGTGGACATGTCGGAGATCGTCATGAGCTGGGTGCCCGGGTTGTTCATCGTCCCGATTACCGTGACCTCGCCCTCCTTCACCGGAAGGTTGGTCACGACCCCGTCGATCGGCGCGCGGACCGTGGTCTTGGAGAGTGTGTCGCGCGAGGCATTGAGGTTCGCGCGATTCTGCTCGACGCGCCTCTGCGCGACCTGGTAATCGGCTTCCGCCGTCTCGAGCGCTGCCTTCGCCTTCTGCTGGTCCGCCTCGGGCAGGATCTTCGCCTCGTAGTTCCTCTTCGCGCGCTCCTCTTCGCGCCGCGCCTGAGCGAGCGTCGCCTGCGCGGAGTCCAGCGCCGCGAGGCTGCCCGCGAGCGCGGCGGCCGAGCCAGCCTCCTCGGCAACGGCGCGATTGCGGTCGATCTGGAGGAGGAAGTCTCCCTTCTTGACGGAGTCGCCGTCGCGGACCGCGAGGTTGACGATTTGCCCCATGACCAGCGCCGACAGCTCGACCTTCTTCTCCGCCTGGATCTTCCCGTTGGCCGTGACCTTGGAGACCATCTCCTCGACCGCCGCCTTCGCCGTCGTCACGCGAGGAATCTTGCGGTCGCGCGCGGAGACCTGTCCCGCGATCACGAGGGCCACGAGCACCACCGCGACGGCGATCACGATCTTCCAGGTTCGAGGCATCGGCTTCCTCGCGGTTCTGGCCGCTAGCTTATCCGCAACGGGGGCGTGAACGGACGCGGAACTACTCATAACGAAGAGCCTCGATCGGGTCCAGGCGGGACGCTTTGACCGCGGGATAGAGGCCGAAGAAGATCCCGACGGAGATCGAGACCGCCAGGCCGACGACGACCGACCAGAGCGGAGTCTGGGCCGGCAGCGCCTCGAAGACCTTCTTGACCCCGAGCGGAATGGTGATGCCGACGACGACCCCGATCGCGCCGCCCAGGAGCGAGAGCGTGGCCGCTTCTGTTAAGAACTGCAGCACGATGTCGCGGCGAAAGGCGCCGACGGCCTTCCGCACGCCGATCTCGCGCGTGCGCTCGGTCACCGAGACCAGCATGATGTTCATGACGCCGACCCCGCCGATGAGCAGCGAGACGAGCGCCACGAAGACCATCGCGAGCGTGATCCCGCTCGTGATCCCCTGGAAGCTCTCGATCAGCTTGTCGGGCGTGACGATGCCGAAGTCGTCCGGCTTGTCGAAGGGGACGTGCCGGCGCAGCCTCAGGATCGCCCGCGCCTTGTCGATCATGACCGGGATCTGCTCGGGCGTGTAGGGGATCGTCGCGATGCGAAGGGCGTCGCCGGCTCCCCCGCCCGTCTTGATCCAGGGGAACCGGTGGTCGAACGTCGTGATCGGGATCACGCAGAGGTTGTCCTGCGAGTCGCCGAACATCTTCCCCTTGCGCTCGAAGGTCCCGACGACCGTGTACGTGTCGTGCCCGAGCTGGACCTTCTTGTTCAGCGGGTCCTCCCGCGGAAAGAGCCGCTCGCGGATGTCGTCGCCGAGGACGATGACACTGGCGGCATGCTCGACCTCGGTCGCCGTCAGGAACCGCCCCAGGGCGACCGGCCTGTTGGTCGCGATGGTGTACTCCTCGATGACCCCCGAGATCTTCGGCGACTGGACCTCGTTGTTGCGGTAACGGATGTGGTAGTCGCTGTTGTCCCAGAGGTAGCGGGCGGGAGAGACCGAGCGCATCTCGGGGATGGCGGCCCGGAGCGCGGCCGCGTCCTCGAGCGTCAGCTCTCTGCGCCGCAGCTCCCCTTCGGGCCGGGGACCGCCCGGCCCGAAGCGCGGCTCGTATTTCTGGAAGAGGACGAGGGTCGCGCCGAAGGTCTGGAAGCTGTTGGCCATGTTGTTGTTGAACCCGGTGACGATGGACACCATCGCGATGACCGTCGCAACGCCGACGACGATGCCGAGGATCGTCAGAGAGGCGCGGAGCTTGTGGGCCTGCACGGCGAGCAGCGCGAAGCGCAGGTTCTCGCCGAAGCCACGACGGAACCCCGCTAAGACTTCGTTCATGAAGACCGGATCATCTAAGGATGAACCGATTCTCCCCTACTCGTAGCGAAGGGCCTCGATCGGGTCCAAACGGGAGGCCTTCACCGCGGGGTAGAGGCCGAAGAAGATTCCCACCGACATGGAGACCAGCAGGCCGACGAGGATCGCCCAGAACGGCGTCTCGGCGGGCAGAGCGTCGAACGCTCTCTTGACGGCGGCCGGGACCGCGACCCCGACGACGACGCCGATCGCGCCGCCGAGGATGGAGAGGGTCGTCGCCTCGGTCAGGAACTGCATGACGATGTCCCGGCGGAAGGCGCCGACAGCCTTGCGCACGCCGATCTCGCGGGTCCGCTCCGTGACCGAGACGAGCATGATGTTCATGACGCCGACCCCGCCGATCAAGAGCGACACCAGCGCGACGAACACCATGCCGAGAGTCACGCCGCCGGTGATCGCCTGGAAGCTCTCGATCAGCTTGTCCGGCGTGTAGATCGCGAAGTCGTCCGGCTTGTTGAAGGGGACATGCCGCCGGGCGCGCAGGACCGCCCTCCCCTTCTCCAGGATGACCGGGACCTGCTCGGGCGTGTAGGGAACGGTCGCGATGTGGATCGTGTCGCCGTGGCTGTTCTTGATGAAGGGAAACTGGCGGTCGAAAGACGTGATCGGCAGGGCCACGAAGTTGTCGTTGGAGTGGCCCATCATCTTCCCCTTCTTCTCGAAGACGCCGACGACCATGTACTGGGTGCCGTTCAACTGGAGCCATTTGTTCAGCGGGTCCTCGCGCGAGAAGAGGGCTTCGCGGACGTCCTCGCCGATGATGACGACGGGCGAGGCATGCTCGACGTCCGAGTCGGTCAGCCAGCGCCCGTACGCGACGAAGTGGTTGTTGGCCATCGAATAGTCCGGCGTGCCCCCGAGGATCGTCGGCGTCGTCGTCTCGGAGTCCCGGTACTTGACGTGGACGTCGGTGTTCCAGAGGTACCGCTCGGCCGAAACCGCGCGCATCTCGGGAACCTGGGCCTTCAAGGCGAGCGCGTCCTCCCATGTCAGGTCCTTGCGGTTCCTCTCGCTGTCGTCGCGCCGCCCGGGGCCGAAGCGCGGCTCGAACTTCTGGAACTGGACGAGCGTGGCGCCGAAGCTCTGGAAGTTGCGGATCATGTTGTTGTTGAAGCCGTTGATGATCGAGACCATGGCGATCACGGTCGCCACCCCGACGACGATCCCGAGGACGGTCAGGAACGCGCGGAGCTTGTGCGCCTGCACGGCGAGCAGCGCGAACCGGACGTTCTCGCCGAATCCGCGCCGCAGGCTGCTGAACAGTCTGGCCATCGCGGCCTACTCGTAGCGGAGCGCTTCCACCGGCGGCAGCGCGCTCGCCTTGGAGGACGGGATCCAGCCCGCCAGCAGCCCCGTGAACGTCGCGACGCCAATCCCGATCAGGATGAACGAGGCGCGCACCTGCGCCGGGAAGACCTGGTTGACGGCGAACGCGATCCCGGAGCCCAGCGCCACGCCGATGACGCCTCCGAAGGCGGCGAGCAGCGCCGCCTCGAGCAGGAACTGCCGCCGGATGTCACGCCGCCGGGCGCCCAGGGCGCGCCGGACGCCGATCTCCTTGGTCCGCTCGACGACCGACACGAACATGATGTTGGCGATCACGATCGCCCCGACGACGAGCGAGATCCCGGAGATCAGGATCATCAGCAGGAACGCGCCCTGCGAGAAGTTGACCCACAGCGACTGGAGCATCTCGGCCGTCACGATCCCGAACGGGTCGTCCTTGTCGTACTTGGTCTTGCGCAGCGATCGCAGGATCGTGCGGACCTCGTCGGTCGTCACGTTGGCTCCCTCGACCCCGCCGAGCGGCTTGACGAAGACGGCGATGTCGGAGGTCGGCGCGATGTGCTTCTTGAAGAGCGTCAGCGGGATGTAGATGACGTTGTCCCGGCTCTGCCCGAGGACGTTGCCCTGCTTGGTCAGGGTCCCGATGACCTTGACCGGGTAGCCGTCGATCTTCATGATCCGGCCGATCGGGTCCTGGCCCGGGAAGAGCTGGTCCTGGATGTCCCAGCCGATGACCGCGACTCCCTCGGCGTGGTCGTATTCGCTCTCCGTGAAGTAGCGGCCGGTGGCGATGTCCACGCGCAGCAGCGACGTCATGTTCGGCGTGTGCCCCTGGATCTGGACGTCGGAGAGCTTCTTGTTCATGTACTTGATCGGGCGGGCGCGGTCCCCCTCCGCGCCGACCTCGGCGCAGAGCCGGCACTCCCGGGCGATCACCGACATGTCCGTCAGAGTGACGTCCGGGCGCTTGCGCGCGATCAGCCACTCCTCGCGGCTCGTGATGATCCCGTACTTGGTGAAGACGACGATGTCCGGGTTCAGGCCGAAGAGCTTGTCCTTGACGTAGGTGTTCAGGCCGGAGATCACCGAGACGACCCCGACGACCGTCGCGACGCCGATGATGACGCCCAGGAGCGTCAGGAACGCCCGCAGCTTGTGGCGGGCGAGCGCCGAGGAGGAGACCCGGAAGAGCTCGGCGGTCGTCACGCGGACCTCGTCATCCCGCCTTCGGGGCCGGAGTCCCCTTCTTCTTCTGGTCTTCGCGGTCCACGATGACCTTGTCGCCTTCCTTGACCTGGCGGAGGACCTTGAAGGGCCCCGTCACGATCTCCTGCCCCATGGCCGGGCCCTTCTTGACCTCGATCATCAGCTCGCCGGCGAGCCCCGTCTCGACCTTCTGGAACTCGAGCTTCCCTTCCTTGCCCACGGTGTACACGCCCTCTTCCGTCTCCGGCCTGCCGGAGGTGGCCGGGCCCTTCTTGTCCTTCTTGGGCACGTCGCGGACGACGAGGGCCTGGATGGGGATCGCCGTCGCGGCGGCGGTCTTGCCGGTGACGATTTCGGCGGTAACGGAGAAGCCGGGACGGATCGTGTCGGGAGGATCCTGGACCCGGATCCAGACCTTGAAGTTGATCGCCTCGGAGTTCGCGACGAGGGACAACAGGTCCGGATCGGTCTTTGGAATCGGCGAGGAGCCGACCTCGGTCACCACCCCCTTGAACTTCTTCCCGGGGTACGCGTCGATCGACAGGTCGGCGGTCTGCCCGATCTTGACCTGCGGCGTCGAAGTCTCGTCCACCATCATGACTGCCTCGACCTCCGACATGTCGGAGACGGTCAACAGCTGCGTGCCGGCGTTGTTCATCGTGCCGATGACCGTGACCTCCCCTTCCTTGATCGGAAGGGCGGTGACGACGCCGCTGATCGGCGCCGTGACGGTCGTCTTGGAGAGCGAGTCGCGGCTGCCGGCCAGCGTCGCGCTCGCCACGCGCATCCGCTCCTCGGTTGCCGCCAGGGTCGCCCTGGCTGTGTCGAGCGTCGAGCGGGCCTTCTGCAGGTCCGCCTCCGCCAGGATCTTGGCGTCGAAGTTCCGCTTGGCGCGGTCGTAGTCGATCCGAGCCTGCTCGGCGCTGGCCTTGGCGGCGTCGAGGTCGTTGCGCATCGCGGCGAGGCTCGCCTCGCTACCGGCGGCGGCCGCGGCGAGCTGCGCCTTGTCGATTTGGAGGAGGAGTTGCCCCTTCTGGACCTTGTCCCCCTCCTTCACGGCGAGGTTGACGATCTGGCCCATGACGAGCGCAGACATGTCCACCTTGCGGTGCGCCTGGATCTTGCCGTTGGCCGTGACTTTCGAGACCAGGTCCACCTTGTCGACCTTGGCCGTCGTGACGTGGGGCAGGTTGCGGTCCTTGCTCCGCAGGGAGCCCATCAGGACGACCGCGAGAACCACCGCGACCGCCAAACCGATGACGACCTTCCATTTCTTCGACATGGCTAATTCCCTCTTCGCATAGGTACCGCTAAGGAATTCTTACGGACGGAACCCCCGAAAGTTCGCCCCGGCGGAAGGTGGTGCGCCCAGGAGGACTCGAACCCCCAACCTCCTGATCCGTAGTCAGACGCTCTATCCAGTTGAGCTATGGGCGCAGGACCGGCGAGGCTACCGGAAGTGGGCCCTTTCATTCAAGCGAAAAGGCGGCTTCCCTATTCCCTTGAAGGAGTTGGACGGGTAACCTGCCGGGCGATGCCGTTTTCCGAGGACGACGTCCACTTCATGAAGGAGGCTCTGGCGTTCGCCCGGATCGCGTTCTCCGAGCAGGAGGTCCCCATCGGGGCGGTCGTCGCGCGAGAGGGGAAGATGATCGGCCGCGGGCGCAACCGCCGCGAGCACCTGGCCGACCCCACCCACCACGCCGAGATCGAGGCGATCCGCGAGGCGGCGCAGGCCCGGGGGACCTGGCGGCTGGAGGGAGCGACGCTCTACGCGACGACCGAGCCCTGCCCGATGTGCGCCGGCGCCGCGGTCAACGCGCGCATCGAGCGGATCGTCTACGGCTGCGCCGACCCGAAGGCGGGCTACTGCGGCACGCTGGGAGACATCCCCCGGGATCCCCGCCTGAACCACCGCTGCGACGTCGAAGGCGGGCTGCTTGCTGAAGAGTCCGCGGAACTCCTGCGCCTCTTCTTCCAGGCCCGCCGCTGAACTTCGGTTTCGCACCCCTTTGATAGGATTCACCGTTTCCCGGAGAGGTGCTGGAGTGGTTGATCAGGCCGGTCTCGAAAACCGGTGGGCCCCAAAAGGGTCCCGTGGGTTCGAATCCCACCCTCTCCGCCATTGAAATAACCCGAACCGTCCCGAAAACGTAAGTAACGGTACCCATGGATTACGCGATCGAACTGAGCGGTGTGTCGAAGACCTTCGGCCGGTTCAAGGCCGTGGATGGGCTCTCCTTCCGCGTGCCGCGGGGGCGGGTGTTCGGTCTGCTTGGGCCCAACGGGGCCGGCAAGACCACCACGATCCGCATGATCATGAACATCACCGCCCCCGACGAGGGGGAGATCCAAATCCTCGGCGCGCCGATGAGCCGCGGGACCCAGAACCGGATCGGGTATCTCCCCGAGGAGCGCGGCCTCTACCGGAAGATGAAGGTCCTCGACCACCTCTACTTCCTCGCGGCGATCAAGGAGGTCTCCCGGGAGAAAGCGAAGGAGCGGATCGGCGAGTGGCTCGACAAGATGGAGCTTCGCCCGTGGCTCAACAAGAAGGTGGACGAGCTCTCCAAGGGGATGCAGCAGAAGGTCCAGTTCATCGCGACGATCGTCCATGACCCCGAGATCCTGATCCTGGACGAGGTCTTCTCGGGCCTCGACCCGATCAACACGGCCCTCATCAAGGAATACCTGATGGAGTTCCGCTCCCGCGGCAAGACGATCATCTTCTCGACCCACGTCCTGGAGCAGGCGGAGAAGCTCTGCGACGAGATCTGCCTGGTCGCCAAGTCGAAAAAGATCCTCGAGGGAAACCTGAAGGACTTGAAGCGCCAGTTCGCCGGCGACCTTCTGCGGCTCTCCTGCCAGGCCTCCGAGAGCGAGGTCGGAGCTCTCCCCGGCGTCTCCTCGGTGCAGGCGATCGACGGCGATTACATCATCGCGCTCGCGCCCGGGACGGACCGGCGGGAGTTCCTGCGCCGCGCGTTCGAGAAGTACGACGTCAAGGCGTTCTCCGAGAAGGAGCCGGAGCTCGAGGAGATCTACCTCTCGGCCGTCAAGAAGGCCGGCCTCGAAGAGACCCGGACGATCGAGTGAAGGAGCGGGAGGAGCGATGAGCTGGAAAAAGATCTTCGCCGTCATCCGCCGCGAGTACGTCGAACGGGTCCGGACCAAGGCGTTCTGGATCGGGACCCTCCTCGTTCCGATCTTCTTCCTCGGCTACATCGCGATCCAGGTGGCGTCGTTCAAAAAGACGGGGGGCGACCGCACCATCGCCGTCGTGGACCTGACCGGCCACCTCTTCTCCCCTCTCCAGAAGGACCTCGCGGAGCGCGAGGAGCAGAACCGCAAGAGCGGCGGAAGGAGCCAGGGCGTCCACTGGATCCTCCAGCAGCGTCCCGTCTCCGGCACTCTGGAGGCGACCAAGGAGCAGCTGCGCGGCGAGGTCCTGAAGAAGAAGATCGACGGGTACCTCGTGCTCGACCCGACGCTGATCGAGAAGTCCCAGGCCGAGTACTACGCCATCACGGTCTCCGAGTTCGTCGCGATGAGCCAGCTCGAGCGGGCGTTGAACCACATCCTGCTCAAGGACAAGATCGAGAAGCGGGGACTCCCGCCGGCGCTGGCGACGGACCTGGAGAAGCGGCTCGACCTGAAGACCCTGAAGGTCACCGAGCGGGGGACGGCCGAGGAGAAGGGTGCCGGGATCTTCGCGGCGATCATCTTCATGATCCTCATGTACACGACCTTCTTCATGTACGGGTTCCAGAACCTGCGCGGCGTCATTGAGGAAAAGACGAGCCGCATCGTCGAGGTCGTCATCGCGTCGGTCCGTCCGACGGAGCTGATGCTCGGGAAGATTTTCGGGATCGGCCTCGTCGGTCTGACGCAGTACCTGATCTGGTCGGTCATCGCGATGAACCTGTCGCTCCCGGCCGTCGCCAGCGCGATGACCACGGGAGACATGGGAGTCCCGACGATCCCGGTTTCGATGATCGTCTACTTCATCCTGTTCTTCCTCTTCGGATACTTCCTCTACGCCTCGATCTACACGGCGATCGGGGCGCCCTTCAACACCGACCAGGAGGCGCAGCAGCTCGCGATGATCCCCGGCGTCTTCATGGTGGGATGCTGGGCGTTCTATCCGGCGGTCCTGAACAACCCCAACGGGAGCGTGGCGACGTTCGTGTCCCTCTTCCCGCTGACCTCGCCGCTGATGATGTTCCTCCGGACAGCCGTGGCCGAGCCGCCGTTCTGGCAGGTGTTGCTCTCGATGGCGATCCTCCTCCTCTCGACGGTCGGCATCGCGTGGGCGGCGGGCCGCATCTACCGCGTCGGCATCCTCATGTACGGCAAGAAGCCCACGATCCCCGAGATCCTCCGCTGGGTCCGCTACACCCCCGGCCGGACGCCCCAGCCCGCCACTCCGGTCAAAACGTAGGGGCGGGCCTTGCGCCCGCCGCCTCCGGTCGTGCCTGCGCCGGCTTCGCACCTTGGCGGAATCCGCTCGCTGTGCTACCTTTTGCGCCCCCGCGTTCGGCCCATTCGTCTAACGGTTAGGACGCAGCCCTCTCAAGGCTGAAATACGGGTTCGATTCCCGTATGGGCTACCA
>DATFQY010000216.1:0-59126 GCA_035263845.1 Thermoanaerobaculia bacterium | reverse complement strand
CTTTCGCATCGCGGTCAAGCGCGCCCGCTATCTTGCCGAGGACCTCGCCGCCTCCGGCATGCCGGGGCTGGAGAACCGGATAGCGCGGGAGAGGGAGCTCCAGGATGCCCTGGGCCGCTGGAACGACCTGCTCCTCTTCCGCCGGCGCCTCCAGGCGATCCGCTCCGACGCGGAGGAGAGGGGCGCCGTGACGCTCGCGGGAGAGCTCGACCCCGTCATCGCTGCGCTCGAAGGGACCCTCGCGTCCGCCCGGCGCGAGGTGTTCGCCGCGGCCAACCGGTTCGCGCGCGTGCTGCCGTTCCTCGAGCGAAGCGCCTGAGTGCCCCGGCCGGCGGCGACACTGGCGGCCGGTCAAGGCGCGGGAGGCGGGGACACAGAGGCTGCCAGGCGCGCGGCGGTCTTCTCGATCGTGGGCATCCTGCTCGTCACGCTGGCCGCGAAGCTGTGGCTCGCGTGGCGCTTCGAAGGCTTCCTGTCCGGAGACGACCTCGAGATCGTCCAGGCGGCGGCCAGGGTCGCGATCGGTCTCCGGTACGACCCGTGGGTCCTGCGCTGCCTCTTTCACCCGATCGTCCTGGCCGCCCCGTTCGTGAAGCTCGCGTGGCTCCTCGGCACGAGAGATCCGGACGTCCTGACCTGGGCCGCCGCGATCCCGACAGTTTTGTTTTCAACGGCGGCGATCGGACTGACGGCCGCGCTCGCCCGGCGGTTCGGCCTCTCCTGGCGCGCCTCGGTCGCGGCCGCATTCTTCGAAGCCTTCGCCTGGATGCCGCTCGCTTACGGCGCGAGCCCCTATCCCCGGCCCATCTCTACCGCGTTGCTTCTGGCTGCTTTTCTTCTCGCGACGTCTCCCCGACCGGGTCTTCTCCATCCTCTGACGGCGGGAGTCCTCGCCGGCGCCGCCTTCGCGGTCCGCTGGAGCGAGGGAGTCGTGCTGGTCCCGCTCCTCGCCGCTCCTCTGCTCCTCCGCTCCTCCGCCCCTCCCCTTCCTCACCGGCGCATCGCGGCCATCGCGGGCGGCTTCGCCGCGGGCACGCTTCTCACCGCCGGCGTCACCGACTGGCTGACGTGGGGATGGCCGCTCCGAAGCCTCTGGGAGTACTTCCGGATCATGTTCCTGGAACGGAAGGGGGTCGAGGACCAGCCGTTCTGGGATTACCCGTACACGATCCTCCACTGGGCCGGGCCGATCCTCGTCCTGCTTCTGATTCCCGCATGGAAGGAACGCCGCGCGCGCCTCGCGATCGCGTTCTTCGCCGCGATCGTCCTGCTGATGTCGCTCTTCAGCCATAAGGAGTGGAGGTACCTGCAGGCGGCGATTCCGTTCCTCGCGATCGCGGCCGCGGCGGGATGGGAGCGCCTGTGGATAGGCGGAGGGACGTCGCGGTTCCTGGCGGCTGTCGCCCTGGTCCTGGCCGTGCCTTACGGCGTCGAGCGCACGGTGTCGCTCCTCTCCAACCGTTCGGCGGCCGGCCTCGAAACCTCCCGGTTCATTCAAAGCCTCGAGCCGCGGCCCCGCAACCTGGCCTTCGTCCAGGAGTGGGCGTTCGGCGAACACCTCTACCTCGGAAACGACGTGGAGATCCGGGAGATCGAGATCTCCCGCCCGCTCCGGCCCGACGCGATCCGCACGGCGGCGGCCGGGGCCGACGTGGCGGCGGTCTACGCTCTGCTTCTCGACGACGCCGGCCGGCGGAAGTTCGAGAGCCTCGGCTTCCGGGAAATCGGCCGCTTCAAGAAGCGCCGTTCCTACGAGTGCGTGGTCTTCGGGCGGGGAGCCTGGTCGGCCCCCCGCCCGGGAACGCTCCCCTAGAAGGTGACCTTCGCGGCTAGCTGGACGATCCTCGGTCCGGTCGAGGCCGCGATCGCCGCGGTGCATCCCTGGCCTCCCGTGCACGGTGTCAGGAACGCCGTGTTGGTCGTCAGGACGTTGTTGGCGAACCGGTACTGGATGGACTGGAGGCCGATGACGTTGTGGGCGTTGAACACGTTGAACGCCTCGACGATCAGCTCCAGGTCCGCCGGCCCCATCGGGATGTGCTTGGAGAGCCGCGGGTCCACCGAGAGGAGCGACGGAAGCCGTTCCTGGTTGCGATCGGTTCCGGGCACGCGGTCGTTGCGCGTGTTGCCGTCGTTGTTCAGGTCGCCGTTGATCGCCAGCGAGTAGGGCGCTCCGGTCTGGAAGGAGACCACGCCCGAGAGGGTCCAGCCGGACAGGAACCACGCCGCGACCTCGTTCTTGATGCCGTTCGGGTAATCCAGGTTCCAGAGGCCGGAGAACACGATCCGGTGCCGGACGTCGTTGTCGCCCGGCGCGTTGTCCGCCTCGAAGTTCTGGGGGTCCGAGGCGAACTTCGAGTCGTCGGAGCCCTGCGGGACGACGGCGGTCGCATCGGTCTTGGTGTCGGTGGCCTTCGAGAGCGTGTAAGCCAGCTTGGCCTGCCAGTTGTGCGAGAAGCGCTTGTTGAATTCGACGGTCAGCCCGTTGTAGTTGGACTTGGCGGAGCTCTGGAACTCGATGATGCGGAGGAAGTTGGGGAAGGGCTTGGCGCCGATGTAGCGCTTGACGGTGTAGGACCCGCCTCCGACGACCGGAACGACGACGTCGGAGGGCGCGCCGAGGTTGATGTCCGTCGAGCGCGGCAGGTCCTCGCCGTGGACGAACAGGTAGCTCAGGGCGACCGCGAGGTCGTTGGTCAGGGCGTGGTCGACGCCCGCGCTCGCCTGGTGGACCATCGGGCTCTTGAAGTTGGGGTCGAAGAGCAGGATCGTGGGGGCCGCGGCGGTGCCTCCTGCCGGCGGCGTCGCGAACGTGTTGGGATAGGTCGGCACGGAATTCCCCGTGAAGGTCAGGGTCTGGACGTTGATCCCGTTGTTGGAGTGCGCCGTCCCGATCATGATCGCCGGCGTGCGGCCGTAGAAGATGCCGTAGCCGGCCCGGAAAACCGTCCGACCCGACGTCCCGGGCGTCCACGCGACCCCGATGCGGGGCGCGATGTTGTTGTGGTCCTCGGGGATGTTGTCCGTGTGAAGGCCCGCGGCCAGGAGCGCCGGATCGGGGTTCAGGACCGTGGGCTGCGCGATCTTCTGGAAGTCGTACCGGACTCCGAGGTTCAGGGTCAGGTTCTGGTTGAAGCGCCACTCGTCCTGCGCGAAGAGCGAGATGTCCTGGAGGTTCGGTTGGGTCGTCGCGCCCGACGTCCCCGGCCCGGCGAAGGCCTGGACGTACCGTTCGCCGCTGCCGTTGGGGACGCCGCGGTTGTAGGAGGCGATCGACTGGAACGTGTAGGACCCGAAGAAATTGCCCGGGAAGTAGTTGAGGATGTCGTCGTGCTGGTAGTCGAAGCCGCCCTTCAAGGTGTGGGTCCCGAAGAGCCAGGTCGCCGTGTCGGCGATCTGCCAGCGGTCGATCGTCGTCTCGCGGGGTGAGAAGAAGTTCTCGCCAATCGTCAGGACCGGCGTTCCGCTCTGGTTGACGATCGCCTCCGGGTTGGAGCTATAAGCCGTGCCCGGCTCCCGGTCCTTGGCCCACTGGCCGCGCAGCTCGTTGAAGAACGACGCCGCGAAGGTGGACCCGAGGGAGCCGGCGACCGTGTCGGTGTTGACGAGGGAATCGCCCGAGTGCTCGAAGGCGACGGTCGAGCCGGAGGACTCGAATCCGGCGCCCGTGAACCTCTGGCGGTTCCAGCGCACGGACACGTGCTGCCCGGATGCGATCTCGTAGTCGGTCTTGAAGAGGAACACGTCCTGGTCCTGTTTCTGGTTCCAGTTGAAGGCCTTGGCGGACAGCTTCGCGATGCCGGCGATCGTGTCGGGGTCGGTGGGGGTCCCGGGCGGGATCGAGAGGATGACGGTGTTGGGCGTCTGGTTGCGCTGCCCGTCGTAGTTGGCGAAGAAGAAGAGCTTGTCGGCGACGATCGGGCCGCCTACGGTCGCCCCGAACTGGTCGTAGTGGTACGGCGCCTTGGCCCGGCCGTTGACGGCGTCGATGTAGTTCTTCGCGTTCAGGGAGTCGTCCCGGTAGAAGTAGAAGGCGCCGCCATGGAACTCGTTGGTTCCGGACTTGGTCACGACGTTGATGACCGCCCCGCCGGCGCGCCCGTACTCGGCGGAGTAGGAGTTGGTGTTGACCTGGAACTCCTTGACCGAGTCGAGGCTGAACTGGTACGGCGCGCGCCCCGACCCGGTCCGGCCGAGTGCCTGGCCGAAGAACGTGTTGTTGTTGTCGGTCCCGTCGACGACGATCGAGTTCAGCGTTCCGCGCTGACCGCCGAAGACAAGGTCGCCGACGCGGAAGTTGTCCTTGACGACCGCGGGGGTCGAGAGGACGACGTCGAGGAAGTTGCGCCCGTTCGTCGGCAGTGCCTTGATCAGTTTCTCGTCCACGACCGAGGTGACCTCGGACTTGGTCGTCTCGATCAGGGGCGCCTCGCTCGAGACCGTGACGGCCGCGGAGACCCCGGAGAGCTCGAGCACCAGCCTCACCGTCGCGTCTGCGCCGACGCTGACCACGACGTTGGCGACCTTGGCCGGGGAGAAACCCGAAAGGTCCGCCGACACGGAATAGATGCCCGGGATGAGATTGGGAAACGCGTAAGTCCCGCTGGCTCCCGAGGTCGCCGTCCGGGTCGCCCCCGTGTCGGCGCTCCGGATCGAGACCGAAGCGCCGGGTACTCCGGCGCCGGAGCTGTCCACGACGATGCCGGAAATCGAGCCGGTCGAGCTCTGGGCGGCCAAACGGGCCGCCGGGATGACCGCGAACAACAGCAGAACCGCCAGAGCGAGAACGCGCGCGGAGACCTTAGGACTCGCCATCCCACACCTCACTTTTTCAAGACCTTCGAACTCGCGATGTTCAGGAACCGGGCTGAAAGCGACCCTCCGGGAGCCCCGGAACCAGGAACCAGTTCCGGTTGGATTCGAGAGCGAGAGTGCCTCGCCGGCGGGCGTCCTCGATCAAGAGATCGCGAAGCGCCTTGCCGGTGTCGGAGACGCGCGGGCAGTCGCGCCAGACGGAGTAGCCCGCGCTCCCCGCGGCGCGGTAGGAGTTGATGGCGACGGTGAAGACGTCCTCGTCGCGGACCGGGCGCCCGTCGCGACGGAGGAAGAGCACGCGGGACTTCTCGGGCCGCGTCGGGTCGAGCGCGTATTCGGCCCCGTCGAGGTTGTCGCAGTTGTATCCCAAGACCGCGGGGTTGCGCTCCCAGACCGGTTTGCCGTCCTGCATCGCGATGCCTGAGACGCAGCGGCCGGCCACCTCCAGCGCCTCGCGGACCTGCCGGCCGGTCGCGCGCACGGTCACCAGCGTGTTCTCGTACGGGTAGAAGGCCCAGATCTGGCCGATCGTCAGGGGCCCCGCCGGCCACTCGGGAAGGAAGCCCGGCAGGAGCGACGTGAAGGAAAGGTCCGCCTTCCCCTGCTCGCGCTGGACCGCGTGGAGCCAGTCGAGCAGGGCCGTGTCCTCCGTGCGGGCGGCGCGGGCCGAGACGGGACGGGAGAGGGTCGCGACGGCGGTCATCAGGATCTTCGAAGCGGCCTCCCGCTCGGGAGCGACGGCGGCCAGGATCTCCGGGTCCGGCGCGACGTCTTTCATGGAGAGGTTCTTCCCTTCGATCGAGGAGACCTTCCAGCCGCGCCCGGCCTTCTCCAGAGTCAGGTCGTACCTCGTCACCGTGTTGCCAAAGCGGCCCGGCTGGGAAACCCACGTCAGGCCGAGGTGGCGGGGCTCGATGGCCGTGTGCGTGTGCCCGGTCAGGAGGAGGTCGATCCCGGGCACCTCGGTGGCGATGGCGTAGGCCTGGTTCTCCTCCGAGGAGCCGGTGTCCTTCCCCGTCTGCAGGTCTCTCTCGAAGCCCTGGTGCGTGATCACGAGGACGAGGTCGCACTTCTCCTTCTCCCGCAGGATCGGGACGTAGCGTTTCGCCGTCTCGACGGTGTCTAAGAACTTCAGCCCAGCGACGTGCGACGGCGGCTCCCAGTACGGGATGTTCTTGGTCGTCAGGCCGAGGATCCCGACCTTCACGCCGCCGACCTGCCGGACGACGTAGGGCTCGAACGCGGGCTTGCCCGACTCCAGCACCGTGTTGGCCGACAACCACGGGAACTTCGCCTCGCGACGGGACTTCTCCAGCCTCTCACGGCCGAAGTTGAACTCGTGGTTGCCCACGGCCATGGCGTCGTATCCGGTCATGTTCATCGCCCGGACGATCGGATCGCCGCGGTCGGGGATCTGCCCGGAGAAGACCATCGCCTCCACGGGCGCCCCCTCGATCGTGTCGCCGGAGTCCAGGAGCAGCGTCGGGCTTCCCTGCGACCGGACCGCCTTGACGGCCGTCGCGACGCGCGCGACGCCCTCCGGGAACTCGCGCTGCTCGGGGTTGTCGCGCGGGCTCACGTGGCCGTGAAGGTCGGAGGTGTGGAGGATCGTGAGGGTCCTGGCAGCCGCCGAAAGCGAGGCCGCGGCGGCGAAGGCCGCCACGAAAACGCCGAGCACGCGACCGGCGCGAACTCCGATTCGAATCGCCTCTTCCTCCCTTGCGACCTGACCAGCTTCTGCGCAGCTTGATATCACCGCCTCTCCACGACCGTCAATGCAACCAAACCTGTGCAACCCCGAATCGGAGGGCCAGGTGGTGCGTGACGCGGGAAAGTACCGAAACTAGAATCGGGGGGCGTGAAAAGAGTCCGCGAGACGCTGGAAGAAAAGAAGAAGAGGGCGGCGAAGGTTCTTCGGCGGCTGGCGAAGGCCTATCCGGACGCGAAGTGCGCGCTGGACCACGGCACGCCCCTGGAGCTTCTCGTGGCGACGATCCTCTCCGCGCAGAGCACGGACGTGATGGTCAACAAGGTGACGCCGGCGCTCTTTCGGAAGTACCGGAAGGCCGCCGACTATGCCCGGTCGCCCGCGGGCGAGCTCGAGAAGGAGATCCACTCGACCGGATTCTTCAACTCCAAGGCGAAAAGCCTGCGAAAAATGGGGGCTGCCGTCGCGGCCGAGCACGGCGGAAAAGTCCCCGACACGATGGAGGCGCTGGTGCGCCTGCCGGGCGTGGGACGGAAGACCGCCAACGTCATCCTCGGCAATGCCTTCGGCAAGGACGAAGGTTTCGTCGTGGACACCCACGTCGCCCGGCTGTCCTGGCGGCTCGGCTTCACGCGGCACAAGGACCCGGTCAAGATCGAGCAGGACCTCTTGAAGATCGTCCCCGAGGGGCGCCGCACGATGGCCGCCCACGAGCTGATCTTCCACGGCCGCCAGGTCTGCTCGGCCCGTAAGCCCCGCTGCGAGATCTGCCCGGTCAACCCGCTCTGCCCGAAGATCGGCGTCGCGTGAGGCGCCGCTTCTACCTCTCCGGCGGGATCGAGCACTCCGGGGACGGCGGCCGCGGCTGGCGGCGCGAAATCGGCGAGTTCCTTGAGGGCCTGGGGGACGAGGTCTACGACCCGGCGGCCGACGAGAAGAAGGATCTGACCGACGAGGAGGTCCGGGGATTCCGAGCGTGGAAGAAGGACGCCCCGGAGCGCTTCCGCGACGTCGTTCGGAAGATCATCGCCTGGGACCTCGGCCACGTCGAGACGAGGTCCGACTGCGTCCTCGCCTACTGGGACGAAGCCGCTGCGCGCGGTGGGGGCACCGCCGCGGAGATCACCCTGGCCTACCGGCTGGGCAAGCCGGTCTACCTCGTCCTCGGGATGCCCCGGGAAAACGCCTCGGGCTGGGTCTTGGCTTGCGCCACGGAGGTCTTCGGGAGCTTCGAGGAGTTCCGGAGCGCTTTTCAGCGTTAATATCCCCCGCCCATGTCGCTGATCAAGACACAGCTGGGATGGATCGAGGTCATCACCGGAAGCATGTTCTCCGGCAAGAGCGAGGAGCTCATCCGCCGGCTCCGCCGGGCCATCATCGCCCGGCAGCGCGTGCAGATCTTCAAGCCCGATGTGGATTCGCGATCCGAGGCGGAGATCGTCTCGCACAGCGAGCAGCGGCTCCCGTCGATCTCGGTCACCTCCAGCGCCGAGCTGCTCCAGAAGCTCGACCACCGCACCGAGGTCGTCGGCGTGGACGAGGCCCAGTTCTTCGATCCCGGAATCGTCGAGGTCTGCCAGCGGATGGCCGACCAGGGCAAGCGCGTTATCGTGGCGGGGCTCGACAAGGATTTCCGTGGATCGCCGTTCGGGCCGATCCCGACTCTGATGGCGGTCGCCGAGGACGTCACCAAGACGCTCGCGATCTGTGTCCGGTGCGGCTCGCCGGCCAACAACACCCAGCGTTTGGTCGAGAGCGACGAGCTCGTCGTGGTGGGTGCCCAGGGGCTCTACGAGGCCCGCTGCCGCCGCTGTTTCGAGCCTCCAGGCAGATAGCCGCAACGTCGTCATCTTGAGGTAAGCGAAGCGACCGAAGGATCTTGGTGGAGAAGCCGCGAGAAAGGATTTGCGCGGCTTGGTCGCGTAGATCCTTCGCTGGCCTTCGGCCTCGCTCAGGATGACAAAGGCATGCGTTTTCTCAATAGCCACCGATGCGATCCGCGTTTTCCATAGATTGCGCGGAAAAGTCTGTCGAAATGGCTGTGCAAAACGCGGAAAAAACGCGAAATCGAGCGGTCCCTACGCGTTTTGCACCGAGTCCTGTGCGATCGGGAAAATCGTTTGACGTCAGCGCTTTACCGTTTTGCGCCCAAATCGCTCAGCGCTTGAACGAAGAGAGCCGCGGGGTTCCCTTTTTTTTCCACACCGACAACCGCTTCCGACGCTTGCACTTAGCCCGTTTTTACACTCCGCTTCGCCCGGTTCTCACGCTCCCGGCTGGTACTCTCCCCAGACGGTTTTCAGCGCCGAGATGATCTCGCCGAGCGTCGCTCGCGACTCGACAGCCGCGAGAATGGCCGGCATCAGGTTGCGGCCCTCCCGCGCGTCCGACTCGAGCCGGTCGAGCGATTTTTTCCACGCCGCCCTCTCCCGCGTCTGCCGGAATTCGCGCAGCCTCGCGACCTGATCGGTCTCGATCGCCGGATCGACCGTCAGAAGCGGCGGCGAAACGTCCTTCGCTTCGCAGAAGATGTTCACGCCGACGACGTGGCGCCGGTCTTCCTCGAGATCGCGCTGCGCGCGGTAGGCCGCCTCCTCGATCTCCCTTGCGAAGAAGCCGCCCTCGATCGCCGCCACCGCGCCGCCCAGCGAATCCACGCGCTCGATGAGCGCCCGCGCCCGCCCCGCGATCTCCTCGGTCCAGCTCTCCACGAGAAAGGAACCGCCGAGCGGGTCCGCGGAGTCGGCGACGCCGCTCTCGTAGGCGATGACCTGCTGGGTCCGCAGAGCGAGTCTCGCCGAGGCTTCCGTCGGAAGCGCCAGCGCCTCGTCGGCCGCGTTGGTGTGGAGCGACTGCGAGCCGCCGAGAACCGCCGAGAGGGCCTGGAGCGCCACGCGGACCGCGTTGACGTCGGTCTGCTGCGCCGTCAGCGTCGAGCCCGCCGTCTGCGTGTGGAAACGGAGCTTCCAGGAGCGCGGGTCCTTCGCCCCGAATCGGTCCTTCGCGATCTCGGCCCACAGCCGCCGGGCGGCCCGGAACTTGGCGATCTCCTCGAGGAAGTTGGAGTGAGCGTTGAAGAAGAAGGAGAGGCGCGGCGCGAAGTCGTCGATCGCCAGGCCCCGGGAGAGCGCCGCCTCGACGTAGGCGATCGCGTTGGAGAGCGTGAAGGCCACTTCCTGGACCGCCGTCGAGCCGGCCTCGCGGATGTGGTAGCCGGAGATCGAGATGGTGTTCCAGCGCGGCACTTCCTTTCCGCAAAACTCGAAGATGTCCGTCGTCAGCTTGAGCGAGTGCCGCGGCGGGAAGATGTAGGTCCCCCGGGCGAAGTACTCCTTGAGCAGGTCGTTCTGGATCGTCCCCGAGAGGCGGTCCCACGAGATCTTCCGTTCGCGAGCGACCGCGAGGAGGAGCGCCAGGAGGATCGAGGCGGTGGAGTTGATCGTCATCGAGACCGAGACGGCGTCGAGCGGGAGGCCGTCGGTTAGGATCCGCATGTCCTCGATCGTCGAGATCGCGACGCCGACCTTCCCCACTTCCCCGCGCGCCAGCGGATCGTCCGAGTCATAGCCCATCTGAGTGGGCAGATCGAAGGCGATCGAGAGCCCCGTCTGCCCCTGCTCGAGGAGGTACCGGTAGCGGCGGTTGGAGTCCCGGGCGGACCCGAAGCCCGCGTACTGCCGCATCGTCCAGAAACGCTCGCGGTAGCCCTCGGCCGAGATCCCGCGCGTAAACGGGTACTGCCCGGGCGCAGGGTCGCCGTAGGAGGCGCGGATCGGGATGCCGGAAGTGGTGGCTTCCGGAGGCGCCGGCCTCTCTTTTCTCGCCATTCAGCCCGATTCTATGGGACCGGTCCCTTACAATCTTCGGCGCCGATGACGGAGAACCTGCACGGCCGCCTCGAGGTCTTCAGCTTCGCGGACCTGCTCCAGTGGATGGAGTTGAACCGCAAGTCCGGCCGGATGACGGTCAGCCGGGGAGCGGACCGCCGGTTGATCGACTGGAAGGACGGCGAGATCGTCTTCGTCTCGGGGTCCCTGCCCCGCCACCGCCTGGGCATCCACTTGCTCCGGAGCGGGGCCCTGCCCGCTTCGACCCTCTACGAGCTGCTGGCTCGGAGCTTCACGGGCGGCGGCACCCTCTCTCGCCTGATCCTGGACGGGAGCTTCGACACGCACGACGGCCTCTCGCTCCGGGTCGAGGAGCTGGCGCGCAAGCTCCTCTTCGAGATGTTCGACTGGCGGCACGCGCGCTTCGAGTACGACCCCGCGTACGAGGTCGAGCGGATCCTGCGGATCGGCCTCTCGATGCGGGGCCAGGCTCTCGCCCTCCAGGGCGCCAAGAACACGGACGACCGCCGGGGCCGCGTCCACGACCGCCGCCGGGCCGATGACGGCGAGCAGCGTGATTTCCCGTTCGGCAGGCGGGACGTCTCGGAGCGCTTCTGGGACCTGATGGTGGAGGAGATCGGCCAGCCGATCGTTCCGGAGGAGGGGCGAAAGCTCTTCCGAGTCTTCCACGAGTTTGCCCGGCGGGTCCGGGGCCTGACCTTCGAAAAGATGTCGATGCGTCCCGTCTACCCCGACACCGCGGCGATGCTCTCCGAGCTCGGGCGGCAGTCCCCTTTCGACCCCGCCGCGGTCGTCCCGGTCGCTGCGCTCGATCCCGAGCTGACGCTCGACCTGCTGCTGCTCGCCAATTCGCTCTCCGCCGACCGCGAGCATGCCGTGGGCACGGTACCCGAGGCGGTCGAGCGGCTGGGCCCCGGCGCGGTCCGGATCCTGATCGAGCGCCTCTCCTCGACCGACTTCGGCGTCATCTCCGAGCGCGACCGCGTCGCGCGCGCGCTGCGCCGGGCCAACGTCGCGGCGGCGATCTCCGCGGGCAAGTACTCCGCCCGCTTCGGAATCGGGAGGGAGCGCGCGTACACGCTGGGCCTCCTCCACGGCATGGGGTACGGCGAGCTGCTCGACATCCTCGGGGCGACCGCCTTCGCGGCCGGGCCGTTCCGGGTCGCCGCGCTGGAGGCCTACCGGCCGATTCTCGGGGCGCGAAAGGCGGAGGCGTGGGGGCTGCCGCTCGACTTCCAGGCGGTCCTCGCCGACGACGGCGCGGATCCGAGCGCCGCCGCGACCCTCGTCCGCACCGCCCGGTCCGTCGCGCCCGCCTGCGTCCTGGGCTCGCTCGGGCGCGAGACGGGAGATCCCCTCCTGGCTGAGGAGATCCTCGCGGAAATCCGGCTCGTATTCGAATTCCTGGGGTTGGGCCCGGTGGAGGTCCGAGCTCCTTAACCCCTTCCTTAACCGCGGAATCCCCGGCCCTTCCGGAGCGTTTTCAGAGGCGCCATGAAGAAACTCGCAGTCACCCTCCTGGCGGCCGTTTCGGCCGTCGCCTCGGCTCAGCAGCAGCAGGACATCCCCACGTTCCGGGAGTCCGTCGAGGTCCACGTCATGGACCTGGACGTGGTCGTCACCGACTCGAAGGGACGCCACATCGGCGACCTCGCCCAGTCCGATTTCACCGTCAAGGTGGCCGGCAAGCCGGTCCCGATCGACTACTTCGCGAAGATCGAGGAGGGCCAGATCCACGCGCCCGACCTCGCGACCGCGCCCCCGGAGCGGGTCCTCGCGGAATACCGCAAGGGCGAGGACGCGTACGTTCCCCGCCACTTCCTGATCTACGTGGACGTGGGCCATCTCGCGCCAAACGACCGGAACCGGGCGCTCGACGCGTTGCGCGACCTGATCACCCGTTTCGGCCCGACGGACACGGGCCGGGTCGTCCTCTTCGACCGGCGCTCCAAGGACATGAGCCCCTGGACCAACAGCAAGGAGACCCTGCTCGCCGGCCTCTCCCGGATGGACAGCGGCGTCGGCATGTCGCGGCTGATGACCGAGCAGCAGACCCTGCGCGACATCGACTCGACGCCGGGCGCGCGCTCACGCATCACCATGGCCCGCAACTACGGGGAGCAGGAGCGGGCCGAAGTGCGCAACATGTTGAACGACATGGCCCAGCAGGTCACGACGCTGACGGCCCTTCCGGGCAAGAAGGCCTTCATCTTCGTGTCGGGCGGTTTCGACATGCAGCCCGGCTACGCGATGACGATGTACGCCGCCGGGCGGTTTAACGCGTCGCTCTCGGTCTTCGACGTCCGAAACATGTCCGGCGAGATGGACGCGCTCGTCCATCGCGCCAACGCCTCCGACGTCAGCTTCTACACGGTGGACGCCCGGGGGCTCCAGGGCGAAGGCACGACCGCCTCCAACGACGACCCGCTTTCCAACCGGCCCGGCGTCGCCTTCATCGCGCGCGAGGACAGCCAGGCGGGCATGAAGAGCATGGCGTACGAGACGGGCGGCCTCGCCCTCGTCAACAGCAACGACTTCGAGAGGGGCCTGTCTCGGATCTACCAGGACACGTCCACTTATTACTCGATCGGCATCAACCTCTCCAGCGTCCCGGGCACCGGCTACCGAGACATCCGCGTCGAGGTGACGCGGCCGGGGCTGGTGGTGCGCGCCCGCCGCGGCTACGCTCCGCGCTCCGGCGACCAGAGGGCCAAGGACATCACGACGGCGGCGCTCAAGACCAACGTCGAGTACCGCGGGATCCCGGTGACCCTGCGCCTCGCCCCGGCGCAGAAGGACAAGAAATACTACATCCAGCCGATCTCCGTGACGGTCCCGGCTTCGTCGCTGACGCTCCTCCCGCAGGGCGACGGCTCGCAGGCCAGGGCCGACATCTACGTCGGGGTCATCGACGACAGCGGCAACATGAGCGACGTCGGCAAGGAGCAGGCGATCTATAACCTGCCCAAGGGCGCTCCGCCCGACTCGGCCCTGAATTACGTCGTCCGCCTCCAGACACGAAAGGGCAACCAGCGGATCGTCGTCAACGTCCAGGACGCCGCCACGGGGAAGATGGGCACCGCCAAGGCCGACGTCCGAATCGAATAGAAGCGCGAAAAGGAAGAAAGAAAGGGCGGGCCGAAGCCCGCCCTTTTCGTTTGCCGCGAAGAATCCCTAGAAGCGGAAGCCGGCGCTGAAGGCGTAGGTGCGCGCCGTCTGGTAGGAGGTCGGGCCGGTCGCATTCCCGAAGTTCGGGCCCTTGAACCAGTTGTACCCGGTCACGGTGCAGGCGGTGCCGGCCGCGTTGACGCTCGGACACTCCAGCGGAGTCGCCGTGAACGGGTTGAAGGGCGAGAGGTTCGACGTCGAGCTCGACCGCCGGGTGACGATGTCCGAGTTGGGACTGATGACCGCGGAGTTGTTGAAGAGGTTGTTGACGGTCGCGCGGAAGAAGAACTCGACGGCCCCGAAGACCCTGGGCGTCGAGTAGTTGAAGGCCAGGTCCGTGGACCAGACGTCGTCGGTGCGGAACTCGCCGCGGGAGCCGAAGTAGTAGTCGTGCGATGTCCCGGCGCCGGAGAGAGTGTAGCCGGGGTTGGCCGGAAGCCCGGGATACGCCGTCCCAGAGGTCCGTCCCGTGGCGTCGATCTGCCCGATGGCGGAGTAGGGCCGGCCGCTGTCGTAGGCCTGGAGGGCAGTCAGGGAGAACTCGCCGATGCTCGGCGTCGGAAGGGTGTACCCCGCCCAGAGGCGAGCCCGATGCTTCTGGTCCTGGCCGAGGTAGCCGATCGGCTTGCGGTTGGGGTAGCTCAAGTACTCGGGATAGAAGGTCGCGAGCTCGAGGTTGCGGATCGTCGCCGTGCCGGCGCCCTCCCCGTCGTCGTTCCCCTTCAGCGTCGAGTACGTGTAGCTGCCGCCCACATTCCACCGGTTGGGCGTCCACTGCCCCTGGAACTGGATGCCCCGGTACTTGCGCTCGATGGAGCCGCTGTCGTTCTCGGTCACGGACTGGTCGGCGACGTTGCCCAGCGGGTCGGTCACCTTTCCCGTCGCCAGGGTCAGCCGGCGCGCGTAGAAGTTGTCCCAGTCGCGGTGGATGTAGTCCACCTTGGCGTAGCCGTAGCGTCCGACCCGGGCGCCGTAGCCGACGGTGAACTCGTCCACGAGCGGGGCCTTCAGCGATCCCTCGAACCGCGAGGCGAGGCCCGGGTAGGAGGTGGACGTCAGGTTCGACTTGTTGCTCGTGCCCCCCTGCTGGTCGAACCAGTCGAAGAGCTTCCGGAGCGCGTCCTGGGGAGAGATCAGCTGGTCGTTGGGCGTGCCGGCGGGATTGATGACCGGGCCCTTGTAAGCCCAGACGAAGCTGCCCGGGTTGCCGGCGAGCTGGGCCGTCGAGAAGACGTTGGATCCGTCCACGATCTTCGCGTCGTACCGGCCGTAGCTGGCCGTGAAGCGGTGGATGCCGTCGCCCTTCGGGTCGTAAGCGACGCCCAGCCGCGGGCTCCACATGCTGTCGTTGGAGATCGGCTTGCCGTCGGCGTCATGGGCGTCGGACTTGTCCCATCGCAGGCCGACGTTGAAGCTGAAGTGCTTGTTGAGCTCCCACTTGTCGTTGATGTAACCCGACCAGGTGACGAGGTCGGTCCCGTCCGAGAGCTTGAAGATCGGGGTCCAGTTGATCGTCGTGTTCGCGTCGAAACGGGGAAAGGCGTTCGTCCCCACCTGGTAGGTGAACGAGGTCACGGCGAAGTCGCTCGCGGACTGGTAGTTGTTGACGATCCGCGTCTCGCCGAACCTCTCTCCTCCCACCACGACGGAGTGGCTCCCGAGCTTGGCGGAGTTCCAGAAGTAGGTGCCCTTCAGCGAGTAGGAGTCGTTGTTGCGCTCCTCCGGCGTGCAGACCCCGCAGAAGGTCGGGGCATTGTAGCTGGCCGCGGTTCCGGCGACGCTCAGGTTGGACGAGATGATCCGGGTCCCGAGGATGCGGTCCTTGTATCGCCCGCCGCTGTTCTCGAAAGCGAACGTCTTCTTGGAGTACTGCGCCTCGGCGACGAAGTTGTTGCCGAAGAGGCCGTTGTAGTTGACGGCGAGGAGCGTGTTCGGAAGAGACCGGTCGGGGACCAGGCTGGCCTCGTCGAGGACCTGGCCCTGGATGTTGTTGAGCTCGGTGTTGGAAATGTTGATGTAGGAGGCGGAGAACGACTGCGACTGGGAGAGGCTCAAGTTCAGCTTCCCCTCGGCGCGCTTCTCGTCGAAGCCATGGTCGTAGGGAATGTTCGTGAAGGCGGTGAAGCGTTGGTCGGTCGTCTTCGCATACCGGCCTCCGCCGAAGAACCAGAGGTGGTCCGGAATGAAGCGGCCCCCCAGGGTGGCTTCGTAAATCTTGTCGGTCTTGTCCACGTGGTCGGCCTCCGTCGGCCAGGGCGTCTTCTCGGTCCAGTTCGGGTTGGAGAAGTTGGAGCGGAAGGAGCCGTGGAACTCGTTGGAGCCCGACTTGGTCAGGGTGCTGACGACGCCTCCCGTGAAGCGGCCGTACTCGGCCGAGATGCTGCCCGAGAGCGTTGTCACCTCCTGGATCGCGTCCTCGATGAAGAGGTTGTCCGGCTGGCCGCGCAGGTTCTCCCCGACCACAGTGCCATCCACGAGGAAGAGGTTGTCGTAGGAGGGCGCGCCGGAGATCGTGATCTGGTTGTTGACGCCGTTGGGGTTCACGCCCGGCATCAGCAGCACGGCGCTCCGGATCGTTCGGTTGACGGGCAGCTTGTTCAGGCCCTCGCTCGTGATGTTGGCCGCGATCTGGTTCGTCTCGAGAACCGCCGCCGCCGTGGTCTGGGCCTTCACGACGACTTCCTCCTTCACCTTCGAGACTCCCAGCTCGGCGTCGTCGCGCGTCGTCTGGGCGAGAAGCAGCCGTGTCTTGTGCGTGGCGGTCTGGAGACCCTGGAGCTCGTACGTGATCGTGTATTCCCCGGGAGGGAGCGACGCGAAGCTGTACGTGCCGTTGGAGCCCGTGGTCGCTTTTCTCGTCCCCTGGAGCGCCGGGGAAGAGACGGTGACGAGGACGCCCGGAAGCGGTTTCCCTTCCGACGTAACGGTCCCTGTCAAGTCCGACGTGGTTTGGGCCCAGACCCAGGGCGATGCCAGGAGCAGAGCCAGGGCAGCCAGGAAAAGCCTGGATTTCCGCATGAACTCCTCCCTTCCAAACGAAAAGCGAAACTCACCGCGAACCGATTGGGGCAGCCTAGCAGGAATCGCGGGGGAGGGGGTAGGCCTGCCGCGCGGACAAAAAAAAGGCCCCGCGAAAGCGGGGCCTGGCACGCGATAGAAACTTCGAGTTAGAACCGCATCAGCGCGGTCAGGCGATAAGACCGGGGGGTCTGGAAGGCGCTGCGGGCCGTCGAAGTGCCGAACGTGGCCCTGGCGATCGAGCAGGAGCTGGTGGGCGCCTGGGTCGCGTCGTCGCACCAGGTCGTGTTGTTGACCGTGACGGGGCGCTGGATGTTGGTAACGTTGAAGATCTCACCCTTGACTCCGAGCTCGAGTGACCGCCATACCGTGAACGTCGCCTCGAGGGACGTGTCGATCTCGTAGATCGAGGGCGTCGTCTCGTTGCCCCGCTGTTCGTAGAAGTACGTTGCGGTCGGACCGCCGTTGGTCGTCGTCCCCGGGATCAGGACGTTCATCGTCCGCTGCTCCTGGTAGCGCACGCCGGTCGCGAAGAGCCCTCCGAGACCGAGGGCCAGGTTGGCCGGCCCGAAGGATTGCGTGTAGGCGCCGAAGGCCTTGATGCTGTGGTTGATGGAAAGCGTCGTCTGGCCGGTCTTGTTCGCGCCGTCCGTCACGATCGAGCACGGGATTACCCCGTTGGTGCCGATCGTCGGATCGATCGTGGTCCGGCAGTTGGAGGTCAGGTAGTTGCCGAGGTCCGACGCCGTGTCCACGAACGAGTTGCCATTCGTCTTGCCCCACGCGTAGTTCAGGTTCGCGTTCCAGTGCTCTGAGAAGCGCTTGTCGAAGACCAGCTCGGCCCCGTAGAACTTCCGCTCCGCGCTGCCATAGTTGGCGGTCGTGACGGTTCGGTTTCCCTTGCTGTCGAGGACCGGAATGTCATCGATCAGGTCGTTCCACTTCCGGTAGATCCCGGTGACCGAAACTCCGATCGTGTTCCCGATCTGCTGGCGGAAGCCCAGCGTCCCTTCGTCCACGTAAGAGGGAGAGAGGTCCGACGGGATCGTCGCGGCGCTGCCCGCGCCGGCGACGTGATTCGAAAAAACGTAGCTCGTCCCGTTCCAGACGAAGTTGTCGTAGGTCGCCTGCTGGGCGTTCTGCCCGAAGTTGTCGGAGAAGCCTTGAGTCACGAACTGGTAGAACCGCCCGTAAGTTCCGACGATCAGGGTCTTTCCGTTCTGCATGATGTCGTAGGACGCGGAGATCCGCGGCGAAACCGTCCCCTTGCTGACGGTCGTCCGGCTGATGTCGTCGCTGGAGTCCTGGTGCTCGTACCGCAGGCCAACCTCGAAGAAGAAGTGCTTTCCGACCTCGAACTTGTCGCGCCCGTACACCGCGATGATCGTTCCGTCGGAGATCGACGGGAGCGGCACGGCGTAGTCGCGGCGCTGGTCCGGGTCGAAAAGGCGGGTCTTGTAGTCGTAGCTCTTGTCGATGAAGACCTGGTTGTTGACGAAGCCGAACTGGGACGAAGACGTCAGGTGCTGGTAGTCCACGCCGGCCTTGAAGTTGTGGCTGTTGCCGCTGATGTCGGTGAAGTAGCTCGCGGCGCCGGTGATGCCCTGCCGCGGGCGGTTGACGTACCCGTCGAAGGTCGGGCCGTTGAACTGGAAGCCGGTCGCCTCGCTGTAGTGCATCGCGCCGGCCCCGGCGAAGGGGTAGACGTCGATGAAGTGCGTCGAGGAGGTATTGCTCGGGCCGTTCCAGTTGCCCTGGATCTCTGCGGTGACGTTGTTGCCGAAGACGCCGGTCATGAAGCCCGCGTAGCTCTGGGAGGTCTGGTCCTGGCCAGTGTATGCGACGAGCTCGCCGGGCGCTCCGAAAAACGCGTAGTTGACGATGAATCCCGAAGTCGGGCTGCTGGACCCGCGGGCCGAAACCGTCAGCGACGGGGTGATCTGCGCCGTGATCTTGCCGTCCCAGAAGCGGTCCTTGGTCGTCTGCTGGAAGTTCTCGAGCGAGACCGGCGTGGACTGCTGGCCCGTCGTGTTGTCGGCCGTCTCGTAGGCCCCGAAGAACCAGATGTGGTCCTGCCAGAAGGGGCCGCCGAGGGTGAAGGCGTAGCGGGGATTGATGTGATCGTACTTGGTGCGCGCGAGCGACGGATGCGTGCAGTTCGTCGCCGACGTGCAGACCGTGCTCGCCGTCGTGTTCTGCGAGTTCCAGTTGTCGTTGGTCATCACGGTCTTGAAGGAGCCGGCGAAGGTGTTCGTCCCGGACTTCGTGATGACGTTGACTAGGCCCCCGACGCCCCGGCCGTATTCGGCCGAGAGGCCCGAGGTGGTCACCGAGATCTCCTGGATCGCCTCGTAGTTGAGGTTCCCGCCGAAGGTGCCCGTCGTCGGGTCGGTCGTGTCCACGCCATCGTAGAGCCACGTGTTGTTGCTCGAGAGGCCGCCGTGGACGCTGGGGTTGGGGTTGGTGCCGGGCGTCAGGTTGACTCCCGGGGCGTTTAAGAACAGTGCCTGGAAGCTGCGGCCCTGGGGCATCTTCTCGAATTCCTTGGAGCGCTGCCGGGTCTCGAGCGAGGTCTGCGTCTTGTCCACGATCGGGACCTCGCCCGTGACCGTCACCTCCGCCTGCTGCTGGGAGAGCTTCATGGGGACGGAGACTTCGGTCTTCTTGTTGGTCTCGACGAGGTTGCCCTTGAGCGTGACCGTGGAGAACCCGGCCAGCGAGACGGACACGTCGTACTTGCCCGCCTGGACCTCCGGGAAACGGAAACGGCCCGTGGCGTCGGTCGTCGTCGTCCGAGTGAAGCCGCGCTCCGTGCTGGTCAACGTCACGGTCGCGCCCGGAAGAGCGGCCCCGGTTTCGTCTTTGACCTGTCCGGACAGTTCGCCGACGATTGGCGCCTGGGCGATGAGGAAGGACGATGCGAGACCCAAAACGAGGAAGAAGGTCAGACCCCTAAATCGGGAGAACCTCCGCATGCGATATCCTCCTTTTGGAGGCGTATTCGGCAAGACGTGTGCCACGCCGAGCCATCTGACGCCATGCGCCACACTTTCTTAAATCATTGGAAACAAAGAATCTTATGGAAACCTTAACTTGTTCTTGGAACACGACACACCAATTCCTTGAACAGCCATCCAAGGGAATGGATATGAGCCGGGTCAGCGAACGATCTGGAAGTCAGCCCGCCGAACGGCGTGAGGCCTCTCTTCGCCCTCACCGTCCCTGACCGTCACGTAGAGGACGTAGTCGCCCGCGTCGAGAGTCGCCAGGGGGATTTCGACTCCGGCGATGTAGCGCTTCGCTCCGATCGGCTGAAGCTTCGCGGCAAACGGCGGTAGTCCGGCCATCGGCTGGCCGCCGCGCCGGAGCCGCGGTTCGAGGAGCACTTTCGACTCGTCGGTGGGATTGGCGACCTCGACGAAATACCAGACGGACTCGGAGGGCGTGAACAGGCCATCGGCCCTGGGCGGAAGGACCGTTCCCGCGAAAGTGAACTCCTCGCCGCCGCCCGATCCGGTCGCCGGTCCGCGCGTCAGGAGCAGGGACGACACGGCGAAGCCGGAATCGAGCGCGGGCACCTGAAGAGGCAGGGACGCGGCCGCCAGAAGCTTCTCGTCCTCCCCGGTCAGGGCAACCGAGGCCGAGTACGAGCCTGGAGGCAGGGCGAGCTTTCTCATCGCCACCATGCCGGGCGAGTGCGTCGAGAACGCGCTCGATGTCTCCGCCGGCCCCGTCACGCTCGCGACCTCATGGCCCGGGGTATCTCGAACGATCGCGTGAAAGAACATCCGCTTCGCCGGCCTCGACGTGAAAACCCAGAGCAGCGTCTCGGGGTCGCCATCCCGGAACACGACGGCCGAGCCCGCTCGAGCGGCCTCGAGCGACGGCGACGTCGCGGCCGTTTCCAGGATCTTCTGAACCGCCGGAGTCATCGCCTGCCGGGGCGGCGCGGCCGCCAGGGGCGGTCCCGCGGCCTTCGCGGGCGGGATCAGGTCCGGGTTCACGATCGAGGCCCTCGCTACGGTCTCCCGAACCTGGTCGAAGAGCCCGGGGCTCTGGATCGCGTCGGTGTGGCGTGAGGGCTCGACGACGATACGGACCTGGAACGATGGCATGTGGATGACCTCGAGGATCCGCTTCGAGCGGTCCGCCTCGTAGTACCAGGTCGAGGTCGTTTCGTTTCCCTCCGTCGAGGCCACGGGCGTGGAGAGGACGCCCATCCGCTGGGACGGGCTGGCCTCCGCCGCCGGCCGAGGAGAGTATTGGTCCTGGACCCGCGACGGGCTTCCCAAGACGATGAAGACCAGGCCCCGGGCGGTCCGCGACCCCGGAGTTTTCTCGATGCCGAAGCGCTGGTCGGCGGTCTTGATGCGGGCGAGAACCGTCTCCCGGAACTCGTTCTTGTCCGTCCCGGACGTCGGATCGCGCTTCAACCAATAGCGCTCGATGAACCTGTCCCGCGAGTCGCGCGAGTCCAGCGCCTTCCACTCGGCTCTCTCCTCCGCCGTCAGGAAGTAGGCCTCGGGCGAGGTGGACCAGTCTTCGGGATTGGGAGGATTGCCGGGCGCCGCGCCGAAAAGGAAAAAAGCGAAAGCAAAGGGGACGATCGCTCGTCCCCTCGGAAATTCTCGGATCACCGCCCGCCTCTCCGCGAGAGCCTCACCCTTTCTTGGCCGGGGGCTTGGCCTTCGTCGCCGGGGCCGGGGCCGCCTTGGGCTTGTCCGGCATCGTGCCGTCCGGCTTCAGGACGACGAACTCCTCCTTGCGGTCGATGCCCTTGAAAGCCGCCGAATCGCGCGGCGCTCCGAGGTCACGGACCGTTAGGAGGAACGTGTAGTTGCCCGGCTCGAAGCTCTGTAGCGGGATCTCGCTCCCGGTCGCGTAATAGCCGGGGCCCAGCGGCTGCATCTCGGCCGGGCCGGTGAAGGGCGCGAAGGCCGGCTGGCCGTCGCGCAGGACGGAGATCTTGGCCTGGATGCGGGGCTTGGCTTCTGCCGCCGGAGCGGGAGCCGCGGCGGTGGCGCCCGGCGTCGTCGAGGGCGCGGGAGCCGCGGGCGCCGCTGCAGCAGGAGCCGCCGAAGCCGCCTCCGGGAGCTTCGGGTTCCAGACCGTGTAGAAGTACCAGAGGCTGTCTTCCTTGTTGAAGATCCGGTTGCCCTTGGGCTCCACGCGGATCGGCTTGTCGCTTCCGAAGACGAAGGGGTCCGTCGGGCCCGGGCGCTTGGTCAGCGGGGTCAGTGTGTTGCCGAGGATGAGAGGCGACACGACGAAGTCCGCGGGCTTGCCTTCGATCTTGAAGCTCGAGGAGGCCGAGACGATCGGCGCGCCCTCGGCGGTGTAGATGCCATAGGCGCCGCGGTAGCTTCCCGGAGGAAGGACGATCGACTTCTCGAAGACCTTGTCCGCCCTGGCGCCGGCCTTCATGTCGGCGAGCGTCGCGTCCTCCCAAAAGGTCGCGGCGTCCTGGCCCGCCTCGGACGTGACGACCGCGCCGAACTTCGCCGGCGTCGCCGGCGCCTTGTCGGCGGGGACGTAGATCTGGATCGCGTAGAAGCCGTCGCCCGGGATGCTGTTGAAGTTGCCGCCCCAGAAGGACGGGCTCACCTCGTCCTTCTTCTCCTTGATGAGCGCGTCGAGAGAGGAGCGCGTGGCCGCGGGCAGCGTCGCCGTGGCCGGAGCCGGCGGCGGCGCGGTGGATGAGGTCGAAGAGGTCGTGGCCGGGCCCGTTCCCGCGGGAGGGACGGCGGGCTTGGCGCTCGCGACTGCGCCCGCGGCGGCGGCCGGAGCTCCGGGAGCCGGAGCGCCGGGGGATGCCGGCGCGGATCCCGGCGCGGCGGCGGTCGTACCGCTCGGGTTGGTTACGGTCTTGTCCGCGACGGTCAGGATCGCTTTCTCCAGCGCCGCGTCCCGCGCCATGTCGTCCACGCCGCGCGCGGCATCCACGTTGAAGCGCACCTTCAACTCGGGGATACCCCAGGAGGCGTCGAACTTGTCCTTGTCGTAGGTCCACGTCACGAGGACCGCGGTGGAGCTCGAGTCGCCGCCGCCCATGGGGGCGCCCGGAGTGCCCGCGCCCGACGGCCTGCCCAGCCCGGTATCGCTCGTGGCGCCGCCGTCGGCGCCGCCCATGCGCGACTGCGAGGCGCGGCTCGGAGCGCCGAGGACGATGAAGACCCGGCCGCGGGGGGACTCGGAGCCCTTCTGGTAGCGGCGGCTCTTGAACTGCTCGTCGGCCGCTGCGATGCGGCGCTGGATGGCGTCGCGGAACTCGTTGGCGGCGGTGTTCGGGTTTGGATCGCGCTTGGCCCAGTATGTCGCGATGAACTTCTCGGCCTCATCGTCGGTCTTGACCGCGGCCCAGGCCGCCTTCTCTTCGGCCGTCAGGAAGTAGGCGTCCGCCGACTTCGCCCAGTCCTTGTACTTCGAGAGCTGCGCCAGCGCGAGGGAGCAGACTGCCGCGCCGGCGAGGAACAATACGAGTTTCTTCACAACCCCTCCTCAGTAGGTCTCAAACCACCGCATTCTATTGTGAAAACGACAGCATGGCCGCGTTCCTTCCAGGACGCGGCCCCACGCTGCCATGGTAGGGGAGGGGCTTGCCCCTCCCGCCCGGTCGTGCTCTCTACGAGGAATGCAAAAGAGATTTCACGCGGCTCGGTCGAGTAGATCCTTCGCTGGCCTTCGGCCTCGCTCAGGATGACAAGGGTGGCCCGGCCTCGCTCAGGATGACAAGGGTGGCCCGGCCTTGCTCAGGGATGACAAGAGGGCGGCTATCGTTTGTCCAGGCGTGCGAGGGCGAGGCTCTTGGAGACGGTGGTCAGGGCGTAGCGGCGGTCCGGGTCCTGGCGCCGGGACTCGACCTCTTCGCGCAGGACCGCGACGAGCTCGTGGACGTCGCCCTGCATCTTCTCGATCTTCTCCTTCATGTGGAGGATGACCTCGACTCCCGCCAGGTTGACGCCGAGATCCCGCGTCAGGGTCAGGATGATCTCGAGCCGCTCGATCGTGTCGGCGTCGTACAGCCTCGTGTTCCCCTCGGTGCGGACTGGGCGCAGCAGCCCCTCCCGCTCGTAGAGGCGGAGCGTCTGAGGATGGATCCCGAAGCGCTCGGCGATCGCCCCGATGCGGAAAACACCCTGGCGCTGGCGGCGGTTCGACGTCATCGCGCCTGCCCGTTGGATTTGGCCGCGACGATCCGGAGCACCCCGGCGCGCAGCGTCGCCTTGATCTTGCCCGGATCGATCGAGGCGGGGATCACGAATTCCCGGCTGAAGTTTCCGTAGATGCGCTCCATGCGCACGAAGTGGCGAGGCTCCACGTGCGAGTCCGTCCGCCGGTGCCCGGAGACGCGGAGCCTGCCGTCCAGAGCTTCGAGCTTGACGTCGGAAAGCCGGACGCCCGGGAGCTCGACCTGCAGGATGATCTCCTCGGGCGTCTCGAAAACGTCCGCGGCCGGCGACCAGAGCGCCGTCTCGACGCCCTCGTCGGGGAACTCGGTGCGGTGAATCGTCTCTTCGAAGAGCCGGTTCATCTTCTCCTGGATCGCCACCAGGTCCTGCAGCGAGTTCCACTGGAAAGTGCCCATGAGACTAGTTTACGCGCGTCGCGGGAAGGGACGAGGGGAGGAGCGGAGGTGCGAAGGCGCAGAGGAGAAGTCGAATTTCCGATTCTCCTCCGCTCCTCGGCTCCCCTGCTCCTCCTCTTTCATTATTTCTTCTCCGTGTCCACGTATTCCGTGTCGATGACTTCGTCTTCCTTGCCGGCTCCGGACTCGCCTCCCGGCTGGGACTGCTGCCCGCCCGGGGAGCCCTGCTGCTGGGACGCGGCGCTCTTGTACATCGCCTCGGCCAGCTTGTGCGAAGCCTGCTGCAGGCGCTCGGCCGCCCCGTTCATGTTGTCGGTCCCGCCGGACTCGAGCGCCTTCTTGGCGTCGGCCAGCGCCGACTCGAAGTTGCCGATCTCGCCCGGGTCGAGCTTGCTCTTGTTCTCGTTGAAGGACTTCTCCGCGGAGTAGATCAGCCCGTCGAGCCGGTTCTTGGCCTCGATCTCCTCGCGCCGCTTCTTGTCCTCGTCGGAGTGGGACTGCGCGTCCTTGACCATCCGGTCGATCTCGTCCTTGTTGAGCCCCGAGGAAGCGGTGATCGTGATCTTCTGCTCCTTGCCGGTGCCCAGGTCCTTGGCCGAGACGTTCAAGATCCCGTTGGCGTCGATGTCGAAGGTGACCTCGACCTGCGGGACGCCGCGGGGCGCCGGCGGGATTCCCACGAGGTGGAACACGCCGATCGGCTTGTTGTCCCTCGCCATCTCGCGCTCGCCCTGGAGGACCCGGATCTCGACGGAAGTCTGGTTGTCCGACGCCGTCGAGAAGGTCTCGCTCTTCTTGGTCGGGATCGTCGTGTTGCGCTCGATTAACCGCGTCGTGACTCCGCCCAGCGTCTCGATGCCGAGAGACAGCGGCGTCACGTCGAGGAGCAGCAGGTCCTTGACGTCGCCCGCCAGCAC
Organism: Thermoanaerobaculia bacterium; assembly: GCA_035263845.1. Classification (GTDB taxonomy): domain Bacteria; phylum Acidobacteriota; class Thermoanaerobaculia; order UBA5066; family Gp7-AA6; genus JAWOLE01. Next base: position 34,067 of record DATFQY010000216.1, on the reverse strand, counting down.
CCCGCCCTGGATCGCCGCTCCGACCGCCACGACCTCGTCCGGGTTGACTCCCTGGTGGGGGTCCTTCCCGAAGAGATCCTTGACGAGCTTCTGGATGCGCGGCATGCGGGTCTGGCCGCCCACGAGCACGACCTCGTCGATGTCCTTGGGCTCGACTCCCGCGTCCTTCATCGCCTGCTTGCAGGGCCCGATCGAGCGCGTGACGATGTCCTCGACGAGCTGCTCAAGCTTCGAGCGGGACAGCTTCAGCTGGAGGTGCTTGGGGCCCGACGCGTCCGCCGTGATGAACGGCAGGTTGATGTCGGTCTCGACGACGTTGGACAGCTCGATCTTGGCCTTCTCGGCGGCTTCCTTCAACCGCTGCATGGCCATCGGGTCCTTCGAGAGGTCCACGCCCTGGTCCTTCTTGAACTCCCCGAGGATCCAGTCGATGATCTTCTGGTCGATGTTGTCGCCGCCCAGATGCGTGTCGCCGTTGGTGGACTTGACCTCGACGACCCCCTCGCCCACCTCGAGGATCGAGATGTCGAAGGTTCCGCCTCCGAAGTCGTAGACGGCGATCGTCTCGTCCTTCTTCTTGTCCAGCCCGTAGGCCAGCGCCGCCGCCGTCGGCTCGTTGACGAGGCGCTCGACGGTCAGCCCGGCGATCTGCCCGGCGTCCTTGGTGGCCTGGCGCTGCGAGTCGTTGAAGTACGCGGGGACCGTGATGACGGCCCGCGTGACCTTCTCGCCGAGGTAGGACTCGGCCGCTTCCTTTAGCTTCCCGAGGATCATCGCGGAGATCTCCGGCGGGGAGTACTCCTTGCCGCCCGCCTTGACGCGAGCGTCGCCGTTGGACGCTTGCACGACCTGGAAGGGCACCATCTTCATTTCCTCGGTGACTTCCGAGTACTTGCGCCCCATGAAGCGCTTGATCGAGAAGACCGTGTTGGCGGGGTTCGTGATGGCCTGCCGCTTCGCGACCTGACCGACGAGCCGCTCGCTGGTCTTGGAGAACGCGACGACCGACGGGGTCGTGCGGTTGCCCTCCGCGTTGGGAATGACGACCGGGTCGCCGCCTTCCATGACGGCTACGCACGAGTTGGTCGTCCCGAGGTCGATACCGATGATCTTGCTCATTCCTCTCCTCTTTCCTTGAATACAGCCACGGGCCTCGGTGGCCCGGGGGGAGAGGAATAGTAATATCTTAGTCCGATACTGTCAATTACAAAAATGAGAGATCTAAGCCTTCTGCACTCAGATCACTGGATGATTTCCACCCCCGGCTTCCGTTCGACCGGCTTGGACTTACTGGCGGTCCCCGATTCGGAAACGGGGGCGAGGGACCTTTCGAGCGAGAGGTCCAGGTCGATCCCGCCCCGCGCGTTCCTCCCGTAAAGGCTGAACTTCCCGTCCTCGGAACGCAGGATGTAGCGGTAGGGGTTCCCGTACGGGTCGCTCGAGACCCTGGGGTCGAGGACCCGGACGTTCAACAAGTCCTCCAGGCTCCTGGGGTACTGGCCCGTGGCGTCGTAGTAGACCCTGACCGCGCGCTCGATCGAGGCGAGGCGGGCGAGAGACACCGACCCCAGGAACCGGCTCGTCTCGCGCCTCTCCCCGCGAGGCCGCCAGAGGACGTTCCAGGAGCTGCGAGGAACTTCGAGCAACGCGGACGCGCCGAGCAGAAGCACGATCAGCCAGAGTCCCGCCGCACGCGCGGAGACCGCCGGCTCCCGGGCGGCGCGAGGGGCACCCGCGCCCGGCTGCGCGTATTCGGCCATGATGAGGTTGCGATCGAGCAGGTCCGCGAGCGCGAGGTAGACCTCGAGGTCCGAAAGAAACGCGCGCTCCAGGATGTCGGAGACGCGGCGCCGCCCATCCACCCACTTCCAGGTCTCCGCCTCGCGCCTGGAGACGAGGAGCGATCCCTCCCCCGCCTGGTCCGCTTGGACCACCAGGTGAAGGTTCTCGACGCCCGGGGCCCGGTGCATCACGAGGTCGCGCGAGGGGACTTTCTGCTCGAGCCTGGGCCACTCGTCGAGGACCTGGACGGACTCCATCAGCACCGCGTCCACCGGCAGGGCAAGAAGCGGCCCGTCGTTGGTCGCCACGGCCCCGGGATTGAACCGGAACTTCCCTTCCTTCCAGCGGCACGCGGGAAGCACGATCCGGTGGATCTGCAGGCGGAACGCCTCGCGCAGGTCTTCGACGGAGACATACCGGTCGCGAAGGAGAAGCGAGCCCAGCGACGACTGCGTCGTCTTGCGGTCCTCCAGCGCGCGCAGCAGCTCGGCGGGCGCAAGGCGGCCGGACCGCACCAGGAGGTTGCCTACGCGCTCGTCCAGGCTCGAGGCCTCCGAGTCCGCCGAGACGATCTGCCCGGCTTCGAAGGAAACGAGGATCCGGTCCTCGGCCCCCTCGACGCTCAGCATCCCGGTCTTTCTCTGGAGACCGAGCATCTGAACGAGGTCGGTCACCGAGAAGTCGCGGAGCGTTCCCTCAAGCCCCATGCGAATGCCTCCACGCGGACCAGAGGGACGAAAGCCAGAGGATCCCCGCCAGGACGAGCCCCGCGATCACCGGAAGGCCCCAGCGGGCGCCGGCGGCGTACTGCCTGGGCCCGAAGAAGCGGTTGTGCAGCACAGCCGCCGAGACCAGGAAGAAGAACAGGAGGAGCTGCGCGAACCCCAGGAAGGGCCTCTGGGAGAAGAACCGGTGCGTCCCCGGAAAGACGACGGCGAGGAGACGGCAGGAAAGGTTGCGCGACCGGATGGTGCGTTTCATCTCTTCGGCGCGGCGCATCTGCGCATCGATGCCTCGGGCTTCCTTGCGGGTCCTCGCGCACGAGACGCAATAGCCCGGAGGATCTCCGTAGCGGCGGCAGAACTTGCAGTGCGGGCGCCCGCACTGCACGCACTCGGCGGCGACGCCCCGCCACGACCGGACGAGGAAGAGGCCGATTCCGACGGCGAGGGCCGCCCACGGACCGATCGCGAACGGAGAGAGGAAGGGATCGATCTTCAACCCCGGCGGCGCGTGCCCCGGCAGCTGCGACCCCCTGGGCTCGCGGTTCCACTCCTCGATCTTTGCCCGCGCGCGAGACACCGGGTAGGAGACGGAAACGACTTTCGCCGCCGTCGGGTGGCTCGACCAGTTGGCGACGTCGCTCGGGGAGATCGCTCTGGCCTTTCGCAGCGCCTGGCCCTGGCCGTCGAAGTCGTAGGACTCGGCGCGCGCTAGCGCGAGGTTGTAGAAAACCTCGGTGGACCGCGGCGCGCGCTCGGCCGCGGCCTCATAGTCGCGGAGCGCCTGGGGGAAGTCTCCCTCCTGGAAGTGGATGTTGCCGCGGTGGAGAAATCCCTGGTACCGCTCCGGCCCCGTCCGCACGGCCTTGTCGTAGGCGACCAGCGCCCGGTCCCGGTCCGAAGACCTCTCCGCGTAGATCCCCAGGAGAAGCCACACGTCCGGCTCGTCGTTGAAGACCGCGGCGGCCTGCCGCAAGCCGTCTTCGGCGCTCGCATCCTCGCGCCTCTCCTCGAGGTCGGCGGCGGCGACGTAAAGCGGCGAACGCTGGAGGATGTTCTCGTAGGAAACCTTGGCGAGCAGCGGGACCATCAGCCCGAGCAGGAGGAACGCAGCCGCCAGAACGTTTCGCTCGCCCCGCTGGCTTCCGGAGAAGGCGAGAGCGCCCCAGTAGAGCAGGAGCCAGACGGGGCCCAGCCCGAAGGCGAGGGGGAGGATCGCGATGATCACTCCGAGCGGAAGGGCCGCGCCGGCTCCGAAGAAGCGCCGCGCGGTCTCACCCAGCGAGTGGACGGCGAGGCGGTGATGACGGACGAGGAGAATGACCACCACGGCGGCTGCCGACGCGGCAAGCGCCGAGGCCGCCCAGACCGCCAGGGCGGAGAGGATCGCCAGCCGGTTCTCCCGCGTCGCGAAGAGCGAGCCGAACGCCGCGGGAAACGCCGAGGCGGCCTCGCTCCGCCTGCCCTGCCGCAGGAGGAACGCGAGCCGCGCGAAGTGCGCGTCGGAGTTGGCGTCGTCGAGCTCCAGCGCGGCGTCGTAGGCCCTCGCGGCGCGCTCGAAACGGCCGCGGGTCTCAGCGAGCCGGCCCTCGAAGGTCGCCGTCCGGGAGAAATCCGACAGGCGGTGCACCCCCACCGCCTGCGCCGACTTCTTCAGCTCCGAGAGGGCGTTGGCAGCCGCCCGGTCGTCGTCCTCGAGGTGCGCGTTCAAGAACTCGAACCACCGGGAGCGGTACTGCCCCCGCGTGACCGGAGGCGGGAGGGGCGGCGGCAGCTGTTCCTGCGCGAGGACTTCGGCCCAGGGGAGAAGGAGAGAGCCGACGAAGAGAAGAACGGTCGGGAAACGGGAAACGGGAAAGGGGAAACGACGGAGCATCGAGAAACGGCGTCGAGATCGGCTCACCGCTTCTTCGTTTTCCGTTTTCCGTTTACCGTTTCCCGGCTTCCGGCTCACTTCGTCGGCCGGGTCATCTCGACATAGGCGAGCCGCAGCTCGTAGAGGATCCTGGACAGGAAGTCGGATTCCTCGAACGAGATGTTGCCGCGCGTCTTCTGCTCGAGGACCGACAGCCACTCGATCATCTGTCGGGCGACGGCCAGGTCCCTGCGGCGCGTGCCGGCGGCGTCGGGCAACAGCCCGAGCGAGGAATACGCGGTCGTCGCCAGCGACCGGATGAGCGAGGCGAAGTCCGTCCGCGGCTCGGCCGGCTCCCGGTCCTGGGGCTCATCTTCGGGCTCGGGCTCGGGTTCGGAGGGTCGAGCGGCGTCCTTCGGCGGCGCCGCCGGGGGGGCAGGCCTCGCGGCCGCAGCCGGCCGCGGAGGCGGAGGCGGCGCCTTCGGAGGCTCCGGCGCTTCCTCGGGCTCGTAGTCCGGCCGCAGGTCTCCCTCCGGCGTGAACATCCGGCGATCCACGATCCGGATCGGTTTTTCTTCCTCGCCCGCCATGGTCCCTCGCTCTCCGAGAACCCTTGATTTTAGCGCGTTGCGCCGCCCGACTATGATCGCGGACGTGAGCGCCGCGACCCAGGCCCTGTCGGATCTCGCGGCCCTGGTCGCGCGTCTTCGCCGGGAATGCCCGTGGGACCGCGAGCAGACGCCCGAAACGATTCGGACCTACCTGCTCGAGGAGTGCTACGAGGCGCTCGAGGCGCTCGACTCGAAGGACCCGTCGGCGCTCGCCGACGAGCTCGGCGACCTTCTCTTCCAGGTCTTCTTCCTGGCGACGCTCGCGGCCGAGAAAGGCTGGTTCGGCCTCGACGACGTCGCCCGCGGCGTGACCCGGAAGATGACGGAGCGGCACCCGCACGTCTTCGGCGAGCAGAAAGCGAAGGACGCAGCCGAGGTGCGCAAGGGGTGGGAAATCCGAAAGCGCCGCGAAGCGGGGGACGGCGATCCGCTCGGGACGATCCCGGTGTCGCTGCCGGCCGTCGCGGCCGCCCATCGCATGACGGCGCGGGCGGCGGACCTCGGCTTCGACTGGGAGAGGGATTCCGACGTGGCGGCGAAGATCGAGGAGGAGATCGGCGAATGGCGGGACGCCGCGCAGCACGAGGACCGCGCGGCCGAGGAGAAAGAGATCGGCGACATGCTGCTCTCGGTGGTCAACCTGGCGCGAAGGCGCTCGATCGACCCGGAGTCGGCGCTGCGCCAGACCAACTCCCGCTTCCGCTCCCGCTTCGCCGGGGTCGCGAAGCGCGCCGCCGCCTCCGGACGCCCGATCAACGAGATCCCCCTCGTGGAGCTGGACCGCTACTGGGAGGAAGCCAAGAAGGACGAGCTCTCGGCTCTCAGCTCTCGGCCCGAGGGCGGGACAGACAACCTCAAAGGCTGATAGCTGATAGCTGGCAGCTGACAGCTACTTCGCGAGGTCTCCCACCGGCACCAGGTGGACCCCCTTGTCCGCGAGCTTCGGCAGCTCCCTCTCCAGGACGGCGAGGGTCGGCGCGTAGGGATGGCCGATGCCCACGGCGTAACCGTCGGCGCGGGCGTGGGCGACGAGCTCTGCGAAGGACTTCGAAATCGCCGGCTCGGTCGCGTCGTCGTCGAGGAAGACCCGCCGGGAAACGGCGCGGACCTTCTCCTCGCGGGCGGTCTCCTGCCCCACGGTCGCGCCCGTGGTGCGGCTGTCCACGAAGAAGAGCCCGCGCTGCGCCAGCACCCGCGCGACCGCCCGCATCACGCGGGCGTCCGCCGTCGCCGCCGATCCCATGTGGTTGTTGACGCCGGCCGCGCCCGGCACGGTTTCTAGGTCGCTCTCGACGGTCCGGGTGATCTCCTCGTCGCTGTGGGAGCGAAGCACGACGCCCGGTCCGGGTTTCATCCGCGGATACTCGCGCGGCTCCATGGGAAGGTGGAGCAGGACCTGCTTGCCGGATTCCTCGAGCTCCCGTGCCGCCTTCGCGCTGCCGGGCAGCGCCGGGAGGACCGCCGCGCTCACCCGGTACGGCCAGGCCGCGATGCGCTCGGCCGCGGCGGCGTCGTTGCCGAGGTCATCGATGAGGATGGCGATGCGCGGTGTGCCCGCCACGTGCGGGGACTCCGCCCTCGGAGACGGAGTCGGGCCCCGCTCGGCGAGGCGTGTCCGCGGCGAAGGCTCCGGGCGCGCCGTCGCTGCCGCCGCGGGAGGCCGAGCGGGAGGCGCCTCGGGCGGCGCCGGGCGAGTCTTCAGGTAGAGGGCGATCGCGAGCCCGACGGAGAGGAGAAAGAAGAAGAGCGTCGCGGGAGAGATTCCGCGGCGCGGCCGCTTCAAGCCGCGCGGCGCCCCGGGCTCGCCCCCCGGGCCAGTTCGAGACCTCGCTCGAGGATCGCGTCCTTGGCGCCGGTCTCGCCCGGGAAGACCACGACGCGCTCATCCGGCGTGATTCCCTTGCCCGCGAGCGCCTTGCCCGAGGGAGAGACGTACCGGGCGACGGTCATGTAGAGCGTTCCGCCCGACTGCGTGGGCACCGCCTTCTGGACGATCGCCATCCCGACGGTCGTCTCGCCGACAGTGATCGCGTCGGCCCGGTCATGAAGGGCCGCGGTGAAGACCTCGGAGGCGCCGGCCGTCGCGTCGTCCATGAGGATGACGGTGCGGCCCTTCCAGATCCGATCGCTGGTGGCCTCGAGCGTCGGAAGCGTGACCCGCCGGCCCACGACCTTAGCGACCACTCCCTTGCCGGTAAAAAGCGACGCCGGAGGAGCGGCCATGGACAGGTCCCCCGCGATCGCGCCGCGGACGTCGAGCACCAGGCTCGTGACTCCGCGCCGGTTAGCCTCTTCGATCGTCTGCCGCAGGCTGCCCGCGGTCGAGGCGGTCACGGCCGGGATCTTCACGACCGCGATGTCCTTCTGCCAGCTCGTCGAGGGCGCGGGAGGCTCGAATCTCGCTCGCGGGATCGTCAGCGTGACCTTCTTCTCGTCTCCGCCTCGGAAAACCGTGACCTCGACGTGGGAGCCCTCGGGACCTTCCAGGGCCGCCTTGACCTTCCAGAGCGACGCGTTGCGGACGGCCTTGCCGTCCACGGTGTCGAGCAGATCACCGGGATGGATCCCCGCCTTCTCGGCTGGCGATCCGGGCATGGGAGCCACGACGTAGGGGAAGCCCCCGCGGCGGGCGATCACGATTCCGGGGCCGAGGGCTCCGGAGCTCTCCTGGGCGCGGTAGGCCGCCCGGTCGGAAGCGGCGACGTAGTAGGAGAAGGGGTCCAGGGCGTCCGACATACCGTCATAGGCGCCGTCGAGCAGGTTCTTGGTCTCGGTCGGCTCGACGTAGTTCTGCCGGGTCAGGGTGAACACGTCGGAAAAGATCGACAGGGCCCGCGTCGCGGGATCCTTCCCCGATCCGGAGGGACTGGACACGGCACGAAGCGACAGCAGGGCCGCCACGGAGCCGACGACGAACAGCAGTCTGGCGCGATTGGATTTCATTGTAGGGATGGTAACACCTCGTCCGACGGCCGGAATTCCTTGTCCAAACCTTGGACCTTGGACCTTGGACCTTGGACGTTGGACTCTCTCTTCCTATCTCAGCCACGCAACCGGATCATTGGCCTTCTGGTGATCTCGTACCTCAAAGTAGAGTCCCGGCTCCTCCCGCCCCGGCCCCCATCCCGCCGCCCCGACCGCCGCCCCCGCGGCGACCTGCGAGCCCGCCGGGACCGCCACCGACTGTAGCCAGGCGTAAAGGGTCAGCACCCCGTCCCCGTGGTCGAGGATGACGAGGTTCCCGTACTCGGCCAGCCACTGCGCGTAGATCACACGGCCGGCGTAGACGGCGCGCACCGGGGTTCCCGCCGCCATGGACAGGGAGACGCCGTTGGAGAACGTGAAGGCGTCGAACTTGGGATGCCGGTGGCGTCCGTACGTCTCGATGACGGTGCCGCGGGCGGGCCAGTCCAGGACTCCCTTCCAGGGACGGATTCCTCCGGAGGCCGACGGCGCGTCACCTGGCGACATCTGGGCCAGCCGCTCCAGAAGCCGCTCGAGCCGCTCCGCCTTGTCGGAAAGTGCCACGACCTCATCCCGCCTCGAGGAGGTCGCGCTCTTCTCGCGCGTGAGAAGGGCTTCGCGCTCGCGCCGCAGCGACGCCATCTGCGCGACCTCCTTCTTGCCCTGGGCGTAGAGCCGGTCGAGCTCTCCCTTCAGGGCCTCCTCCCTCGCGAGGTCCGCCTGCTTGCGCGCCTCGATCTCGCGGTAGCGGGCGAGGAGCTTCCCGTCCCGCCGGGCGAGCGCGTCGAGCCTCTCGATGCCCTGGAGGAAGTCGTGGACATCGCGGGACTCCAGAAGCACGCGGAAGTATCCGAACCGGCCGAGCCGGTGGAGCACGCGGGCGCGGGCCGCCAGGGCCTTCACCAGCTTCTCCGAGGCGCCCGCCGAGACTTCCCGGGCGGCCCGCGTCGCCACGAGCTGGCGGGTGAAGTCCTCCCTCGTCGCCGCGACGAGCTCGGACTCGCGCTGCGCGATCTCGAGCTTCAGGTCCAGCCGCCGGACTTCTTCCGAAAGCGTGGCGACCTTCTTCTTGCTCTCCTCGAGCTCTCCCTGCAGCGTCGAGATCCGGGAACGCAGTTTTTGCAGATCGGAGTTTGGTTCCGTCCGAGCTGCGGCGATGGCGCAGAGGAGCAGGCCGGCGGCGACCAAGAATTTGTGATTTGTAATTTGTGATTTGTGAACAGGGCGCGAAGGCTTCTGTCCGCCCGCCGGCCGCCTTTCAGTCCTGATCACAAATCCCCACTCACAAATCACAAATTGCTCGTTACCAGAGGGATTTCCCGGCTGCGTCGGGGGGCGCCGGAGCGCCGAGAAGGGCGCGTACGGAAGCCGTGGCGTCGGCGATGCCGGGGACTTGCGCCGCCCGAAAGGGTTTCGAAGCGAAGAAGACCCCCTTCACCAGCTCGGGGTCGAGCGAGCAGTGGTCGCCGCTCCAGACGTCACGGTTGTCCTCGAAGACGGTCTCGGTGGGAACGCCGAGGGAGGCCTGCCAGGAGACGCGGTAGCCGGGCAGGTTGGCGACGATCAGGTCCGGGATGAGCTTCGGGTCGAAGCGCCGGTACACCTCCTCCCGCTTGAAGACCCTCGAGACCGCGCGCTCCCCGTTGGCGGGATCCGTCAGCTGCGTCAGCCTCGACACGAGCTCCGCGCGAAGCGACTCGTACGGAGCGCCCGGCTCGACGATCCCGTTCTTCTCGCGCCCCTTGAGGTTGATGTAGACGTCGCCCAGTCCCATCGCGTACGCGCGGGAACGGCTCCAGTCCACGGCCTCCCAGAACTGGCCGCGCGAGAAGAGCGCCTCGAGGCTCTTGCGCTGAGCGCCGGCCGAGAGGACCAGGTACCCGTTCTCGACGAGCCACGAGTTGTAGTTGACGGAGCGGCGCCACGTCGCGAAGCCGTGGTCGGAAAGGACGACGAGGACATCCTGCGGCGACAGCTTCTTCATCGTGTCGCCCACGATCGCGTCCATCGTCTCGTACGACTTCTCGACCTCTCCGCCGTACTTCGCGGCGAGCTTCACGTCGTAGGCGGGGTGCTTGGGGTCGCGGAACCTCCAGAAGACGTGAGCCACGCGGTCGGGAAACTCGAAGTAGTGGACGAGGAGCCGCTCCTTGCCGCCGAGCAGCGACTCCAGCATGCGGCGCTCCTGCGAGGCGGTCGCCGCGACGTCCTCGAGGAAAGCGTCTTCGGGGAGCGTCCCGGACTGGATGGACCACGTGTCGATCGCCCAGCCCATCGTCTTGTAGCGGCCGAACCGTTCGAGGAGGTCCTTCGCGAACCCGGAAGGGGACGAGAGAGCGAAACCCGGAGGGAGCTTCGCCGGGTCAAACTGGATCGGCGAAAGGTAGAGAGCGATCTCGGGCGCGACGCTCTGGAGCCGGAAGCGCCCGTAACCCCAGACGGTGATCAGCGGGTTGACTCGGAACGGCATGGAGATCCACGGGCTCCACTGGCCCGGAGCGAGCGCCGCCTTGTCGCCTCCGACCTCGACCAGGAGCCTGTCGCGCCCCGGAAGGACCACGAGCGTCAGCGGCAGATCGATCGTTCCGGCCTTCCCGAACGCTTTGCCGGGAGGTCCGGCGATCTTCGTCGTCTGGCTGCCCCTGTTGGTGGAGAGCCGCACGACCTCGATGGAGAAGTCGTTGCCCTCGCGCGGAGTGAAGAAAGGATCCGACGTGAAGTAGGACGGCTTCCCGATCCGGCCCGACAGGTCCGGGACTCCGAGGCCCGAGAGCAGCCTCCCGTCCGGGAAGCTCTCCGGCGGAAAGGTCACCGGCATCCGAAGGACGGTGGCGGGACGGCCCCCGTCCTCGCTCCAGAAGGTTTTTCCAAGCCGGTTGTTCTTCACACCGGGGCGCTCCGCCGGGATCCATCTCCTGGCCGCCTCGAACACCGCTTCTCCCAACCCGAGACCCAGCAGGCCGAAGACGAGGAGGACCATCCGCCTTCTGGTCAAGTACGCCGCGAGGGCGCCCGCGGCGAGGAAGACGATCAGCCCGATCGCGCCGAGGATGAGCCCGGTCGAACGGCCGAAGAGAACACGCTCGGTCGTTTCCTGGGCGACCGCGAAGGTCGGAACGAGGTCGGCGGGATCCCGCTTCAGGAAGTCGAAGATCTCGTGGCCGCCGGGGTCGAGACCGGTCGAGAAGGTGGCCCAGGAGACGGGAGTCTGCGCCGGGACCGTCGGCAAGAGCGGCGAGTACCCGCCCCGTTGCTTCAGCGCGGAGAGGCTCGGGAGGCGTCCCGCCGCCATCATCTGCTCGACGATCTGGGAATCCACGCCGTCGAACCCGAGCACGACGACGCGCGGCGGCTCGGCGGCGGACGCGAGGGGCGCGGCAAGCAGCGCCGCCAGGGCAAGGGTCTTTCGCATGGAGGCATTCAGTTTACCGTCGCTGTCACGCCGTCTAGAATCGCGCGGTGACGGACCGGACGGAGGAGATCGCGGCGCTGCTGCTGCGGATCGAGGATCCCGAGATCCGTTCTCTCTTCACACCCGAGTTCGTCCTCTGCTGCGAAGAGTTCGACCGGTTCACGACCGACATGGTCCTGCGCCTCGTGCGCGACCTCGACCTCGAGGGTCCGCTCGTCGCCGGCACGTCGGCCGCCGAGATCGCCCGCTCGAAGGGGTTCGCTTCCCGCGCCGAGATCCCGCTCGGCTGGTTCCTTCGCAAGCTGGCCGCCGAGGGCTACGTGGACCGCGCCGAATCGGCATCCGGGCCCGTCTACCGCTCGCGGGGACCACTGCCCCCCGGTGATCCCGAGCGCGCGGAGGCCCGCGCCCGGGCGATCGACCCGCGGTCGATGCCGCCCTTCACGGTCGTGAGGGCGATGGTCGAGCACGTCGGAGAGTTCCTGCGCGGGGAGAAAACGGGAGAGGAGATCCTTTTCTCACCGGTGCGGCTCCCCCTCTGGTTCGACTACTTCTCCAACGAGAACCTCCTCTACCAGATCAACAACCGGCTGGGAGCCGAGGCGGTCGTCCGGGCGCTGCCGGCCGGGCGGCCCGCGACGATCGTGGAAATCGGCGGAGGGTCCGGCTCGGCGGCGCTCGCGGTGGCCGAGAGGCTCTCGCGGGATGCGGCGCTCCCGCGGGTCGGGCGCTACGTCTTCTCCGAGATCGTGCCGACCTTCCTGCGACGGGCCGAGCGGAACCTGAAGGCCCGGTTTCCCGGATTACGGGTCGACTACGTCCGCCTGGACATGGACCGCAGCTTCGAGGAGCAGGGAGTCGAACGCGGGATCGCCGACGTGGTCTACGCCGTCAACACGGTGCACATCGCCAAGGACTTGAACGCCGCCCTCGAGCGGATCCGCGCGACGCTCAAGCCCGGTGGCTTCGCGGTCTTCTCCGAGTGCGTGCGCCCGTTCGAAGGCCAGCCGATCTACGTCGAGTTCGTCTTCAACTTTCTCGAGAACTTCACCGGGGTCGCGACCGACGCCGCGACCCGACCCAACCACGGTTTCCTGACCCCGGAGAACTGGAGGAGGGCGCTGGAAAAGGCCGGCTTCGAGAGGCCCGAGATCCTCCCCGACGTCGAGGAGCTGGCCCGCCACTACGACGCCTTCTTCGTCGCCGCGGTCACCGCCAGGCGCCCCCACTGACGATCTCGCGATAACGGGGCCTTTTCGCCCTAATCACAAATCACAAGAATCACAATTCACAAATCCCTTCGACTCGGATCGTCCCAGAAGGGGTAGAAGCAGTACCACTGATCGGGGTACTGGCGGACGTAGCGCTCGAGCACCTCGACGTAACGGGCGAGGTTGCGGCGCAGGGCCTCGTCGCGCGAACCGTCGGTGTCGATCTCCAGGGGCTCCTCGATGATCGCTCGGTAGCGGCCGTCGGGGACTCGCACGATGAAGGAGGGCAGGACGACGGCGCCGGTCGCCATCGCGACTCGCAGCGGCCCGCGCGGAAAGTAAGCGTCGCGCCCGAAAAAGGGAACCGCGACGCCGGTGTTGTCGAAGTCCCGGTCCCCCTGCATCGCGACGACCGCGTTGTCTTCCAGGGCGCGCAGCACCGAGAGGGTTGGAGCGATCGTCCTGTCCACGGGGATCTCCGTGACGCCGGCGCCCGCGTGGAGCTTCTTGCGCACGCGTTCGACGCCCGGGAAACGGTCCGGGACGAGGACGACGTGGATCGGCTGCCGGATCTGCGCGAGCATGAGGCCGCCGATCTCCCAGTTGCCCAGGTGCCCGGTCAGGAGCAGGACGCCCTTGCCCCGCATCCGCCCCTCGACGAGGCGCGAGAAGCCGGTCACGCTCTCGATTAAGAGCGCGGCCTCCTCCGGCGTCGCGAGGACGAAACGGAGGAAGTCGAACCACGCTGAGGAGTGGCCTCGCACCATTTCCAGCGCGGCGCGCTCGACCTCCGGGGAATCGGCGGAACGGCCGAGGATGACCGACAGGTTGGACTCGATCGCGCGGCGATACTTGGCCCGCGTCCGGAAGTAGCCCGCTCCCACGGCCCGCGAGAGGGGCCGCGCCATCCGCCTGGGCACGGCGGCCGCCGCGGCGACGGCGGCGGGAAACCAGACGCGCGAGGTCGCCGACGCGACCGCCCGGACGAGCCGGTTGCGGCTCGCCATCTTCTCCTGCACGACGGCTATCGTAGCGGGTAGCGGCGTCCGCCTCAGTGGGCGCCGTTGCGCAGCAGGCCCAGGACCGCCTTCTCGGCGGGCGCGAGCGGCGCCGCGCGGCGGGCCATCAGGTCGTGCGGTGCCGTGGAGCAGGCCGCGATGGCCGCTCCCTTCTCGAAGCTCCGGATCACCCGCGGAGAGATGTAGGAGGTCCGGCAGACGGCCGGCGTGTTGCCGAGGTTCTCGGCGGTCTCGCGCACCGCCTGGACGATCTTCTTTCGGCGCACGGTCTTCGATTCCTCCGGTTCGGGCTCGACGCGCGAAAGCAGGCAGGCGCAGATCAGCGTCCCGGCCCAGGTTCGGAAATCCTTGGCGGAAAACGACTCCCCCATCGCTCCCTTGATGTACTCGTTGATGTGCCGCCTCCGCACCTCGGTCCACTGTCCTTCCTCGTCGCGGTAGCGGAAGACCCTTCCGGACGTCTTCAGAAGCTCCCGCAGGATCCTCGCGACGCGGCGGTCACGCAGCTGCCGGGTCTGGCGCTTCCCGGACTTGCCGGGGAAATCGAGGCTCACCAGGTCTCCCGAGATCGAGACGTGCTTGCGGCGCAGGGTCGCGAGGCCGTAGCTGCCGTGCTCCTCGGCGTAGACGCGGCTGCCGGGACGCAGGAAACAGGAGGAGAGGATCCGCAGCGCGCACGCGAGGACCTTCTCGCGCGGGAGCCCGGGCCTGCCCAGGTCGGCCTGGATCGTCCTCCTCATCGCCGGGAGGGCCTGCGCGAACCGCCGCAGGCGCTCCTGCTTTCTCTTCTCGCGCCGCTGCGCGTGCGCCTCGTGGTATCGGTATTGCCACCGCCCGGCCGCGTCGAGCCCGACAGCCTGGACCGCCGGCCGTTCCGAAGCGGCGATCGCCACATCCCTCCACGCGGGCGGAATCCGCAGAGCTGCGATGCGCTCGCGGTCCTTCGCGGAAATGGAGGCTCCTTGCGCCGTTTCGTAGCGGAATCCGGACTTCTTGTCCCCGAGCCGGCGGATCCCGTTGCGGTGAAGTCTCTCGATGAGCGTCACGGAGGGCGGAAATGCAAGAGCCTCGCCGTGAGCTACCATCCCGCCCTTGAAACGCGCGCTCCAGGTTCTCTTTCCCTACGCGGTCTTCCTGCTCCTCGCGCTCGTCTCCTGGAACCGGTGGATCCAGCCCTACGTGGACTCCGGGCGCGAGCTCATGGTCCCGCGGCGGATCGCGCAGGGAGAGAGGCTCTACCGAGACGTCCAGTTCTTCCACGGCCCGCTCGCGCCCTACGCGGGCGCCGCGATCGAGCGCGCCGCGCCCGGGAGTCTGGGCGCGAGGATCGCGTTCGCGGCTCTCCTCGCCCTCTGGAACCTCGAGGCGCTCCGCCGGCTTGCGGCACGCCTGGCCTCACCGGGCCGCGCGGCGCTGGCAACGTCGCTCGCGGTCGCCCTCGCCTACTTCATCCAGCCTGGAGGATGGCTCTTCCCCTTCAGCTTCGACACTGCCGCGGCGGTCGCCGCGGTCACCTCGGCGCTCGTCTTCGCGTCGGGCGAGAGCCCGCGCGACGGCTGGGCCGGCTTCTGCCTTCTCGTGGCGCTCCTCTCCCGGCCCGAGATCGGGCTCGCGGCGATGGCGGCACTCCTCTTCGAAGCGGGATGGCGGCCGCGGCGATGGCCTTCGCTCGCGATCCTTCCCCTCGCCGCCTCGGCCGTCGTCTATGCCGCCGTCTCGCTCAGGACGCCCGTCGCGCGGCTCGTTTCCGGAGGCTGGCTCGCACTCGTTCACCCGCCCGCGGAGTTTCAGAACGTCTACCGCGTCTACGCGGGGCTCGACCGGCCGGGGTTCCGCGTTGTCGAGCTGGCGCTCGTCGCGATGGCGCTCGTCCTGCTCGGCGCGCTCCTCGCGGCGGCCTCCGCCGTCTCGCGGTCGCTCCCGCCCCGTTCCCGCTCGCGGGCGGCGATCACGGCCGCGACCATGGCGCTCTTGGGCGCGATCGCGCTAGCGGCGTGGAGGCCGCCGGCGAGCTGGAGCCCGACGCTCTCGCTCCTCCCTCCGTTCGTCCGCATCGTCCCTCCGGTGCTCGCGCTGGCCGCGCTGGCCCGTCTCCTCAAGCGGCTTCGCCGCCGGCCGCCGACCGGGATCTTCGAAGGCGTCCCCGACTCGGTCCTTTTCCTCGCGGCGCTTCTCGGAGCGAGGGTTCTCCTCGCCGCGGGCTACGCGGGGCCCTACAACGCGTTCTTCCTGCCGCTGCCCGTCGTCGTGACATGCGGGGCGCTGTGGCGCGCTGCGGAGAAAGCCAGGGACTCCGTCGGCCCCGTTTCGCCGGCTCTCGCCACCGGCTCCCTCGCGGTCCTCCTCGGCTTCCGCGTCCTCGTCCTCGCCGACGTCTATCGCCGTCCCGGGTGGACGAACGTGGCCACGCCGGCGGGAAGCGTCCGGCTGGCCGAGCCCGTGGCGTGGACGACTTCACTCGCTCTCCAGGACCTCGCCGGCCGGAACCTTCCCCGCCGGACGCTCGCGGGCTTTCCGGAGGGCGGGTTCTTCCACTACGTCCTGAACCTGAAAAACCCGCTGCCCGCCGACCAGTTCTTTCCGGGCCGCTTCGACCGGGCAGGCGAGGAGGAAATCGTCCGGCGGCTCGAGAGCGATCCTCCCGACGCCGTCGTGCTGGTCAACGTCCTCGCGGTCGGAGAGGGCGCGACGGCGTTCGGCAAGGACTACAACGTGGAGCTGGGCGCCGCGATCGAGCGCGACTTTCGAGTCGCCAGGGCCTTCGGCCCCGGCGCGCGGCCGGGCGCGAGAATCGGGGACCCCGGCTTCTTCATCGAGGTCCGCGTTCCCGCGGGCGGGCGGCCGTGAGGCTCGACCTCGCGGTCTCGCGCGCGTTCGGGCTCTCCCGCCGCGCAGCGCGCGAAGCGGTGCGGGCCGGACGCGTGGACCTCGAGGGCAAGGCGGCCGACGAGCCGGGGCTGGAAGTGGGCGACGACCCGCGGCTTTCCTACACTCCGGACCGCCCCGCCCGGCACCGGGTGCGGACCCGGCTGACGGTCCTGGCCGAGGACCCGGACTTCGTCGTCGTAGAGAAGCCCGCGGGCCTCCTGACGGTACCGACGGTCGAGCGGGAGAAGGACACGCTGCTGGCCCGCCTGCTGGAATACCTGCACCACCGCTTCCGGAAGCGCCCCACGGCGTTCGTCGTACACCGGCTCGACCGCGACACCTCGGGAGCCGTCGTCTTCGCCCGCACCCGCGAGGCGCTCCACTTCCTCCAGGACCTCTTCAAGCGGCACGACATCGAGCGGGAGTACGCCGCGATCGTCGAGGGAAGCCTGCCGGACTCCGGCGTCTTCTCCGCGGACCTCGTCCGCGACCGCGGGGACCTGCGCCGGGGCGTCGCCCGCCGCGGCCAGCCCGGGAAGCGCGCCGTCACGCGCTACCGCGTGCTCGAGCGTCTCGACGGCGCGGCCCTCGTCTCCGTCGAGCTCGAGACGGGGCGGACGCACCAGATTCGGGTTCATTTCTCCGAGGCGGGGCACCCGGTCGTGGGAGACAGGGTCTATGGAAGGCGACAGGCGACAGTCGACAGTCGGCAGTTTGCGAGGCAGATGCTTCACGCCCGGCGGTTGGGGTTTGCCGATCCCCGCGGTGGCGAGATGGTCCGCGTCGAGTCGCCTCTGCCGAAGGATTTCCTGGAGGCGCTGGCGCAACTGCGAAGAAAAACAAAAGCGCCCCGGAAGCCCGGGGCGCGAGAGAGAGCTGACGGAGATCGAAGCTAGGCGAGAACCACGACCACGACCCGGCGGTTCTTGGCCCGCCCGTCCTTGGTCTTGTTGGAATCGACCGGCTCCTCCTGGCCATAAGAGATCGTGGACATCCGGTTGAGCGCGATGCCCTGCTTGGAAAGGAAGCGGCGAACGGCCTCGGCGCGGGCCTCGCCCAGCGACATGTTGTACTGCGGCGATCCCGTCGAGTCCGTGTGCCCCTGGATCTCCAGGTAAACGTTCTTGTTCTCGCCCTTCAGGCGGCCGGCGAACTCAGCCAGCTTGTCCTGCGCTTCCTTGGAGAGCTCGTGCTTGTTGAGCGGGAACTTCACCGCGTCGTCGGAGAGGACCAGGGAGTAGACGAACTTGCCTTCGGCCAGCTTGCCGGCCGCTTCCGCGCGCTCCAACGCGTCGCGCGTCGTCTTGTCGAGCTCTGCGATCTTGGTGTCGTGCTCGCGAACCTTCGTCTGAGTCGCCTCGACCTGCGACTCCACCTCGTTGATCCGCTTCTCGGCGGTAGCGCTGCTTTTAGAGACCTCCTCGCCAACGTAGCGCTTGGTAGCGCACGCGTTGAGCCCGAAGATGCCTAGAAGAAGCGCCGCGCCTGTCAGACCCGTTTGGGTCCACCTTCGGTTGACCATAGGTACCAACCTCCTCTTGTTAGTGAGACCCCGTGGTAACCGGGGCGGTTCCCCGGTAACCTCGGCGGGCTCGAATATCCCAACTACCCCTCTTCAGGACCGAAACGACCAGGAGCCGGTATTTTAGCTCACCCTGACCGGACGCCGTAAAGCCCAGCAGGTACTGCTTGCGGATCTCCGCCCCGATCTTTTCTGCGATCGGGGCCAGATCCTCTTCTCCGCCCGGCAGATACATTTTTCCACCGCTGGAAGCGGCCAGCATCCTCAAGTTGTCCACAGACAATTGGCTTCGCTCTTCATCCGTCAAACGGTCGAAGGAAGCATTTTTCATGCCTATGGCATAGACCGGAATCGACACCTGCTGAAGGATTTCCGCCATCTCCGCCGGGGTCAGCTTGCTGGCGTTGTCCACCCCGTCGGTGAAGAGGACGATCGCCCGCTTCCCGTTCTTACCGGCCATCATGCGGGAGGGGGTGGCGGCGACGGCGTCGAAGAGGGCCGTCTTACCGCCCGCCTCGAGGTCGCCCAGGGCCGCCAGGAGCTTGGTGGTGTCCCGCGAGAAATCCGCGACGAGGTTGACCTCGTCCTCGGCGAAGGCGAAGAGCGCGAAATCGTCCCCCGGTTTTCGGGTCGCGATGATGTGACGGACCGCGGACTTGGCGTATTCCAGTTTGCTGGCGAGCCTCATGCTTCCCGAGGTGTCGATCAGGAACGCCCAGGACACCGGCGCCGTGTCGTCTTTTTCGAAGGTGTCGACCTCGACGGGAACTCCCTGGACGCGGATCTGGAAGTGTTGCCTCTCCAGTCCCTCGACGAACCGGCCCTTCTTGTCGAGGACGACGACAGGGACCATGACGTACTCGCTGCCGGCCGACTCGGTGTACGCCGGAAGCTTCTCCTTCTCCTTGCCTTTCTCCGGCGGGCTGGGTTTCTCCTGCGCCCCGGCAGAGGCCGCCGCCAGCAGGGCGGCGATGAGAATCGCGAAGCGGGTTTTCATCTGTCTCCGATAAGGGACGCCGGGGCCTGATAATTCCGCCGTGGACCCGAGTTCCAGCGCCGTCGTCGCCGTCAGGATAGGGCTTCCTGCAAACCTCGGCTCGATCGCCCGGGTCTGCCGGAACTTCGGGATCGAGGACCTGAGACTGGTCGAACCGGCGGCGCTCCCGGACGAGGAATCCCACCGGCTGGCTTCGGGGGCGGACGATGTTCTGGAAGGCTTGCGGCGCTTCGAATCGCTTCCCCTCGCGGTCGCGGATCTCGCTGTTGTCGTTGCCACTTCGTCGCTGCGTGGCCGGGGAGAGCGCCGCGCGCTCGGTCCGGCCGATCTCCCGGGCTTAGTGCAAGAGGCTGGCCAGAAGCGGATCGGCTTCGTCTTCGGCCCCGAAAAGAGCGGCCTGACCGAGGAGGAGCTCTCGCATGCCTCGGTTTTTCTGAGACTTCCGACGGACCCTTCCTTTCCGACGATGAACGTCTCCCACGCCGTCGCGGTCACACTCGCCGCCGCGGCCCTCTCGCCCTCGGGCGCCGCGGAGGAGGAAGACCTGGCGCCCCTGGGCGAGATCGAAGGAGCCATCGAGCACTGGGACCGGGCGCTCGACGCGATCGGCTTCTACGACACGGGCCACCGCGATCGCACGCTTCGCGAGTGGCGGAGGCTGATCGCAGGCCGGCCGCTTTCTCAGAGGGAAGTGGCGATCCTGAGAGGGGTGGCGAACCGGATCCTCGTCTCGCTCCGAAGAAAGGGATCCGACTAACCCTTCCCCTTGTCATCCTGAGGAGCGCAGCGACGAAGGATCTACTCCGGGGTCACCGGGGAAGATCCTTCGCTTCGCTCAGGATGACAAGGGCAAGAGCTAGATCAGCTCGGCCTCGGAGAAGAAGAAGGCGATCTCCTTCGCCGCGTTCTCCGGCGAGTCGCTGCCGTGGATCGCGTTTCGCTCGATGTCGGTTCCATGGAGGTTGCGGATCGTGCCGGCCTCGGCCTTGCGCGAGTCGGTCGCCCCCATCGTCTTGCGCAGCTCGGAAACCGCGTTCTCCCGGGAGAGCGCCGCGACGACGACGGGACCCTCGGTCATGAACTTCACGAGCCCGTGGAAGAAGGGGCGCTCCCGGTGCACGGCGTAGAAGCCCTGTGCCAGCTCCATCGTCAGCTTGAGCCGCTTCATTCCCTTGATCCCGAACCCGGCCTTCTCCAGGTGGGCCAGGATCGCCCCCGTCTTTCCCGCGGCCACGGCGTCCGGCTTGATGATCGTCAGAGTTCTTTCCAATCTACCTCCCGAGGACCTCTTTCATCTTCGTTCCGATGTCGGCCGGGGAGCGGACGACTGTGATCTTCGCCGCCTCCAGCGCCTTGATCTTGTCGGCGGCGGTTCCGCGGCCTCCCGCGATGATTGCCCCGGCGTGCCCCATGCGGCGTCCCGGCGGCGCGGTCTGGCCGGCGATGAACGCGACGACGGGCTTGCGGAGGTTGCCGGCGATGTAGCAGGCGGCTTCCTCCTCGGCCATTCCTCCGATCTCGCCGATCACCACGACCGCCTCGGTTCCCGGGTCGTCCTTGTACGCCCGCAGGCAGTCGATGAAGCTGGTTCCGTTGACGGGATCTCCTCCGATCCCGACGACCGTGGACTGCCCCATGCCCAGGCGCGTCAGCTGGTCCACCGCCTCGTAGGTGAGCGTCCCCGAGCGGGAGACGACGCCGACGGTTCCGGGAGCATGGATGCGGCCCGGCATGATCCCGATCTTGCACTCCCCCGGCGTGATGAGCCCGGGGCAGTTGGGGCCGATCAGGCGGACCGTCGCGGCCCCCCCGCCCCTCGCGTTGACTTCCGCGAGGAAGGCCTTGACCCGGATCATGTCGTTGGTCGGGACGCCCTCGGTGATGCAGGCGATGATCGCGATCCCACTGTCGGCCGCCTCGACGATCGCGTCGGCGGCGAACGGCGGAGGAACGAAGATCATCGAGGCGTTGGCCCCGGTCGCGGCGACCGCCTCCGAGACGGTGTTGAAGACCGGGATCCCCTCGTGGATCGTGCCTCCCTTGCCGGGCGTGACTCCCGCGACGACGTTGGTGCCGTAGTCGCGGCACGCCAGGGCGTGGAAGGTCCCCTCGCGGCCGGTCAGCCCCTGGACGAGAAGGCGCGTGTGTTTTCCGACCCAGATGCTCATGACCGCGCCGCCTCGACCGCCTTGCGGGCGCCGTCGGAGAGGCCGTCCGCGGGGGTGATCTTCAGCCCGGACTCCCGCAGGATCCGCTTGCCCTCGTCCACGTTCGTCCCTTCCAGGCGGACCACGACGGGAGTCGAGAGACCCATCTCCTTCACCGCGGCGACGACGCCCTTGCCGATGATGTCGCAGCGCATGATCCCGCCGAAGATGTTGATGAGGATCGCCTTGACATTCCGGTCGGAGAGGATGATGCGGAAGGCGTTCTTGACCTGCTCCTCGGAGGCGCCGCCGCCGACGTCGAGGAAGTTGGCCGGCTCGCCGCCGGCGAGCTTGACCAAGTCCATCGTCGCCATCGCCAGCCCCGCCCCGTTGACCATGCAGCCGACATTGCCGTCGAGCTTGATGTAGTTCAACCCGAACTTCGAGGCCTCGACTTCGAGCGGGTCCTCCTCGGCGAGGTCCCGCATCTCCTTGATGTCGGGGTGGCGGTAGAGCGCGTTGTCGTCGAAGTTCATCTTCGCGTCGAGCGCCAGGACGTCGCCGGACTTCGTCACGAGCAACGGGTTGATCTCGGCGAGCGACGCGTCGGACTCGACGTATGCCTTGAAAAGCGCCTGCATGAAGGCGACGCCCTTCCGGAAACTGTCCCCGGCGAGCCCTACCGCGAAGGCGAGCTTGCGGGCCTGGAACGGGAACATGCCCACGCCCGGATCGAGCGCTTCGCGGATGATCGCCGCCGGGTCCTTCGCGGCGACTTCCTCGATCTCCATTCCGCCGGACTTCGAGGCCATCATCGCGGGCAGGCCCCGCGCGCGGTCGAGCGTCACGCCGAGGTAGAGCTCCCGGGCGATGTCGAGCGCCTCCTCGATCAGAACCTTGCGGACGATCCGGCCGCCCGGCCCGGTCTGGGGAGTGACCAGCGTCATCCCGAGGATGGATTTGGCGAGATGGTAGGCCTCCTCCGGGTCCTTCGCGAGCTTGACGCCGCCTCCCTTGCCGCGGCCGCCCGCGTGGATCTGCGCCTTCACGACGCACCTCCCTCCAAGCCGGTGGGCGATCTCCCGAGCCTCGGCGGGGCTGTCGGTCACCTCTCCCCGCGGCACCGCGACGCCGTATCGAGCGAGTATGGATTTGGCCTGGTACTCGTGGACCTTCATGAAAGGCTCCGGATTATAGGCTCGCCTACATTCGAAAGGCGCGGATCCCGGAGAGCCCGATCCAGGAGAGCGCGAGGAAGACGAGAACGCAGGCCCAGCCCATCCGCCGGCGGGCGCGGGGAGCGACCGCCAGTCCCCAGACGAGCGAGAAACTCCAGATCCCGCTCGACAGGTGATACGTCGCCGACAGGATCCCCGCGACGTAGAAGGCGAAGATCCAGGGATTCGCGACCGCGGCCTGGACCTGGCGGAAGAGGTCCAGCTCCCGATGGTCCGTCAGCTGAACGAGCCGCGTCGTCCAGAGGTGGAACAGGACGAACGCGAAAACGACGGTCCCGGTAAGGCGCTGCAGGAAGAACATCCAGCGGCGGACGAACGGCCCCGCGGCGACGTCGGGCCGCGCCGTCGAGCTCACGAAGAGCCCGTAGACGCCGTGGTAGAGCAACGGAAGCAGGATCATGAGGACCTCCATCGCCACCGCGAAGGGAAGATCCTGGAGCCGGCGGGCCATCTCGTTGTAGGCGTCGGCGCCGCGCGCCGCCGTGGAGTTCTCCCAGAGGTGAAAGGCGACGAAGACGCCGACCGGAACGACGCCGGTCAGCGAGTGGAGACGCCGCGGCCAGGACTGGCGTTGGACCGACAACGCCGGAGTCTAGACCTTGAGGATCTTGAAGAGCTCGCGGACGGCGCCGGCCGACTTCTCGAGAGCGGCCTTCTCCTCCGACGTCAGGGTGATCTCGATGACCTGCTCCGCCCCGCCCGCGCCGAGCTTGACGGGGACGCCGAGGTAGACGTCGTTCATTCCGTACTCGCCCTGGAGGTAAGCCGCGCAGGGCAGGATCTTCTTCTTGTCCCGGATGACCGCGTCCACCATCTCGACGGTCGCCGAGGCGGGCGCGTACCAGGCCGAGGTCTTCAACAGGTTGACGATCTCGATGCCCCCGTCGCGGGTGCGCTTGACGATCGCGTCGAGCTTCTCCTTCGGAAGCAGCTCGGTCACCGGCACCCCGCCGACCGTCGAGTAGCGCGGAAGTGGAACCATGGTATCGCCGTGCCCGCCGAGGACGAACGCCTGCGTGCTCTCGACGGACACGCCGAGCGCCTCGGCCAGGAACCAGCGCATGCGCGCGGAGTCGAGGACGCCCGCCATGCCGAAAACCCGCTCCCTCGGGAACCCGGAGACGCGCCGCGCGACCTCGCACATCGCGTCGAGCGGGTTGGAGACGACGATCAGGATCGCGTGCGGCGATCCCGGAAGGAGCTTGCGGACGACGTCGCCGACGATCCCCTCGTTGGTCGCGACGAGGTCGTCCCGACTCATCCCGGGCTTCCTGGGAACGCCGGCGGTGATGACGACCAGGTCGGAGCCGGCCGTCTCGTCGTAGGTGTTGGAGCCAACCATCCTCGCGTCGAACTTCTCGACCGGGGCCGACTCCATCATGTCGAGCGCCTTGCCCTGCGGAAGTCCCGGGATGATGTCCACCAGGACGACGTCGGCGATCTGCTTCTCGACGATGCGCTGCGCCACCGTGGCCCCGACGTTCCCCGCGCCGACAACCGTAACCTTCTGTTTCATGGTGCGCGGGATCTTACCCGAACGATTCGCGCGTCGAGGGATGCGGATTCATCATGGGAACGCTCTGCTAAGCTCCCGAGAGATTGACTCTCTCGAGTGGTTCGCTTCGATGACCGAAGAGCGTCCTCCGCGCACCGGGCTCGTCATCGGGCTCCTCCTGGTCGTCGTCCTCGTCGGTCTGGCCGTGTGGGCGCCCCGCTGGTGGGAGCGCCGGCTCTACCGCAAGACCGAGGCCCTGACGGGAGTCGGCGCGCCGGTCCTCTCCGGAGACGTCACCTCCGCTCGCCGCAGGATCGATCCGGGCACCACCGGAAACCAGGTCGTCGAGTCGCTGGGCAAGCCGTCCATCACCGTCGGCACGGAGGGGACCTCCACGCACGAGATCTGGACGTACTACTACGCCGACGGGACGATGACCATCAACCTCTCCGACGGGATCGTGAGAAGAGTCTCGCTGGACTATGGCCCTCCGAAGATCCCGACCTCGAGGCGGCCTTAAGAATTGGTCCTTCGGAGCCGAGCATGAATTCTCAGCCGGAGCCTTCCATACGGGTCATCATGATGCCCAAGGATACGAACGCTCACGGAACGATCTTCGGCGGCGTGATCCTCTCCTACATCGACCAGGCGGGCGCCGTCGAGGCGAAACGCAACGGCGCGTCTTTCATCGTGACCGTGGCGATGCGCGAGGTCGTCTTCCACGAGCCGGTCTACGTCGGAGACCTCGTCTCCTTCTACACGAGGGTAGTGAGCATCGGGACGACCTCGATCACGATCGGCGTGGAGGTCTACGCCCAGCGCGACGAAGGCGGGCGCGAGCGAGTCAAGGTCACCGCCGCCGAGGTCACGTTCGTGAATCTAGACAACGAGCGACGACCCAAGCCGATACCTCGCTAGACAAAGAAAAGGCCCCGATTGCTCGGGACCTTCTCGTTCAGACAGCCGGACGAGAGTCCGGCAATGAGTGCCGTTGGCTACTATATTACCACTCGGCCTCTTCTTCGGGGCTGCCGGACTCAGGGCTCCCCTCCTCCGCCTCTTCCGCCGCTTCGCGCGCGAGCCGTTCCGCCTCGCGCTCTTCCATCATTTCGTTCTCCGCTCCCCGCGTTTCCTCTTCGGCTCTCCAATCGGACTCGTGGGAGGCAACCGCCGCCGCGGCGGCGGCCGGTTTCGCCTTCGGTCGGGACGCGCGCTTTTTCGCGGGCTTCGAAGCCTTCTTCGGCGCCGCCTTGCGCGCCTTCTTCGCCGCCGCCTTCTTCCTCGGAGCGGCCTTCTTCCTGGGAGCGGCCCTCTTCGCGGCCCTCTTCTTCTTCGAGGCCTTCTTCGCGGAGGCCTTCGAGGTCTTGCGAGCCTTGCCGCGCGCGCGTTTCTTCGCTGCCTTCTTCTTAGCCACTCTTTGTTCCTCCCTCCTCGCCGGATAGCCGGGAGCCCGGATCATACAATTGCGCCCCGTGTCGAATCGAGATCAGCGCATCCGGATCGACGCGCGCCCCGAAGGGCTGACCATCGAGATCCGCCCCTTCGCCCGGACCCGCCGGGGCCGTGCCTGGCTCGCCGTGACCGCGGTCGTGGTCCTGGGAGCGGCGCTCTATGGCGGCGCGCACCTGGAGGAAGCGTGGGAGGCGGGGCTGAAGGCCGGCCGGTTTACCGACCTTCCCCTGCCGGTTTTGATCGCGCTGACGGTCACGGTCGCGATCTCGACCCCGCTCGCTTTCGTCGGCATCTCGGCCCTCGCCTTCGCGGAAGAGACGATCGCGGTCGGGCGCAACGAGGTCACGATCACCACGGCCGCGTTCGAGAAGGTCCGGGTCCGGCGGATCGCCAGGCCGGACCTGCGCTGCTGGAGGGAGACTTACCTGCCGCTGCCGCCCTGGTGGACATGGGCGGTCAAGAGGCTCGCCGCCCGGCTGGATGACCGCTTCGAGCCGCTCGCGGGGGCCGCGGGGCCTAAAGACAAGAGGCGCATAGGGATCGCCCTGGCCCGGGCGACGGGGGTTCCCCTTCTCGACGACTTCGGCCGGGCCATTCCCGCCTCTGGTACCATGGAAAAGTGACGATGACTTCGGCCGGGCGGCCGAGCCACTTAACCGACTCGCTCCTTTCGAGTTACGACATCCCGGACCCGGTGAGGCAGGGTATCGCGGAGGCCGGTTTCACGTTCGCCACCCCGATCCAGGCGAAGACCCTACCCATCGCCCTGGCCGGCAAAGACGTGGCCGGCCAGGCCCAGACCGGGACCGGAAAGACCGCGGCGTTCCTGATCACGATCTTCACCCGGCTCCTGCGGACGCCCCGCCCTCGCCCGGGCAAGGGCCCGCGCGCGCTCGTCGTCGCCCCGACGCGGGAGCTCGCCATCCAGATCCGGGAGGACGCCGAGAAGCTCGCGCGGCACACAGGTCTGAACATCCTCGCGGTCTTCGGGGGGATGGACTACCGTCGGCAGCGCGATGCGCTCAAGGGAGCGCCCGACCTCTTGATCGGGACGCCCGGCCGGCTCATCGATTACGAGCGGCAGGGCGCGACGACGTTCCGGGACGTCGAGATCCTCGTCATCGACGAGGCCGACCGGATGTTCGACATGGGCTTCATCCGGGACCTGCGCAAGATCCTGCGGCGGTGCCCGCCGTACCACCGCCGCCAAACGATGCTCTTCTCGGCGACCCTCTCGTTCCGGGTCATGGAGCTCGCCTATGAGCACACCAACAACGCGGAAAAGGTCGAGGTCGAGCCGCAGAGAGTCGGGGCCCACGGGATCACCGAGGTGCTCTACCACGTCTCCTCGAGCGAGAAGTTCCACCTCCTCCTCGGCCTCCTCGAGAAGGAAGGCGGCCAGCGAGTCCTGATCTTCGTCAACCGCCGCTCGACGGCCGAGGCGCTGGTAAAGGGCCTGGCGGCCGCCGGCTATCCGACCCGCGCTCTCGCGGGAAACGTCCCGCAGCAGAAGCGGCTCCGGATCCTGACGGAGTTCAAGGAGGGGCGCCTCGCGGTCCTCGTCGCGACCGACGTGGCCTCCCGCGGCCTCCACATCGAGGGCGTGTCGCACGTCATCAACTACGACCTGCCGCAGGATCCCGAGGACTACGTCCACCGCATCGGCCGGACGGGACGGGCGGGAGCCCAGGGGACCGCCGTGTCGCTCGCCTGCGACGACTACGTTTTCTCCCTCGACGCCATTCAGAAACTGATCGGCCGGGACATCCCCGTGCAATGGCCATCCGACGACCTGTTCCGCAGAGACGCCGCCGCGCCCAGGGCCCGTCCTCCTCGCCACATTCCCCACCGGAGAGAACCAACCGCCCGGGTCCGCATCCCGATCGCCGCGACTCCGTCCGACGACTCCGCCGACTACGGTCGAACCAAACGAAAAAGCCGCAGGCGTTAAGGGGCCCTCCGGCCTTCGACCTGAGACCTTAGACGGACCTTGGACCTTGAACTTTAGGACCTTCGACCCTGGACCTTAGACAGACCTTGGACTTTGGACCTTGGACCGTCTGCCTTCCTACTCAAGGGCAAGGGCACCGGTCTCCACCCAGTGTACGAGCTGCCGTCGAATCCGGAACGAGTCGGCCTTCAGCGCGCCCTCGCAGTCCTTCGGCGTCGCGCCGCCCGCGATCAGGTTCCAGAGGCCGTTGACGAACATCCCGTCGAGCTCGTCGGGGTGGTGTTCCGGCCGGACTTGGGTCTTGGCGAAGCGGGCATCGTCGGGGACGACCACGACCGCCTGCACGAACTCGTCGTGGCGCCGCATTCCCTCCAGGCACAGCGGCGCGAACTCCGGCAGCTTGTCCGTCGAGGGATCTCCCCTGGGGTCGGAAGGAAGGCGCTCGAAGACCCAGGAAGCCGGCGACGGCCGTTCGAGGAGCTGGTAGAACGCCTCCTCCCCGGTGAGACCGCGCGCCTCGCAGCCCTTCATCCTTCCGCCGCGGACCGCGATCTCGGCGTCGATCTCCCCTCGCGGGTCCTTCAGCTTGAGCAGACCGGAGGCGGCCGTCTCCGCGAATCCCTGGACGAGGGTGGGCAGCCCGAAGATCTCGATCTCACCTGACCGCGCGTCGTAGGGCGCCTCCGGGATCTGGCCGGCGCTGTCCAGGGTCGCGAGCGCCTTCGTGGCCGCCCTGCCGAGCTCCTCGGCCGGGAACCGCCTGGCCAGGCTCTCGAAGGCCTCCCGCACCATCGAGGCCGGGGTCGTCGAGAGCGCGGCGATCAGGTGCCTGGCGTTGCCCTCTTTCTGAGATAGCGCGAGACCGAAGACGCGCCGGGGCGTGCTCGCCTTGAGCGCGTTCAACAGCTTTTCCAGCGATTCGCCGTCGGCGGACAGGTCCTGGCCGGCCAGCTCGGAGAGCCGGGACATCGTGTCGCCGAGCTCGGCCCTCTTCTTCAGGCCGTGATCGACGACGGCCCGCCTGGCCTCGACGGTTCCGTAGCGCGCGAGGGCCGAGACGACCCGGTCGAGAAGCAGGCGTGTCTCCCGCGCGTCGTAGGGACCGGATCCCGGCTTCATCAGGATCTTTTCGAGCTCATCCAAGAGCGCGATCAGCTTGGCCTCGGCCTTGTCGTGCCGCAGCTGACCGAGGTTGGCCACGGCTTCCTTCAGAAGCGGCGCGGGGAACTGGAGGACCGCGTGCCGGGAGGCGATGTCCACGTCCTCCTCGGGAAGCAGCCCGCTCTGGGCAGTTCCCGGGATCCGGCGGAGCAGGTAGAGGAGGTTGCGGCGGAAATACCACTTCTCGTCCCCCTCCCCCTTTCCGAACGGCTCCTGGAGCCGCGCGATCGCCTGGATGCGCGAGGGAGCTCCGTGCACCTCGAGCAGCTGCAGAATGAGCTTGCGCCGCTCCCGCTTCAGCTCGCGCAACAGATCGGCGAGCAGGCCCTGCGGCCGCGTCGCCTCGAAGAAGTTGAGCACCCGGCGCAGCAGCGCGTGCTGGCGAGGAATCTCGGAGTAGCGCCGCAGCCTCTCCACGTCGAGGCTCTCGTCTCCCTGATGGCGGACCGCCTCGACGATGGTCGGATCCACCCTCTTCTCCCTCACGATCCTCTCGGCGAGGTCCAGCATCGTGACGGCCTGGGGCAGGGCGCCCTCGTTGAAGCGCTCGCAGGCGGTTTTGACCATCTCGTTGAAGCGACGGGCAACCTCGCCCGGCAATTCCGGCTGCGCGACGATCTTGTGCATGGCGGCCAGCGGCGCGCTCTCCGCGACCGGGGACTTTTCCTCCTCGGAACCGGGCACCGGAGGGGGAGGAGGTGGCCAACCGGGAAGCCCGGCGGCCAGCGCGCGGAAGACCTGGCCGGTCTCCATCTCGAGGCCCATCTTCTGCAGATTCGCCTCGAACTCCTGCGCGGACCGGGAGCTGCGCGAGGCGATCGCCAACGCGTGGGCGAGCAGCTCGGCCGACCGGACCGCCTCGGGCTCGCCCGCCGCCGCGCGGGCGTCGAAACGCTCGATTAAGAGCGAGAAGCGGCGCAGCTGCCGCAGCTCCTCGGGAGTCAGGCTCGGCCCGGTGGGAGGGACTGCCTGCGGCCACTGGCCCTTGCCGAGGATCAGCGCGTCCACCGAACCGGCGAACGGGTCCGTGCCCTCGCCCAGGCGGGCCATGTTGCGCCGCAGAGACTCGCGCTCCTCGGGAGGACAGCGATCGAGGAGGAGTCGCTTGAGCTCGTCGAGGAACCCCGCGAAGGGGCCCTTCGTGACGAGCCGGAACTCGCCGATCAGGAACACCTTCTTGGCGGCGAAGGAGAGGTAGTCCGAGATCTTGATGCTGGACCCGGAGCGGTGCTGCATCCCCGCCCACGAGGTGATGCTGTTCGCCATCAGGGAAGGCGGGTATCGGACCAGCAGCTTGAAGGATTCCGCCACGACCAGCGGCGGAAGGACGTCGGAAAGATAGAGGTGAAGCTCCTCGAGCGCCTCGCGGACTTCGGGACTCGTCTCCTCGGGGAGCATTCTTTCTGAGGCTTTAGGCTACTCCATGTAGGCGGTGGGTGTTAGGTGGTAGGTGATAGGACGCGGGTTTCGGCTTTAACACCTACCGCCTACGACCTATCACCTGCGGCGTCGCCGCCAGCGACGGCGCTAGAAGCTCTTGAGGAAGGCGCCGTTCGTCGGGAACTTCGAGAGCCGGCCCAGGACGAGCTCCATCGCCTGGATCTTGTCCACCGCGGCCAGGGCCCGGCGCAGCTTGACGATCTTGGGAAGCTCCTCGGGGGCGTACAGCTTCTCTTCCTTCCGCGTCCCCGACTGCGGAATGTTGATGCAGGGGAAGATCCGGCGGTTGAAGAGGTCCCGGTCGAGGACGATCTCGGTGTTGCCGGTCCCCTTGAACTCCTGGAAGATGATCTCGTCCATCCGCGAGCCGGTATCCACCAGGGCGGTCGCGATGATCGTGAGCGACCCGCCTCCCTCCGCGTTGCGGGCGGCGCCGAAGAAGCGGCGCGGCTTCTCCATGGTCCGGGCGTCGATGCCGCCCGACATGATCTTGCCGCCCCCCTTCTGCATGTGGTTGTAGGCCCGCGCCATCCGGGTGATCGAGTCGAGGAAGATGATCGCGTGCTTGCCGCACTCCACCAGGCGCCGCGCCCGCTCCGCGACGATCTCGGCGACCGCGATGTGGTTCTCCGCCGAGAGGTCGGCCGAGGAGGCAATGACCTCCCCGCGGACGCTGCGTCGGAAGTCGGTGATCTCCTCCGGCCGCTCGTCGATCAAGAGAACGATGACGTAGACGTCCGGGTCGTTGACCGAGACGGCGTGCGCCATCCTCTTCAAAAGGGTCGTCTTTCCGGCCTTGGGAGGCGCGACGATCAGGCAGCGCTGCCCGCGGCCGATCGGGGCCAGCAGGTCCGTGACGCGACCGCACATCTCGTCGGAGGTCGTCTCGAGCTGGAGGTGGTCGTGAGGATCGATCGAGATCAGCTCGTTGAAGGTCGGTCGCTGGCGGAAGGCGGCGGGCTCGAGGCCCTCGACGGTGGCGACGCTCTTGACGACCGGCCGGCCGCTGTCGGCGGCGACGCCGCTGATCATCGCGCCGGCCTCGAGGCCCTCGCGCCCGATCAGGTCGCGCGGAATGAGGGGATCGCTCGGCGAGGGAAGGTAGTTCGCCTTCGCGGAGACGAGGACTCCCGGCGCGGTCTCGCGGGCGGGAAGGAACAAGACTCCTTCAACGGGGCGTTCCGGCCCGGCCAGAGAAAGCTCGTCGATGCGGTCCTGCGCGCCCGCGAAGCCCGGGCGGCCGCCTCCCCCTCCGCCTCCGCCCCCACCGCCGCGGCGGCGGCGACGGCGTCGCCGGCGATGCGGACGGGGAGGCTGGTCGTTGCCCGTTGACGGAATCTCCGTCTGGACGAATGCGGACCCGGAACCTTGCCGTGAGAATGGGTCTTCGGACATGAACTCCCAAACACCCGCCGCGCTGACTAGATGTCCGGGCGGGAAAGCCGCATTCTATCCGAATACCAAGTCAACAGTCCACAGCTAGGAAAATAGCCCCAAAACCCTCTCGGGAGGGGCCGGCGGGACGGCGCTCAGGGCGAAATTGTCGGCCGCGTGAGCAGGCGTGGAGACCCCCACCAGGGACACCGTCATTCCGGGGGCCGAACGCGAGAACTGAAGCGCCCGCTGGCCGCCGGTGGACGCCTCCGGGAAAGTCTGCTCGATCTCTTCGGGCAGGTCCCCGGCCAGCCGGCCCTGGAGGAGCGAAGCGGACCCGAACGCAGCCAGGCCGGCCCGCGCCGCGGCCGCCAGGGCGGGCAGCCGCTGCCCGCCGGAATCCTGGGACGGATAGGCGACCGCCTGGGCCATCGCCAGGTTGAACGGAAGCTGGACCGCGGAGAAGTGATGGCCGGCGCCCGCCGCTTCTTTCGCGATGTCCACGACCTCCTGGATCGAGACGTGCTCGGGGTGCTCGGGCGGGACGCGCAGGCCGTCCCAGGTCGCGAGCCCCCACGCGGCGATCCGTCCCCGGCGCGCGGCCGCCTCCAGGACCTTCGCGGCGGCGGCCAGGCGCTTCCGAAACGCCGCCGCGTCCACGGAGCCGCGTTGCGTCTCGACGTTGTGGAGGTAATAGAGGTCGATGGTCTCGAGGCCAAGGTTGGCGCGGCTGCGCTCGATCTGGTCCTCGAGGTAGGCGGGGGACAGGCAGTGGCCGCCGCGCGCGATCTCCGCCTTGGGCGCCACTCCGGACTCGACGAACGTCTCGAGGATGTAGCGGCGCGGGTCGCGGGGGTCCTCGGAGTCGTGCGGGAGATACCCGCCCTTGGTCGAGACGAAGATCTCGTCGCGCTGGACGCGGCCGCCGTCGATGGCCCGGGCAAGAGCGCGGCCGATCGCCCTCTCGCTTCGCTGCCCGCGGTAGTTGATCGCGGAATCGAAGACGTTGATCCCGCGCTCGAGAGCCGCGGCGACGCACTTCTCGTAGCCGGCGTCGGTCGCGGGGTCCTCGTCTCCCAGGTACGTCCCCAGCCC
The DNA here is from genome assembly GCA_035263845.1 of Thermoanaerobaculia bacterium. Lineage (GTDB taxonomy): Bacteria > Acidobacteriota > Thermoanaerobaculia > UBA5066 > Gp7-AA6 > JAWOLE01. The sequence continues at coordinate 1,751 of DATFQY010000216.1, read as the reverse complement.
GATCGAGGAGAGTTTCGCCCCGATCGCCTCGCGGAAGTGCGCGGCCGCCGCCGGCGAGCGCGCCGCGAACCGGCTGGTCCCCTCCAGGGTCGAGCGGCCCTTAATCACGGGCCGAGACTATACGTAGCTCGCGTTGACGAACCCGAGGTTGGGATACCCCTTGCCCAGGACCGCGTCCGCGTCCGCCTTCAGCCAGTCGCGCAGGACCGTGCCGTAGTAGGAGCGGAAGTCCGTCTGCCAGGTCAGGTTGCCGTTGCGGTCCAGCGAGGCGAGATTCGGCGCGGGCCCGTAGATGCCCCGGATCGCCGCGCTGCCCGCCACGAAGTGGACGCTCGAGGTGCCGTGGTCCGTGCCGAGCGAGTTGTTCTCCTGCGGCCGACGGCCGAACTCCGACCACGTCATGAGCAGAACGCCGGAGGCCTTGCCCTGCCCGTCGAGATCGTCGAAGAAGGCCTTGATCGAGTCGGAGACGGCCTTCAGCAGGTTGTCGTGCGCCGTCTTCTGCGAGGCGTGGTTGTCGAACCCTCCGTAGGTCACGTAGAGGATCTGCGTGCCGAGGTTGCCGGTGATGATCTCGGCGCAGAGCTTGAGCGCGTTGGCCAGGCTGTTGTTCGGGTAAGCCGCCTTCGGCACGTAGTTGCTGGTGACCTGCTTCAACGTCGCCGAGCTCGACGCGGCGTCGCGGGCGACGCCGGCGATGGCCGAGTTGCGGGTCTCGATCTCGTGCTCGACCGAGTTCTCCTTGACGAAGCCGGCGACCTGGTTGGCCGAGTCCGAGGAGGCCGACCCGTCGGTCGCGTAAGCATAGGCCGAGAGGCTCGTGAAGGACGGGAAGACGACCTTGTCGGCCAGCAGCGTCTTGGGGAGCGACTGCGAGATCGCGCAGCCGCACAGCGGGTTGTCCAGGTCCGCCAGCGCCGTGTCCGCCCACCGTCCGAGCCACCCGCGGCGCTGCGCCAGCGCCGGGTCCGCCGTGTGCCAGATGTCCCTCGACGTGAAGTGGGAGAGGTTGGGGTTGGGATAGGAAACGCCCTCGATGACCGCCAGCCTTCCCGAGTCCCAGAGCGACTTGAGACCGGTCATGACCGGGTTGAAGCCCAGCGTGCCGTTCAGGTCCAGGACCGACGCTGCCGGCACCCCGATCGTTTTTCGCAGCGTGGCGTAGAGCGGATCGGTGTAGGGGACGACGGTGTTCAACCCGTCGTTTCCGCCGGCGAGCTCGACGACGACGAGGACCCGGCTCGCCGCTCCCGGCGCGAGCGACTCTTCGAAGTTCCTCGCCCCCGCGACGGCGAACCGGGGCACGAGGGCCGAAACGGTGGCAACACCGATTCCCCGGAACAGGAACTCGCGGCGGTTGATCGGCATGGCGTTCTCCTTGCTCGCAGTCTCAGCGGGGGACCTTGCGGTCCCCCGAACCCCCTAGCAAAGGTGGTAGTCAGGGCTCGTCAGCATCAGGTGGAGCAGACCCCGGACCTTGACGTCCAGGCGGGTCGGTTCGTTGCGCCAGTAGCCGGCGCTTCCGTCGGGATTGGAGTCCACGTACTTCGCCCACGCCGCGCGCGTCTCCGGCGGGATGTCGGAGAGGCCGAACCGGTCCGCGAAGGCGTTGACGACGTCCGCGGCGGTCGCCAGCGTCTTGCCCGAGACGAGCTGGTTGACGTCGATCCGCGTTCCCGCCGAGCCGCGGTTCGTGAGGAACTTGTTGGTCGTCGAGTCGCGGGCGAAGACCGTTCCCGTGTTGATCCACT
>DATFQY010000215.1:0-10766 GCA_035263845.1 Thermoanaerobaculia bacterium | reverse complement strand
GCTACAATGTCCGCGGTGAAACGGCGTCTCACCCTCCTCCTGGGACTCCCCGGCGCCCTCCTGGCGGCGGCGGCTGTCGCTTCCGACGCTCGGATGGATCCGCGGATCTTCGCCGGCAAGGCGGTGGAGGAGACGGCGTCGTTCCTCGTCGTGATGCGCGAGCAGGCGGACTTGTCCGGCGCCGAGGCCTTCGCGGCGAAGCCCGACAAGGCGAGGTTCGTCTACGAGGCGCTGTCGTCGCTGGCGGAGAGCTCGCAGGCGGCCCTCCGCGCCGACCTCGACGCGAAAGGGATTCCGTACCGCTCCTTGTACCTGGTCAACATGATCGAGGTCGTGGGAACGCGATCCGTCGCCGAAGAGCTGGCGGCCCGCCCGGACGTCTCTGCCGTCGCCGTGAATCCCGAGGTTCCCATGGAGCCGCAGCCGATCGTCGTCGAGGCTTCGCCTTCGGCCTCTCGTCTCTCGCCTTCCGCCGTGGCGACGGTCGAGCCCAACATCGCGAAAATCGGGGCTCCGGACGTCTGGAGCCGCGGCTTCACCGGAGTCGGGATCGTCGTCGGCGACTCGGACACCGGGGTGCAGTGGGACCATCCCGCGCTGAAGACCCACTACCGCGGCTTCGACGGCGTCAACGTCTCGCACGACTACAACTGGCACGACGCGATCCACAACGCGGCCACGGGGAATCCCTGTGGCTCGGACTCGCCGACGCCCTGCGACGACGACGGGCACGGGACCTCGACGGCCAGCCTCACGGTCGGCGACGACGGCGCGGGCAACCAGATCGGCGTGGCCCCGGGAGCGAAGTTCATCAGTTGCCGCAACATGGACCGCGGCAACGGGACACCGGCACGGTACACGGAGTGCTTCCAGTTCATGGTGGCGCCGACGGACCACAACGGCGCCAACCCGCGGCCGGACCTGGGCGCGGACGTGATCAACAACTCCTGGGGCTGCCCGACCAGCGAAGGCTGCACGGACCCCAACGTCCTGAAGTCCATCGTCGAGAACGTCCGCGCGGCCGGGATCGTCGTGGTCGTCTCGGCCGGGAATGGCGGGCCGGCCTGCGCGACGATCTCCGATCCGCCGGCCTTCTACGACGCGGTCTTCTCGGTGGGCGCCACTTCGAACACCGACGCGATCGCGGGCTTCTCCTCGCGCGGGCCGATCACCGCCGACGGCTCGAACCGCCTGAAGCCGGACATCAGCGCGCCCGGGGTCAACACCCGCGTCGCGCGGCCGGGCGGGACCTACACGGCCGCCTTCTCGGGAACGTCGGCCTCGGGTCCTCACGTCACCGGCGCGATCGCGCTCCTCTTCTCCGCCGCGCCGCAGTACCTCGGGCAGGTGACGGCGACGATCAGCCTCCTGGAGAAGACCGCGGTGGCCCTGACTTCCACCCAGGATTGCGGCGGCTTCCCGGGCTCCGCGATTCCCAACGCCGTCTTCGGCTTCGGCCGGCTCAACATCTCCGCCGCCGTCAACCTTGCCAATCCGCCGGCTCGCCCGAAAGCGGTTCTCTCTCCTCGCCGTGGCGGCACGCGAGTCCTCGCTCCGAGGAAGAATTTGTGATTGGTGATTTGTGATTTGTGATCAGGGCTGAAAGGTCTTGTCCGCCCTGTTCACAAATCACAACTCACCAATTCGATAAACTCGCCCCGATGGCTGTCATCAACGCGGTGGAGGAGTCGCCCACCAGGACTGTCCTGGAGATCGAGGTCCCGGCGGAGGAAGTCGAGCAAACCTGGCGGGGAATGACGAGGGCCTACACCAGGCAGGCCTCGATCCCCGGGTTCCGCAAGGGGCACGCCCCGGAGTCCGTCATCTCGAAGAAGTTCGCCGAGCAGATCCGCGAGGACGTCCTGGAGCGGATGATCCCCGACGCCCTGGCCTCGGCGATCGAGGAGAAGAAGCTCTCGGTCCTCGGACGGCCTCGTGTCGAGAGCCTGACGTGGGACCCGCCCGGGCCGATCCGGTTCACGGCCAGGCTCGACATCAAGCCCGCCGTGGACCCGGGCGAGTACCGCGGCGTTCCTGTCGAGGACGTGACGATCGAGCCGACCGAGGAAGAAGTCGGGCACGTCATCGACCGCCTGCGCGAGAGCCACGCGGAGTTCCACCCGATCGAGGGGAGGGCGGCGGCGCCCGGGGACTTCGCCGTCGCGGACATCGCGGGCACCTTCGTCGAGATCCTCGCGCCGGGACAGAACCCGCGAACCTTCCGCGACGAGAAGATCACCCTCGAGGTCGGCCATCCTGACTCGATGCCGGAGATCAACGACGCCTTGCGCGGCGCGCTGCCGGGGCAGACGCTGAAGTTCCGGAAGAACTTCGCCGACGACTTTCCCAACGACGAGTTCAAGGGCAAGACGGTGGACTACGAGCTGACGCTCGTCGCGCTGAAGGAGAAGAAGCTTCCCGAGGTCAACGACGAGTTCGCCAAGCTCGTCTCCGACAACGAGACCGCCGAGGGCCTGCGGGACAGGGTCCGCGAGGGAGTGCGGCGGGAGAAGCAGGGCGAGCGCCGGCGGCAGTTCCGCCGCGTCATCCTCGACGCGCTGCTGTCGCGCACCAGCTTCGCGGCGCCCGAGACGCTCGTCGAGGCGGAGACGATCGCCGCGCTGAAGGACTACGCGCGCTACCTCGCCCAGAGCGGCGTGGACCCCAAGGAGGCGGACTGGGAGAAGCTCAAGCAGGATGCCGTCCCCGGCGCCGAGCGGCGGGTCCGCGAGTACCTGCTCCTGGACGAGATCGCCCGCCGGGAGAATATCGAGGTCACCGACACCGAGGTCGAGGCGGAGTTCAAGCGGGCCGCGGCCCGTCGGGGAGTGGACACGGCCGCGCTGCGCGAGCAGATGGCCAAAGGAGACGGCCTGGAGGCCCTGCGTGACGAGATCCGCCTGGCCAAGGCCGTGGATCTCTTGATCAACGCCGCGAAGGTGCTACCCTCAGGCGAGCCCGTGGAAGTGAAATGAGGTGGTAGGTGGGGGTGTTAGGTGGTAGGGAAGGCTCCACCTACGACCTACGACCTGCCACCTACAACCTTGGTGGAGCGGAGTAACAGCTAATGGAGCATGAGCACGAGGGAGGCGGCATGGTCCTGGTTCCGATGGTCATCGAGCAGACGAGTCGCGGCGAGCGGGCGTACGACATCTACTCCCGGCTGCTGAAGGACAACGTCATCTTCCTGGGCCAGCCCATCGACGACACGATCGCCAATCTGATCATCGCCCAGATGCTCTTCCTCGAGTCGGAGAACCCGGAGAAGGACATCTCCTTCTACATCAACTCGCCGGGCGGGGTGATCACCGCCGGCATGGCGATTTACGACACCATGCAGTACGTCAAGCCGGACGTCTCGACGATCTGCATCGGCCAGGCCGCGTCGATGGCCGCAGTCCTGATGGCGGCCGGCGCCCCCGGCAAGCGCTACTCCCTGCCCAACGCCCGCTTCCTGATCCACCAGCCGCTGGGCTACGGGCTCCAGGGCCAGGCGACCGACATCGAGATCCACGCGCGCGACCTGGTTCGCCTGAAGGAGCGGATCAACGAGATCATGGCGAGCCACACCGGCCAGCCCATCGAGAAGATCGCCAAGGACACCGACCGCGACTTCATCCTCGAGGCCGAGGACGCCCAGAAGTACGGCCTCGTGGACCAGATCTACCGCCGCCGCGACGACATTGCCCTCAAGGCGGCGGGTTAGGCCCGGAATACTCGGCCCCGCCGCGCGTTAATCCTGTCGGGTGTGTAGAATGGGCGCGGGAGGAGGGGAGACCGGGACCAAAGGCCGGGTTGACGACTCCTTAGGGCCAGCCTAGAATCTTCCTCATCCCAAACCCGGAGGCGGAATGTCCAAGAAAACCGGAAACGGTGATGTGCTGCGCTGCTCCTTCTGCAATAAGAGCCAGAGGGACGTCAAGAAGCTGATCGCCGGGCCCACCGTCTACATCTGTGACGAGTGCGTCGATATCTGCCTGGACATCATCGCCGAGGATCGGGTCCTGGAGACCCAGACCCCGGAGACCAAGCTTCCCAAGCCCAAGGAGATCAAGGAGTTCCTCGACGGCTACGTCATCGGGCAGGACCAGGCCAAGAAGAAGCTGGCCGTCGCGGTCTACAACCACTACAAGCGCATCGACTACCTGGAGAAGAACCGCAAGCTCGACGTGGAGCTCCAGAAGTCCAACATCCTCCTGATCGGCCCCACCGGGACGGGAAAGACGCTCCTGGCGCAGACCCTGGCCAAGCTCCTGTCGGTGCCGTTCACGATCGTGGACGCCACGACCCTGACCGAGGCCGGCTACGTCGGCGAGGACGTCGAAAACATCATCCTGAAGCTCTACCAGGCCGCCGGCAACGACAAGGAGAAGACCGAGCGCGGGATCGTCTACATCGACGAGGTGGACAAGATCGCCCGCAAGGGGGAGAACCCCTCGATCACCCGGGACGTCTCGGGCGAGGGGGTCCAACAGGCGCTGCTCAAGATCCTCGAGGGGACGATCGCCAACGTCCCGCCCCAGGGGGGCCGCAAGCACCCGCACCAGGAGTTCATCCAGATCGACACGACCAACATCCTCTTCCTCTGCGGCGGCGCCTTCGTGGGCCTCGAGGACATCATCAGCCGCCGCATGACCGAGAAGACTATGGGCTTCGGCGCCAAGATCGCGACGAAGAAGGAGAAGCGCTCGAGCGCTCTGCTCGAAAAGGTCCACCCGGAGGACCTGATCAAGTTCGGAATGATCCCCGAGTTCGTCGGCCGCCTGCCGGTCGTCGCGACCCTCTCGGAGCTCGACCAGTCCGCGCTCGTCGAGATCCTCAAGGAGCCGAAGAACTCGCTCGTCAAGCAGTACCAGACGATGCTGGAATTCGAGAACGTTCAGCTTCGCTTCACCGATGACGCCATCGAAGCCATCGCCGAGGAAGCCCTGGCCCGCAACGTGGGGGCGCGGGGCCTGAAGATCATCATCGAGGACCTGATGCTCGAGGTGATGTACCAGATCCCCTCGGACGACGACATCGAGGAATGCGTCATCACCCGGGACGTGGTCAAGCATCACACCAACCCGATCACCATCCTGCGCAAGGCTGGATAACGATCCGGCAGGCCGCCCCCGCATCCTGCCGGAGCTCGATTTCGGAGTCGCCTCGGCACGGAGCTTGAAGGACTAAAAGAACATGACAACACAGGACAGCCCCATCCGGCCGCTCGAGAAACTTCCACTCGTCCCGCTGCGGGACATGGTGGTCTTCCCGCACCAGATGGCGGCGTTCGTCGTCGGCCGCGATTCCTCCATCCGCGCGCTCGAGGCGGCCCTCGGGACGCCTTCCAAGAGACTCTTCCTGGCCGCGCAGAAGAACCCGCAGCTGGATGACCCGCGACCGCGAGACATCTACGAGACGGGCGTCGTCGCGACCGTGGCCCAGTCCCTGAAACTCCCCAACGGCCACATCAAGGTCATGTGCGAGGGGGTGCGGCGGGGAAAGATCCGCAACTTCGAGGAAGGCGAGGAGTTCATCTCCGTCGTCGTCGAGCCGATGGCCCAGCGGCCGGCCGACGCCGAGCAGCTGAAGGAGTACATGGGCAAGGTGCTCGTGCTCTTCGAGCAGTACGCCAAGCTCTCGCACACCCTCGCCTTCGAGGGCGTCGCCGCGTCGCTGAAGCTCGAGGACCCGGAGCGCTTCGCCGACTCGCTGTCCGCTCACCTGGCCGTCGCGACTCCCGAGAAACAGACGCTCCTCGAGGCGGAAACGGCCGCCGAGAGGCTGCAGAAGCTTCAGGACCTACTGGAGGTCGAGATCGAGAAGGTCAACATCGATCGCCGGATCAACAACAAGGTCAAGAAGCAGATGGAGAAGGCGCAGAAGGAGTACTACTTAAACGAGAAGATCAAGGCGATCCACCAGGAGCTCGGCCGGAAGGACGACCGGGCCGACGAGGTGGACGACTTGAAGAAGAAGATCGAGGCCTCCGGGATGCCCAAGGAGCCCCGCGAGAAGGCGGACACGGAGCTTCGACGGCTGGAGGCGATGCCGCCGGTCTCCGCCGAGGCGACGGTCTCGCGCAACTACATCGAGTGGCTGGTGTCCGTTCCCTGGAAGAAGTCCTCACGCGAGTCCAAGGACATCACCCGGGCCGAGAAGATCCTCAACGAGGACCACTACGGACTGGAGAAGATCAAGGAGCGCATCCTCGAGTTCCTGGCGGTCCGGCAGCTCGTCCAGAAGACGAAGGGCTCGATCATCTGCTTCGTCGGCCCCCCGGGAGTGGGCAAGACCTCGCTCGCCAAGTCCATTGCCCGGTCGCTCAACCGGAAGTTCGTGCGGCTGTCACTCGGCGGTGTGCGCGACGAGGCCGAGATCCGCGGCCACCGCCGCACCTACATCGGCGCCTTCCCGGGCCAGATCATCCAGATGATGAAGAAGGCGGGGACCGTCAACCCGGTCTTCCTGCTCGACGAGGTGGACAAACTCTCCTCGGACTTCCGCGGCGACCCAGCCTCGGCTCTGCTCGAGGTGCTGGACCCGGAGCAGAACCACACCTTCGTGGACCATTACCTCGACGTCGAGTACGACCTCTCCAAGGTCATGTTCATCGCGACGGCCAACATCGCCGACCCGATCCCGCCCGCCCTGAAGGACCGGATGGAGCTCATCCCGCTCACCGGCTACACCCCCAACGAGAAGGTGGCGATCGCCAGGCAGTTCCTCGTGCCCAAGCAGCGCGAGGCCAACGGCCTGAAGGCCGGCCAGATCGAGTTCTCCGACGACGCGGTGCTGGCTCTGATCACCAGCTACACGCGCGAGGCCGGGGTCCGCAACCTCGAGCGGGAGATCGGCTCGGTCTGCCGCAAGGTCGCGCGCCGTATCGTTCAGAAGAAGGCGGAGACGCCGGTCCAGATCTTGCCCGAGAACCTCAAGGAGTTCCTCGGCAAGCCCAGGTTCCGCAACCGCCGCAAGGGGGAGACCTCGGAGGTCGGCATCGCGACGGGCCTCGCCTGGACGGAGACGGGGGGCGAGATCCTGATGACCGAGACGAGCCTCTTGAAGGGGAAGGGGAACCTGACTTTGACCGGGTCGCTTGGCGACGTGATGAAGGAGTCGGCCCGCGCCGCGGTCTCCTACGTCCGCAGCCGCGCCGAGATGTACGACGCCGACCCCAACTTCCACGAGAAGTTCGACATCCACATCCACGTCCCAGAGGGGGCAATCCCCAAGGACGGCCCCTCGGCGGGCATCACGATGGCCGCCTCGCTCTTCTCGGCGGTCACGAAGATCCCGGTCCTGAAGGACGTGGCGATGACTGGGGAGATCACCCTGCGCGGAAAGGTCCTGCCGGTGGGCGGGATCAAGGACAAGGTGCTGGCGGCCTACCGCGCCGGCATCCGGACGATCATCCTCTCCGCGGAGAACGACAAGGACCTGGACGACCTGCCCGAGGAGATCCGTTCGCAGATGGAGTTCCACCTCGTCTCCAGCATGGACGAGGTCATCAAGGTCGCGATGGAGGGCGTTCCGGCGGCCGCGCCGGCCCTGCCCCCCGAAACGCGGCCCGTCGAGGGGGGAACTCTCGCGCACTGAACCGGGCGGTAACCGCCCGCGGGGCGCCCCCCGGGGGCGAAGACGGAAGCCGGGTCTGATATAGGATTGACGGGTTAACGACAGTTAACGTTTTCCGGCGGGGCGCGCCCGCCGGGTGAAGGACAGAAAACATCCATGGCCAGAAAGAAGGGTACCAACGGCTCCGACGTCGAGACACTGGAGTTCCCGCAGGAGGGCCTCCCGGACACGGCGGTCGAGGAGCAGGAGGTCGAGCAGGAGCACGAGCACGGCGACACGCTCGACATCCGCGACCTCCACGAGATCAAGATCCCGCAGCTCCTGAAGATCGCGCGCGACCTCGAGGTCGAGAACGCGACCGGGATGCGCAAGCAGGACCTGATCTTCAAGATCCTGCAGGCGCAGACCGAGAAGAAGGGTCTGATCTTCTCCGAGGGCGTGCTGGAGTGCCTGCCCGACGGGTTCGGCTTCCTCCGCGCCCCCGAGTACAACTACCTGCCGGGCCCGGACGACATCTACGTCTCGCCCTCGCAGATCCGCAAGTTCGACCTGCGCACCGGGGACACGGTCTCCGGGCAGATCCGCCCGCCCAAGGAAGGGGAGCGCTACTTCGCACTGATCAAGGTCGAAGCGGTCAACTTCGAGCATCCCGACGTCGCCCGGGAGAAGATCTTCTTCGACAACCTGACGCCGCTCTACCCGCAGGACCGGATCCGCCTCGAGGTCCCGACCAACATGACCTCCCGGGTCCTCGACCTCGTGGCCCCGGTGGGAAAGGGGCAGCGCGGCCTGATCGTCGCCGCGCCCCGGACCGGCAAGACGATGATCCTGCAATCGATCGCCAACTCGATCTCGACCAACCACCCGGAGATCACGCTGATCGTGCTGCTCATCGACGAGCGGCCCGAGGAAGTCACCGACATGCAGCGCTCGGTCCGGGGCGAGGTCATCTCCTCGACGTTCGACGAGCCGGCCGCCCGCCACGTGCAGGTCGCCGAGATGGTCATCGAGAAGGCCAAGCGCCTGGTCGAGCACAAGCGCGACGTCGTCATCCTGCTCGACTCGATCACGCGCCTGGCGCGCGCATACAACGCCATCGTGCCGCCGTCGGGCAAGGTCCTGTCGGGCGGCGTGGACTCCAACGCCCTCCAGCGCCCGAAGCGCTTCTTCGGCGCCGCGAGGAACGTCGAGGAGGGCGGATCGCTGACGATCATGGCGACGGCCCTCATCGACACCGGGTCGCGCATGGACGACGTCATCTTCGAGGAGTTCAAGGGCACGGGCAACATGGAGGTCCACCTCGACCGCAAGCTCATGGACAAGCGCGTCTTCCCGGCCATCGACATCAACAAGTCCGGCACGCGCAAGGAAGAGCTGCTGATGGACAAGGCGGAGCTGAACCGTGTCTGGGTCCTCCGCAAGGTCCTGAACCCGCTCTCGGTCGTCGAAGCGATGGAGCTGCTGACCGAGAAGCTCGAGAAGACCAAGTCCAACGCCGAGTTCTTGAACATGATGAGCCAGGGGTAGGGCTAGCTGCTTCGGATCTCGCTCGTAGATTTTCTGAACGCCCGGCCGCTGACGTGGGGCTTCCTCCACGATCCGCCGCCGGGCGTCGGTGTTTCTCGGGACATGCCTTCCGTCTGCGCCGGCAAGCTCGCCCGCGGCGAGGCGGACGCCGGCCTGATCCCCTCGATCGAGTTCAAGCGGATCCCGGGGCTCGTCCGCGTCGAAGGGCTGGGGATCGCCGCCGACTCGGAGGTCCGGTCGGTCCTGCTCGTCTCGAAGGTTCCGCGCGGGAAGATTCGGTCCGTCTCGCTCGATCCGGCTTCCCGGACGTCGGCGGTTCTCACGCGGCTTCTCCTCAAGAGCGTGTACGGCCTGGAGCCGGACTACCGCGAGGGGAGCGCGGAAGCCGATGCGCGGCTCGTCATCGGAGATCCGGCCCTGAAAGCTCGGCTTCAGGGGCAGGTCGTTCTCGACCTGGCCGCCGAGTGGAAGAGCTGGACGGGCTTTCCCTTCGTCTTCGCCTTCTGGGCGGTTCGGCGCGAGGCGTGGCGCGACGACCTGCCGGCCTTATTCGCGGGCGCGCACCGAAGGGGAATGGACCATTTCGATGCCCTGGTGGACGAGGAAGCGGCGCAGATCGGCGGCGATGGCTCCCTCTCCCGCGCGATGATCGAAGACTACCTGCGCCACAGCCTGCACTACCAGTTGACCCCACGCGACGAGGAGGGCTTGAACCTCTTCTACCGGCTCGCGTCGGAAGTCGGCGCCCCGGTCGCCTGAACCCCGCCCGCGAAAACGGGCGTATATACGCCGGCCAAGGAGGTTTCCAGTGTCCAGCCCCGTTTCCCGGTCCGTCGCCCGCGTCGTTGTGCCGCGTCCCGTCATCGAGGGCGCCGGCGTCCACCTGGTCCGGTCCATCGGAACTCCCGAGCTCGACAACCTCGACCCGTTCCTCCTGCTCGACAACTTCGAGTCGGTGATGCCGTCCGACTACCAGGCGGGCTTCCCATACCACCCCCACCGCGGCATCGAGACCGTGACGTTCGTCCGCAAGGGCGAGGTCAAGCACCGCGACTCGCTCGGCCACGCCGGCTCGATCACGTCCGGCGACATCCAGTGGATGACTTCCGGCAGCGGCATCCTTCACGAGGAGATGCCCCAGGTCCGCCCGGAGGGGATCGCCGGCCTGCAGCTGTGGCTGAACCTCCCCGCGAAAGAGAAGATGACCCGGCCCAAGTACCGCGACCTCAGCACGAGCCGCCTCGAGGAGCTCGAGACCGACACCGGCGGGAAGATCCGGGTCATCGCGGGGGAAGCCGCGGGCGGCCGCCTCGTCGGTCCCGTGGACGGCCTCTCGGTCAACCCGAAGTTCGTCGACGTGGTCCTTCCTCCCAACACCTCGTTCCGCGAGGCGGTCGAGCAGGGCCACACCGCGTTCGCGTACGTCGAGCACGGCGAGCTCTTCTTCGGTCCCGCGAAGACGCGGGTCGTCGGGCCCTCGCTCGTGATCTTCGGCGACGGGGAGATGGTCGAGGTCTCCGCCGGCGAGACGGGAGGCAGCCTCCTCCTCGCTGCCGCCCGGCCGCTCCACGAGCCGATCGCCCGCTACGGCCCCTTCGTCATGAACACCCGCTCGGAGATCGAGCAGACCCTGCGCGACCTGCGCACCGGCCGCTTCATCCGCGAGGAACCGAAGGACC
>DATFQY010000214.1:0-20353 GCA_035263845.1 Thermoanaerobaculia bacterium | reverse complement strand
GGCGCGTCATCCTCGTCGTGATCTTCGACGACCGGGCGTCCCTGGGGCTCGTCCGGCTGCGGGTCCGCCGCGCCACGGCGGAGCTCGAGGCGGTCTTCGCCGAGATCGGCCGCAAGGTCGAGAGCCGGAAGGCCGACGCCCGCGCCGCGCAGGAGAACCCCTTCTCCGAGATCACCGACGACGACATCGACCGGCTCTTCTCGGAGTGAGATGACCTTCATCAACTATGCGGCCCGGGAAATCAACTGCAAGATCGTTTATTACGGACCGGGCCTCGGCGGCAAGACAACCAACCTCCAGCACGTCTACGACAAGACCTCTCCCGGCGCGCGCGGCCGCTTGATTTCGCTCGCGACCGACACCGACCGGACGCTCTTCTTCGATTTCCTTCCCCTGGAGGTCGGCGAGATCCGGGGGTTCAAGGCGCGCTTCCACCTCTACACGGTCCCCGGGCAGGTCTTCTACGACGCTTCCCGCAAGCTCATCCTGCGGGGCGTGGACGGAGTGATCTTCGTTGCGGACTCCCAGGACTCGCGGATGGAGGCCAACGCCGAGTCCATCCGGAACCTCGACAGAAACCTGAAGGAGCAGGGCTACGACATCTCGAAGATTCCCTACGTCCTTCAGTTCAACAAGCGCGATCTGTCCACCGCCGTGCCGGTGGACGAGATGTACCGGCGGCTGAACATCAAGGGGGAGCCGACGTTCGAGGCCGTCGCCACGAACGGGAGGGGGGTCTTCGACACGCTCAAGGCTTCGGCGAAGCTGATCCTCACGGACCTGAGGAAGAAATGAGTTGGGTTGAGAGTCAACTGGAACCGGTCCAAGGTCCGACTAAGGTCAAAGGTCCAAGGTCACTTCTCCGCGTCCCGGTTGCGGGTTTCCCGAGTCGGGTGCTACCCTGACTTCGTTCTCATGATCAGGGTTGTCTCAACCGTGAGCGCTGCCGAAGGCGTGCTGGAGGCGCCATGATCGATTCCGCCCGCGGCCGCCCGCACCTGGATACCCTCATGCCCGAGATCTACGAGGAGCTCCGGCGCCTCGCCCGGAAGGCGATGAGCAGCGAGGGCGCCGGCTCGACGCTCCAGACCACCGCCCTCGTCCACGAGGCGTACCTGCGGCTGGCCAACATCCGCAACCTCGATGTCGGCAGCCGCCCGCAGTTCTTCTCGCTCGCCGCCCGGATGATGCGGCGGATCCTGGTGGACCACGCTCGGGCGCGCCGCAGCGCCAAGCGGGGCGGAGGAGCGCAGCGGGTCACGCTGTCGGAGGAGATCGCCGGGCAGTCCTCGAGCTTCGACCTCGTGGCCCTGGACCAGGCCCTCGACCGGCTGGCTGCCCGCGACGAGAAGCTCGTCCGGATCGTCGAGCTGCGGTTCATCGCCGGGCTCTCGGTCGAGGAGACGGCGGAGATCGTCGAGGTTTCGCCGACGACCATCAAGCGCGAGTCGGCCCTGGCGCGGGCGTGGCTTTTCCGGGAGTTGATGGATGGCGGAGCGGACGCCGTCTGACCGCTGGCAGGAGCTGAAGGAGCTCTTCGAGGAGGCGGTCGAGACCCCGGCCGGTCAGCGTGAGAGGGTCCTCGCCCGTGCCGCGCGCCTGGACGGATCGCTCGCCGGGGAGCTGAAGTCGCTGCTCGACGCGCACGACCGCGAAGGACGCTTCCTCGAGGACATCGTCGCGTCGGAGGGGCGGGACCTCGTCGCGATGACGCGCGACGGCGCCTTCGTCGGCCGACGGGTCGGCTCTTACGAGCTCGTCCGACAGATCGGCACCGGCGGGATGGGAACGGTCTTTCTGGCCCGGCGCACCGACAGCGAGTACGAGAGCCAGGTCGCCGTCAAGCTGATCCGGCCGGGAGTCCTCTCCGAGGAAGCGCTCCGCCGCTTCCGCGCCGAGCGGCAGGCGCTCGCCAACCTGAACCACGCCGGCATCGCGAAGCTCCTGGACGGCGGCACGACCGTGGACGGCCTTCCGTTCCTCGTCATGGAGTACGTCGAGGGCGATCCGATCGACGCCTGGTGCGACAGCCGGGGGCTGCCGGTGGAGGAGCGGCTGGCCCTCTTCCGGAGTGTCTGCGGGGCCGTCGAGCACGCCCACCGCCACATGGTCATCCACCGCGACTTGAAGCCCGCCAACATCCTCGTGACAGCCTCGGGCGAGGTCAAGCTGCTGGACTTCGGCATCGCCAAGCTGCTCCCGGGAGCGGAGTGGGCGGAACCGGCCGGCCTGACCCAGACCGCGCAGCGCGTCATGACGCCCGACTACGCCAGCCCCGAACAGATCCTGGGGCAGCGGGTCGCCGCCTCGAGCGACGTCTATTCGCTGGGCGTCCTGCTCTACCGGCTTTTGGCGGGGCGGCCGCCGTACCACTTCGGGAGCGACCGGGCGAGCGAGATCGAGCGGGTCGTGTGCGAGCAGGAGCCGCCCCGGCCGAGCGCGGTGGCGGACCCGGCCCTGCGACGGCGGCTGCGCGGCGACCTGGACGACGTCGTCCTCCAGGCGCTCCGCAAGGAGCCGGAGCGGCGCTACGGCTCGGTCGAGCAGTTCTCCAACGACATCCGGCGGCACCTCGAGGGCCTCCCGGTCCGAGCGCGGCCCGGAACGCTCGCCTACCGCGCCGGGAAGTTCCTCCGGCGCCACCACATCGGGGTCGCCGCCGCCGCGGTCGTCCTCCTGGCGCTCCTCTCGGGCCTCGCGGCCACGATCTGGCAGGCCCGGATCGCGCGGGCCGAGCGCGCGCGGGCCGAGGAGCGGTTCGACGACGTCCGGCGGCTCGCCACCTCGTTCCTCTTCGAGTTCCACGACGCGGTCCAGGACCTGCCCGGGTCCACGCCCGCGCGGAAGCTCGTCGTGCAGCGGGCCCTCCAGTACCTGGACCGGCTGGCGAAGGAGGCCGGCGACGACACGTCGCTGAAGCGCGACCTCGCCTCGGCGTACCAGCGGATCGGGGACGTGCAGGGCAACCCGAACAACGCCAACCTGGGCGACAGCGCCAGCGCGCTGAAGAGCTACCGCAAGGCGCTCTCCATCGCCGAGCCGCTCGTCCTCGACAACCCCTCCGACGCCCAGGCGCGCCGCACCGTGGGTGTGATCTACGAGAAGATGGGCGACGTCCTGGCCTGGAGCGGCTCGATCGGGGCCGGGGTGTCGGCGGCGCGGCGCTCGCTGGGGTTCTTCGAAGCGCTGGCGCGGGAAGCGCCCCAGGACGTCGCGAAGCAGCGGTCGCTGGCGATCTCGCACATCAAGGTCGGGGACGTTTCGGGCAACCCGAGCTTCCCCAACGACGGCAACCCGAGCGAGGCCCTCGAGCACTACCGGGTCTCCTCCGCGATCCTGGAGGACCTGTCCAAGCGCGACCCGGCCGACCCGCGCACGCGGCGATTCCTGGGGATCGTCCACGAGCGCCTCGGCACGGTCTTGAACGAGCTCGGCGAGACCTCCCAGGCGCTCGAGGCCTACCGCCGCTCCTTCGCGATCCGGGAGGCGCTCGTCGCGGATCAGCCCAACAACACGGACGCCCGGCGCGACGCGGCGATCGCCAGCGAAAAGATCGGGGACGTCCTGAAGGTGATGGGGGACCCGAAGGGGGCGCTGGAGGGGTACTCGAAGGCCCTTGCCGGTTTCGAGTCGCTCGCGGCGGCGGACCCCGAGAACGCGAACGCGAGCCGGTCGCTCTCGATCATCCAGATGAAGATGGGAGAGGGGTTGGCCGGCGCAGGCCGCCCCGACGAGGCCCTCGCTCTCTACAAGAAGGCCCTCGCGATCCGGGAGAAGCTCTCGGCCTCGGACCCCGCGAGCCTCCAGGCCCGGCGGGACCTCCTCGACTCGCTCGCCGGCCTCGCTCGCTTTACCGCCTCGACCCACCCCGCCGAGTCCCGGGACTACGAGGCCCGCGCCCGCGCGGTGGAGAAGTCTCTCCCGAAGGGCTAAGCGCGCCTAGCTGTCGGAGCGGGTCTGGGCGGGCTCGAAGCAGGCCCGCTCGTCGGTGCAGTCCTCCGGGAGCGCGCGCCCGCCGTCCGGCCCGTCGGGCCGCATCGTCTTCAGGCACCAGTAGAGGGGCGACGGCGAAGAGCGGGAGGCGCTGCGCCCCGCGAAGGAATCCGGGACGTAGGTCTTGGTGCGCAAGTGGCGGCAGAAGAAGGGATCCGACTCTCGCGCGGCGTTCTTGGGCGCTTTGGCGAACTTCACGGTCACATCCATGGGAGAGACGGCAAGGATACTCTCCGTCAACAACCGCTAATGCCTCGAGTCTTCGCCGAGGAGCTCCTCGTAGTCCGCCGGCGTATCGATGTTCTTGACGACCCCGGGGTCCTTCATCGGGATTTCGACGACCGAATCGCGCCGTTTCCGGTAGAGCGCCCGCAGCCCCTCGTTGGGCGGGATCAGCGCGATGTCCGGGAGCAGGGCCTTCCCGATGATCGCCGGATGCCCGCGGCGCTCGAGGTAAGTCGGGATCAAGGCCCGCGTCGGGTCCGCGACCGCCGCCAGCAGCGTGAGGGTCGAGGCGGACACGGCCGGATGGTCCGCCGGCCAGACGAAGACCGCGTCGGTTTCCGGGGAGAGCGCTCCCAGCCCGAGGCGGATCGAGACGATCATCTCTCCTTCGGGGTGGGGATTCGTGACGACCACGGCGCCTCTCCTTCTCGCGCGGTCGGCCGCTTCGGAGAGGTCCGGCCGGACGACCGCCACCCTCTCGGAGACCCCGGCCGCGGCGAGGCTCTCCAGGATCGTCTCGAGGATGGTCGCTCCGCGGAAGGGGAGCAGGACCTTCTCCCTTCCCATCCGGCGCGAGAGCCCGGAGGCCGGCACGACCGCGGCGATCTTCATTTCTTCTTCGGGAGGATCGTGGCGGCTCCGCCTCCCGGCGTTTCGGAGGCGAGCAGGCGCAGCCACCGGCGCGATGCCTCGATCTGCTCGAGCGCTCCGCGGCGGGCCGAGGCCAGGGACCCGGGTGGCTCAGCGGAGCGCAGGAGGCGCGCCTGCTCGCCGAGGGCCCTCTCGTGCCCGAGGACGGCGGCGCCCCGCCCCTCCGGCGGCAGGGCGTCGAGGAAGGCGACCCGGACGAGGACCTCGTCCTTGCCCCGGGCGGGCGGCGGGGCGGCGACCCAGCGGCGGAGCTCCCTCCGCCCGGCCGCGGTCACCCGGTAGAGGTTGCGCCGGGGCCCGCGGCGGGGTCCGAGCACCTTCAGGTGGACCCACCCCGCCCGGCGGAGCCTGGCGAGGGCAGGGTAGATCTGAGAGAGCTCCGCCCTCCAGACGTGCCCGAGGTCTTCGCGAATCGCGCGCTCGAGGTCGTAACCGGTGCGCGGCTGCTCCGCGAGGAGGCCGAGGAGGACGTGCGGAAGCGACATGCGGAAACTATATCAAACTAGATATAGCGGCGTCCTCTTTCCGCCTCAGGTGCCTAAAGAAAATCAAAAAGCAAGCAAAAAAATCGGGGGCCGACAGGCCCCCGCAAAGTCCGGAGAGTAAATCGTAAGTGATTGATTTACTACTTCTTTTTGCCGCCACCCTTCTTCTTCTTCGCGGCCTTCTTCTTGGTCGCCATCAACGTCACCTCCCTCCCGACAGCAGATTGACAGTACTGGAGTGAGGTGCTAGTTTTGCCGCCCCCAAGCAGGGGCGTATCTCCCTCAGTCTGTCGCTGCCGAACGATTGATGGGTCATACGTTCTTCCATCGCCGGGTGGGCCGCAACCCATCCGGCGATTTCATTCTGGTAGAGATCGCGCCCGGACTCAAGCGAATTCGCGCTCACAGGTTGCGCACATTCTCCCGCAATCCTCACGGAAGTCAAGCGCCCGTGAGGGCCGATAGGCGGTAGACGGCAGACTTGAGACGAGTTTGGAGCAGCGCGGACTCCGTCTGACCTCTTCCGTCTCCCGTCTTCCGACCTATCATCCGGGTTCATGGGTTCCCCGACCATCACCGTCGCGCACAGCCCGGACTCCGACGACGCGTTCATGTTCTATGCGCTCGCGGAAGGGCTCGTCGAGACGGAGGGACTTCGCTACCAGCACGAGCTCTCCGACATCCAGACGCTGAACCTCCGGGCTCTCGCCGGCGAGCTCGCGGTGACCGCGGTCTCGTTCCACGCCTACGCGCACCTGGCGGACCGGTACCTGCTCCTTCCGCACGGCGCGTCCTTCGGCGACGGGTACGGTCCGGTGGTGGTCTCCCGCCGTCCGGTCTCGCGCGAGGAGATCGTGTCCGGGAGCGTGGCGGTGGCGACGCCCGGGAAGCTGACGACGGCGGCGCTGGCACTCTCGCTCTGGGCTCCCGGGGTGCGGATGGAGTTCCGTCCCTTCGACGCGATCGCCGGGGACGTGCTCGAGGGACGGCGCGAGGCGGGGCTCTTGATCCACGAGGGGCAGCTCACTTTCGCGGGCGACGGGCTGACGCTGGTGGAAGACCTGGGACGGTGGTGGAAGGCGGAGACGGGACTGCCTCTGCCGCTGGGAGGAAACGTCGTGCGACGGGATCTCGGTCCGGAGACGATCGGGAAGATCTCGCGGGCACTCTCGGCCTCCATCGAGTACGGCCTGGCGCACCGCGACGCCGCGCTGACGCACGCGATGCGCTATTCGCGCGGTCTGGACCGGGGCAGGGCCGACCGCTTCGTGGGGATGTACGTCAACGACTGGACCCGGGGTTATGGCCCCGAGGGCCGCCGGGCGGTCCAGGCCCTGCTGGACCGGGGGCACGCCGCCGGGTTGATCCCGGCGGTCCAGGCCGAGTACGTCGAGTCGTGTTCGTGAGCCGATGAAGACCGAGCGATTCCAGACGCCGGTCCTCTTCCTCCACCTCCTCGCCCTTTCGCTGGCGATCGGGCCGCCCGTCTTCTTTGCCCTTTCGGTGGCGCCGGCGTCCTTCCGGATCCTGCCGACGAGGGACCTCGCCGCGACCCTCCAGAGCCCCATCCTGACGACCCTCTGCCGGATCACGGAGGGAAGCTTCGCGGTCCTCTTCCTGACCTCGTGGCTGCTCGCTCGCTGGTGGAAGGCGGCGAAGCTCTCGCGGACCCTGGCGACCCGTTCGGCGATCCTCGGCATGATCGCCGCGGTCGTCATCGAGAGCCTCCTGATCCCACCGATGGACAAGATCCGGGCCGAGTCCGGGCTCCTGGACACCCTGCCGATCACCGATCCGTCCCGGGTGCTGCTTGCCCGCTACCACCGGCTCTCGACGGGGTTCTTCTCGGCGGCCCTCGTCGCCGCCTTCGTCATTCTCCTGGCGACCGTCCGGCTGATCGCCGCCCGCCGCGCGGCGCCTCCTGCTCCCCGCGCCGTCCCGGAGATCCCGAAGCTCCTCGACCTCAGCAACCTGTAGCGGCGAGCGGACGGCTACTTCTCGACCGGCTTGTCTCCGTCCCAGCGGTAGAAGCCCTCGCCGGACTTTTTCCCGGTGCGCCCCTCGGCCACCATCCGTCGCAGGAGGTCCGGCGGGCGGAAGCGCTCCTCGTTCAAACCGCTGGAGAGGGCCTCGGCGATGGAAAGGCGGACGTCGAGGCCGACGAGGTCCGTCGTCTTCAGCGGCCCCATGCGGTGGCCGTAACCCAGCTCCATCGCCCGGTCGATGTCAGCGGCGCCGGCCACGCCTTCCTCCACCATCCGCATCGCCTCCAGGCCCAGCGCCAGCCCCAGGCGGGAGGTCGCGAATCCCGGCGAATCGGTGACGTGGATCGCCTGCTTTCCGATCGCGGCGACGAACTCCGCCGCCGCCTCCACGGTTTCGCGGGACGTGGCCGGCCCGCGGACGATCTCGACCAACGGCATGACCGCGACCGGGTTGAAGAAATGGATCCCGATGACCCGCTGGGGCCGCCTCGTCGCCCCCGCCAGCTCGCCGATTGAAAGGGAGGACGTGTTCGAAGCCAGAACCGCCTCGGGCAGGAGCCGGTCCAGGACCAGGAACGTCTCCTTCTTGGCTTCGAGGATCTCCGGGATCGCCTCGATCGCCAGAGCGGCGCCACGGCTTTCCTCGAGATCCTCGATAACTCGGAGGCGTCTGCCCGCCTCCTCGGCGGCCTGCGACGAAACCTTCCCCCGCTCCACGGCCTTCCGCCAGCCTCCCTGGATGGCTTCACGCAGCCTTGACCGGGCCTGCGCGTCCGCTTCGAACACCGCCGTCTCGAATCCCGCAAGCGCGCAGACGCCCGCGATGCCGCGCCCCATGGTTCCGCCGCCGATGACGAGCACGGTTCGATTCGACATCGGCCTCAGCCTATTCGATCAGCCCGACGCCGTTGGACCAGAGGATCCGTTCCTTGGCCGCCTGGGAGACCGGAAGGGCGAGAAAGTCCTCCACGTTCTTCTTCATCGAGGCGACCCCGGGGCTCGGGTAGTCGGTGCCCCAGAGGCACTTGTCGGCGAGGTCCTCGAGGCGGGGAAGATATTCGAGGAGCCTGCGCGGCGGGATCCCGGAGAGGTCGAGGTAAAGGTTGGGATGCCGCCGGGCCAGGAAAGTCGCCGTCGGCATGAAGAGCGGCCGCCCGGCGTGGGCGAGGATGAGCTTCAACTTCGGAAAGTCCACGGCGACGTCGTCGGCCGCCATCGGATCGGCGAACCGGTTGCGGGCGCCCGGAAAGATGGACGTGCCCGTGTGGATCATGATGGGACGCCCGGCCTTCTCCGCCGTCGCGTAGATGGCGCCGAGCGCATGGTCTCCGGCCCGGTAGCCGTCGGCGGCGAAGAGCTGGTGGGGCGGGTGGAGCTTGATCATCCGGATTCCCGACTCGAAGAGGCGCGCGGTCTGTCCCGCCGCATCCTTCGCCAGCCGCGGGTTGACCGACCCCACCGCCAGGAGACGGTCCTCGTGCCCCCGCACGAACCGGAGGACCCAGTCGTTGACGCTCTCGTCGAAGCCGATGACCTCGGGGGCGACGTAGTTGATCAGGCAGAGCCGCTCGACCCCCTCCTCGTCCATGAGCTCGAGAAGCTCGCCCGCCCCCGAGAGCGCCCGCGCGACCTTATCCAGGTCCTTGCGCACTCCCCTCATGACGGCCAGAGCCTCGGGCCGAAGCTGCTCCCAGGGCTGGACATGGACGTGGCAGTCGAAGACGCGCATCCGTCAGTACATGTAACTGATCCCGGTCCGCAGGCGCACCTTGACGCGGTCGGTCTCGCCGAAGAGCGAGGTGCCCGCGCCGAAAAAGAGGATCGTCTGGGCCCCGATGCGCTGGCGCACTCCCCCCTCGAGCGAGAGGATCGCCTTGCCCCCCTCGAGCGGATTCGAACGCAGGTCCGCGTCCGCGACGAGGAGCGTGTCCGTGCGCCCGGCCCGGCCGACCGTCCAGTCCAGGCCGGCGATCCCTTCCCACCGGTCCTTCCGCTCGTTGGACCTCGTGTCCCCCAGGTGCATCCACAGCGCGTTCACATGGAGCCTCACGGGGTCGAAGGAGTGCGTCGCGAGGAGGCCGACGTGGAGGTCCGTGCCCTTCGAGTCGAGCCCGGTCGGGAACTCGACGCCCATGCGGACCGCCACCGCCGGAAGCGCGGCCGTCTCGGTCGTGACGCCGTAAAGCGCGTGGAGCTGAATGTCGCCCGAGGAGACTCCGCGGTTGGCGTTGCTGCCGGGGCTCGTAACGTAGCGCACCCTCCCGCCCACCTCGAGCCCGCGCAACGCGCCGTAGAGCAGCGAAAACCCCGGGCCGTAGTCGTCCCGTGACTCCTTCCTCGCGTTGTAGGTCCAGTCGGCCGACCCGGAGAAGGCCCGGTAGGACACGGGGCGCGCATCCTCCATCGCGACCGGCCTCTCGGGCTCGAGATCGGAGAGTTGCTGCGCGGCGAGCGGCGCGGCGAGGGAAAAAAACAAGGCGAGAAGCAGAGCAGGGGAGCGAAGGAGCAGAGGGGCAGAGGGGAGGGGCTTATCTCCTCCGCTCCTCCGCTCCTCCGCACCTCCCCTCAATTCGACTCTCCGATTCCCTTGACGGGGAGGCCGTACCGGCGGGCGACGGCCCGGAGGCGCTCGTCGCGCGCGCGGGCGGCGTCCGGGGTCCTGCCTCCGGGAACCAGGGCGTCGAAGACCTCGACGCGGAACCGGATGATCCGGTCGAGCCTCGCCGACATCAGGGGATAGGCCGCGCCGACGGCCGGTCCCGCCGAGGAGTAGAAGGCCTGGTCCGGGCCCGCCGGTCCCTGCGAGGGGTCGAAGTCCGCGACGGTCTTGCGGACCTTCCAGCGCTGCTCCGCGAAGTCGGAGGAGACGAGGTCCTCCGCCGCCAGGACGAAGAGCTTCGTGCCGGACGCGAGGATGCGGCTCGACATCGGAGCGAGGGCCAGGATTTCGGAGGCGGGTGCCTCCGAAGGCGGCTCGGAGAGCGCGTAGCGCTCGCGCTGGTAGAGATCGAGCGCCCGTTCGATCCGGGCGCCGGTAACGGCGGGCGTGGCGTCGGCGGAGGCCAGGATGTCGAGGAACTGCTGCTCGAGAGCCTGGCCCCATCGCAGGGCGCGGAAGATCGGCGCGGCCTCGCGGGCCGGCCCGGCCGCGACCCGGTCCGCTTCCGGCGAAAATCGCGGCGGATCCGCGAGGAGCTTCTTCAAGTACTCGGAGAACTCGCGGTCGAGCTCCTGGTTGATCCCAGACTTCCACGCGATCTCCAGGGCGCGCCAGCGCCCGTAGCGGACCGCGTTCAATCGGGCGTCGAGGTCCGGGTGGAACCGGTGGACGGCGTTGTTGTACGCCCCCTTCGGGCGGAACGGCTCCTCGGGCTGGCCCGGAGCCGAAGCCGGGATCAGGAGGAGAACGCCCGCCACGATGCCCGGCCAACGCATTCCGGAACGAACGATACAGCAGCGCCTAGCGAAGCGGCGGATCGGAGGGAGAGACCGGGTAAGCGAGGTTCGCCGGCGGTCTCTTGCCGGACGAAACCGCGGCGCAGAGGGTCTCGAGCGAGCGCCGGAAGGTCGGCGGCGCCGGGTCCCGCTCGAAGGCCGCGTCGCAATCCTCTCGCGCGCCGGCGGAGAGGCCCAGCGCGGCCCGGGCCTGTGCCCGCAGGGCGAGCGCTTCCACCAGGCCCGGCGCCAGCCGCAGCGCCGCGTCGGCGTCCGCCTCGGCCGCCGCCGGCCGCCCGCTCTTGAAGGCCGCGCGCCCCTGGAAGAAGAGCTTGCGTGCCGACTGGAAGTCCGCGAAGCCTCCCGAGAGAAGCCACGGGTCGGGAGGAATCGCGAGGGCCTCCAGGCTCGCCAGGCGCGAGTCCGCCGGCTCCGCCTCGACGCCGAGGTCGAGCGAATACGCGACGTACCGCCCCAGGCCGTGGGGAGCGTCCGCGACCCACGCCTTTCGCGCGGTCAGGTCCAGCACCACCGAGTGCGAGGCGATGAGCGCGTTGATCGCGTTGCGGTTGCCCGGCCCGATGTCCCGGCCGCCGAGCCCTCGCCGGTCCCGCAGGACCCCTACGGCCTTTGGGACGTCCAGCCGCCCCGCGGCGGAAAGGACCTCTTCCAGGCGCGCGCGGCGATAGGGCGAGGTGCTGGTCGCGTTGAGCGTCCGTGCTCCCGCAAACCTCGGCGTCTCGGGGTGGTTCGCGACGGCGAGAAGCTCGCGGGCGCGCCGCACGGCGAAACCTTGCGGAGTCTTCTCGACCGCCGCGAGCTCGCCGGTGTTCCCGTCGGCGACCAGGTAGATGTCCGAGACGAAGACCGGCGCCGTGCCGAGAAGGTGGATCGCGTCATCGAGCGTCGAAGCGTGCTCGAGCACGTCGGCGGCGACGAGCGTCGCCGGCTCGCCCGCCGAGGCCGTCGGGCCGCCGCTCCAGGCGTGGACGGCGATGCCGATCCCCTCGCGGTTGAATCCCGTCGTGACCCCCGTCAGCCCCGCGAAGGTCACCGTCAGGTAGGGAATGCCGCCGTCGGGGACGACGTAGGCCACGATCTTCTCGCGGTCGAAGAGCGTGTCCGCCTCGAAGTCGAAGTTGCGGGCCAGCAGGGTGTGCCCGTCGGCGGTCGCCGCTCCCGACGCGGCGAACCCGGTGCAGGCGGCTCCGAGCGGCGTGTCGTCGGCATACCGCTGCGAGAGGTCGTGCAGCGCGTGGAGCGCGAGGTGCCGGGCGAAGGGGTTCCACTCGTTGGGGAAGGGGTCTGGCTCGATCGCGTCGGAGAGGCCGACGATCTCCTCGCGGCGGTCCAGGGGGATTTCGGGCAGCGACTCGCGGAGGTTGGCCGCGACGGTCCTCCTCAGGAAGAAGCGGCCGATCGCGGAGGGAAAGAAGCGCCGGATGAGCTTCTGGATCGTCCTCTCGCCGCGGATGATCTCCTCATACGCCAGGGCGCCCCGCGCGTATCCGCGGTCGTAGGCGCTCCCTACGAAGCGCGCTTCGAGGATCCCTTCCCGGCGCGCCAGGTAGCTCTTCCCGAGCCTCCGCACGCCGCCCTGCTGCTCGACGACTGCCGACTGCGGGATTTTCTGCACGGACTCGGGACGCGCCGGGGCACACGAGGAGCCGAAAGTCGTCAGGAAGAGGGCGGCCGCCACGAGCGGTGCACACGCAGACCCGTGCACACCCCATGTTTATCCAAGCCGTGTGCCAGCGCGCCTCGGCAAAAGGGACATGGCCAGGACCAGGAGGTTGATGCCGGTCCCCACGATGACCGGGTCGCGGCCGCCGAAGACCTCCGGCCGGAACCGCCCCAGGACCGCCGCCACGCCGCCGGCGACCATCGCCGTGATGGCGCCGCCGGGTCTCGGTGTGAGCCTTCGTCCGGCCAGCGCCGCCAGGACCGGGAGGATCAGGCCGGCCGCGAAGATCGAGTAGCCGAGCTTCAGGGTCTCCAGGATGTCCCGGTTCAGGGCGAGGGCCACGGCGAGGCCCAGCGCGCCGTAGGCAAAGGGAAGCAGGCGCGCCAGCGGAATCGGAACCGAGCGGCGGAGGATCGCCGGAACGATGTCGCGCGCGGTGACCGCCGTTGCGGAGAGCAAGACGATGTCGGCCGACGTCTGCATCGTCGCCACGAGGGCGACGAGGACGAGGGAGGAGAGGGGCGGCGGAACGAACGTGAGGATCGCCCGGGGAAGGGTCTCGGCTGACGAAGGCGCGGGCGGCAGCGCGTTGCGCGCGGACAGGGCGATGACCGCGACGGCTCCCCCGAAGGCAACCTTCGAGAGCGAAGCGAGGAGCGCCGACCTGCGCGCCGTCGCCTCGTCGCGGCAGGAGAGGATCTTGGAGTAGACGTCGCTGCCGACTAAGTGCGGGAGGCCGACGAGGACGAGCATCCCGGCGATGTCCGCGAGGCCGAAGGTCGGCGAGGTCGGGAAGCTCCAGGCCGCCGAAGGCAGGCCGGAGAGGCTGCCGCGGGCCAGCGCGAACGCCAGGGCGATCCCGGGGATGCCGAGGACCATCAGGCCGTACTGGATCAGGTCGGTCCGCGCCACCGCGAACTGCCCGCCGAGCGACGTATAGAGGACGAACACCGCGGTCGAGCCCACGATCGCGGCAACGGGGGAGAGTCCGAAGGCCGCCGTCAGGACGGCCTGCGTCGCCTCGATGAGCAGCGCGAACCAGACGATCTCCGAGACGAGCACCAGGATCGCCGCCGCCAGCCTCGCGCCGCCGCCGTAGTAGCGGCCGACGATCTCCGGCAGCGTCACGGCCGCCTCCCGCCGGATCCGGCGGGCCAGGAAGAGTCCGAGCGCGAGAAGGCCGAGCGCGCCGGCGAGGTCCAGCCAGAGTCCGGAGATCCCGTGAGTCGCGACGAGCGCCGCGAGGACGATCGTCGTCGAGCCTCCGGTCGTCAGGGACGCCAGCCCCAGGAATCCCCAGAACGTGTTGAGACTCCGGTCGGCGACGAAGTAGGACTCCTCGCTCCTACCCGCGCGCCCGCGCCACGCGAACCCGATCGCCAGGACCCCGAGCAGGTAGAGGAGGAGGAAGACGAGGGTGAGGGTGGACACGGAGCTCTCAGCTCTCAGCTGTCAGCTTTCAGGCAGGTCGAATCGCATCTGATAGCTGATAGCTGACAGCTAGAGTTGTTCTGCTGCTTTCAGGGCGACAGCCTCGAAAAGCACTGTGCCCAATGCCAGCGCTCTTTCGTCGATGTCGAAGTCGGGGGAGTGGTGCGGGCGATGCGACCCGGCCGGCGCCGATCCCACGAAGAAGAAGCAGCCCGGCACGCGCGCGAGGAAGACCGACATGTCCTCGCCGCCCAGGGTGCGGGTCTCCGTGTCCACGTTCTCCTCGCCGACGAGCTCCACCGCGGTCTCGATGACGAGCTCGGCCATCGCCCTGTCGTTGACCGTGGCGCGGTTGACGCGCCGGTAGTCGAGCTTCGCCCGGACCCCCGCGGCCTCGGCCGTGCCGCGAACCACGCGCTCCATCTTCTCAGGAAGCGCCCGGCCGACCTCCTCCGTGAAGGAGCGCGCGGTCCCCGTCATCCGGACCATCGAAGGGATGATGTTGAACGCCGTCCCGCCGTGGATGCTGCCGATCGTCACGACCGCCGCGTCCAGCGGCGAGATCTCCCTCGCGACGACCGTCTGGAGCGCCTCGACGATGCGCGCCGCGCCGACGATCGTGTCCGCGGCCTCGTGCGGGGCCGCCCCGTGCCCGCCACGGCCTTCGACCTCGATGGAGAACTCGTCCACCGCCGCCAGCAGCGCGCCGCGGTTGACGCCGATCTTCCCGATGGGGAGCTGGTTCCAGAGGTGGAGGCCGAACGCCGCGTCCACGCCCTCGAGGACCCCGTCGGCGGCGCAGGCCTCCGCGCCGCCCGCTCCCTCCTCCGCCGGCTGGAAGAGAAAGCGGAAGCGGCCGGCGCGAGGCGTCCTCGCCAGGCGCTCGGCCAGCGCCAGGCCGATCGCGACGTGGCCGTCGTGGCCGCAAGCGTGCATCCTTCCCGCGTTTTGCGACGCGTACGGCGCGCCGGTGCCCTCGAGGAGCGGCAGCGCGTCCATGTCCGCGCGGAGGAGGATCCTCGGCCCGTTTCCGTCCGCGGAGGCGGGATCGGCGAGGACTCCCGTGCGACCGACTCCCGTGCGCGGGGACCATCCCAGGCTCGCGAGGCGCTCCGCCGCGATTCCCGCCGTGCGGACCTCTTCGAACGCGAGCTCAGGATGGCGATGCAGATCGCGCCGCGTGGCGACGAGCGACTCGAACTCCCGCTCGGGAAAGGCCTGAAGCAGCCTCTGGATCATTGCCGATTGCCGTTTGGGGATTCTAGTATTGGGACATGAAGCCTCTGGTGGCTCCGGAGCTGGACCGCTACGTGCTCGACCTTCTGCCCCCGCGCCATCCCGTCATCGCGGAGATGGAGCGGGAGGCGGCGGTGCACGACGTCCCCATCGTGGGGCCGGCCGTGGCGACGCTCCTGGCGACTCTCGCTCGGTCCATCTCCGCGACGCGGGTCTTCGAGCTCGGAAGCGCCATCGGCTACTCGACCGCGTTCTTCGCGCAGGCGGTCGGACCGCGGGGGAAGGTCTTCTACACCGACGGGAGCGCCGAGAACGCCGGGAAGGCGCGCGGCTACCTGGGCCGGCTCGACCTCCTCGAACGCGTCGAGGTCCTCGTCGGGGACGCGGTGACGAGCCTGGAGAAGACTTCCGGCGTCTTCGACGTGGTCTTCGTGGATATCGACAAGGACGGCTATCCGGCGGCCCTCGAGGCCGCGGCGCCGCGGGTCCGCCCGGGAGGGTTCCTCCTCGCCGACAACGTGCTCTGGTCCGGGCGCGTCGTGGACGCCTCGCAGCGGGACGCGGCGACCGAGGGGATCCGGGAGTTCAACCGCCGGCTCTTCGCGCGCCGCGAATTCGAGAGCGTCATTGTCCCGCTGCGCGACGGCGTCGCGATCGCCCGCAAGACCGGGTGACCCGATGAACGGCCGCAGGTCCGCCGTCGAGCGCTTCCAGGCCTTCACCACCGGCGGGGAGGAGCCGGACCTCTTCGAAGGCGCGCTCGCGATCGCCGCGGTCGTGGACCCGACCGAGGACCTCTCGGGAGCGCGGCAGCGCATCGAGGAGCTGGCCGAGAAGGTTCGGCGGGCGCGGCAGGCCGGAGGAATGCCGATGCACGAGGCCCTCCGGCAGGTCCTCTTCGTCGAGGAAGGGTTCTGCGGCGACCGGGACGACTACGACGACCCGGTCAACTCCTCCGTCGCCCACGTCCTCGAGACCCGGCGTGGGATGCCCATCACGCTCTCGATCGCCGTCCTGGAGATCGCGCGCCGCACCGGCCTCGACCTGACCGGGATCGGACTGCCGGGCCACTTCGTCGTCGGCGGTCCGGACCTTCCCAACGGGCTCTACCTCGATCCCTTCGACGGCGGCGAGCTGCGCGACGCCGCCGGCGTCCAGGAGCGCGTCGGATCTATCTTCGGGACCACGATCGAGCTTCCCGAGGAGGCCTTCCTTCCCGACTCGCCCCGCTCGATCCTGCTGCGGGTGCTCTCGAACCTGCGCCGGTCCTGGGAGAAGCGCGGGAAGTTCGAGGAGGCGCTGGCGGCCCTGGAGTGCGCCGAGGCTCTCGTGCCAGGGGACGTCTCCGCGCTGCGCGAGAAGGGGCTCCTCCTGTTGCGCCTCGGAAAGGTGCAGGAGGCGGTCGGCCTTCTGGAGGCGTACGTCGCGAAGACGGGGGGCGAGGACGCCGAGGGAATCACGAAGTTGATCGCCGTCGTCCGGGACCGCGCGGGCGGCTCGGCGTCGCCTTCGCCTTCGGAAGACAAGAAGATCTTCACGCTCGACGAGGCTCGCGAGGCCCTGCCGAAGGTCCGCGAGATTACGGCCGAGGCCGTCGCGAGCTACGAGTCCGCGGACGGCGCCGAGGAGCAGCAGCAGGAGATCGTCGGCCGCTGGGTCCGCCGGATCACGTCGCTGGGCCTCGAGGTCAAGGGGCTCTGGCTCGTGGACTTCGATTCGGGCGCCGGTTACTACTGCTGGAAATATCCAGAGCCCGCCCTCGAGTACTTCCACGGGTACGAGGAAGGCTTCGCGGGAAGGCTTCCCCTCCAGTAGTTACTCGGGCCACGAGCCTCCTGGCGTCAGCTCCACCACTTCTGTGAAGAGACCTCTCTCGCCGATCTCCGCCTTCAACGCGGCCGGCGTTCCCGGGAGCGCGGGGAAGGTGCCCCAGTGCATGGGAATGACGCGGGGGACGGAGAGAAGCTCGCACGCCTTGGCGGCTTCGCGCGGGCCCATCGTGTAGAAGTCGCCGATCGGCAGCAGCGCGACGTCCGGCGCGTAGAGCTCGCCGATCAGCGCCATGTCGGCGAAGACGGTGGTGTCGCCGGCGTGGTAGATGCGGAATCCGTCCTCGAACGTCAGCACGTAGCCGCAGGGGTCCGACGGAAAGTTCGATTCCTTCCCGGCGCCCGAGGTCCCGGCGGAGTGCACCGCCTGGACCATCCGGAACTCGATCCCCGCCACCTTCTGGCTCCCGCCCTTGTTCATCCCCGAGACCTTCTCGACGCCGTTGGCCCCGCAGTGGAGCGCCAGCTCGAAGATCGCGACTACCGTCGCCCCGGTCTTCTTCGCCAGCGCGATCCCGTCCTCCCCGAAGTGGTCGAAGTGCCCGTGCGTCGCCGCGATCACGTCGAGCCTCCCGTAATCGAATCCTTTCGGAAACTTCGGGTTGTTCCCGATCCAGGGATCGATCGCGACCCGCTTCCCGCTCGGCGACTCGAACAAGAACGCCGCGTGCCCCAACCACGTCACCTTCCCGCCAAACGTCTTCATCGCACCCCTGTCATCCTGAGCGAAGCGAAGGATCTTCTCCGTCGTGCTCTAGAGTCTTGTCCAATCGACTCGAGGGGTGAGTACCATCACGAACATCTCGAGTCCGGCGCGATCGACTTCGCCAAACCGCCCCACGGCGGGCGCATCCACGTCCAGCACCCCCCGCACCGCCCCGCCCTCGACGATCGGCACCACGATCTCCGACCGCGACGCCGCGTCGCACGCGATGTGGCCCGGGAACTTCTCCACGTCCGCCACGACCACCGTCTCGCGCCGCGCCGCCGCCGTCCCGCAGACTCCCTTGCCCATGGGGATCCGCACGCATGCCGGCTTCCCCTGGAACGGCCCGAGCACGAGCTCCTCCCCCCGGAGGATGTAGAACCCGCACCAGTTGATCCGATCCAGCGCCTCCGCGAGGAGCGCCGACGCATTGGAGAGGTTCGCCAGCGCGTCCGGCTCGCCCTCCAGCAGCGACGCAAGCGACGCCGCCAGGTCCTTGTAGAGTTCGCCGGAAGCCTCGGGTCTCGCCGTCAGCATGGGATTCATTGTATTCACGGCCGACGGCGTGCGTTGGACTAGCATCCGTCGCCATGCAGCCTCCCCGCGCCCGGGATCTCGCCGCCTTCTGGCTGCTCTCGATCCTCTGGAGCGGCAACTGGCTCTTCATCAAGATCGGCCTGCAGGGGCTGCCGCCCTTTCGCTTCGCGGGCCTGCGGCTTGCCCTCGCCTTTCTCCTCCTCACGGCGGTCTTGCTTGCGCGGCCCCGGCCGGCGATTGGCGCCCGGGAGGCCCGCGCCATCGCCCTGATCGGCTTTCTGCAGATCGGCGTCTCCTACGCCTGCGTCTTCACGGCCGAGCAGTGGATCGATTCCGGCCTGACGGCCCTCCTCTTCTCGACCTTCGCCATCTGGGTCGCCATCCTCGGCCACTTCCTCCTTCCCGGCGAGCCCCTGACCGCGCGCACGGCCGTCGCGACGCTGGCCGGGGTGGGCGGCGTCGCGATCATCCAGGCCCCCGCGCTCGCCCGGATCGGTCAGGGAAGCCTTCAGGGCAAGGCACTCACCCTGGGCGGGTTCCTCGTCCTCGTCAGCGCGGTCGTCTCGGCGCTCTCGGCGGTGATCATCAAGAAGCGGCTCGCGGACGTCTCGCCGATCGCCAGCGTCTGGGGCCAGTCGATCGTCGCGGTCGCGGTCCTCCTGGGCGCGTCGGCGATCTTCGAGCGGGGCGTCGCCTCGCGCTGGACGCTTCCGGTCGCCTTCGCGCTCGGCTACCTCGCGGTCGTGGGAACGTTCACGTTCCTCGGCAGCCAGTGGCTGATCCCGCGCCTGCCGGTCGGCGTCGTCGGGACCTTCCCGATCCTGAACACCCTCCTGGCCCTGCTGTGGGGAAGCGTCCTCGCGGGCGAGCGGCTGACCTCCCGCGCATTCCTGGGCGGCGCGCTGATCCTCTTCGGAGTGGGGCTGGTGACGGTGCGGACCCGTCCGGCCTCCTCCGCTCCACGGGCCCGTGAGGCGGCGAGCGGCGGGTGACCGTCCTGAAGGGGCGCCCGCTCGCGCTCTACGTCTTCTGTTGCGCCGTCTGGGGCTCGACCTGGCTCGTCATCAAGGTCGGCCTGCGAGACCTGCCGCCGCTTCTCTACGCGGGTCTCCGCATGGCCCTGGCGTGCCTGCTGATCGCGCCCTTCGCGCTCGGCGCGTTCGCAACCCGCCGCGGCCGCCGGAGCAGCCCTCCGACGCGCCGCGAGATGCTTCTCGTCGCTCTGTCGGGGTTCCTCCAGATCGGCGTCTCCTACGCCTTCCTCTTCGTCGCCACGCAGTGGATCGAGTCGGGCCTCGGGGCGATCCTCTTCTCGAGCTTCCCGATCTGGGTCGGGCTCTTCGGGCATTACCTCCTTCCCGACGAGCCGCTGACGGGTCGCACGGTGCTGGCCGCGGCGCTGGGCTTGATCGGAGTGGCCGTCATCGAGGCGCCGGCGATCTCCCATCTCTCCGCCTCCTCCTCGCGGGGCCTCGTCGCCGGCGGCGCCCTGATGTGCGGAGCGGCGATCGTGTCGGCCTACTCGAACGTCCTGAACAAGCGGTCCTTCGCGAACATCTCCCCGGTCTTCAACGTCTGGGGACAGACGCTGGTCGGCTCGGCGGCGCTGCTCCTCGCGGCGGCTGTCCTCGAGCGCGGCGCTCCCGTGCGGTGGACCGGCACCGCGGTCGCGGCCCTCCTCTACCTGGCTATCTTCGGCACCGCGCTGACGTTCGCAGCCCTGTTCTGGCTGATCCCGCGGGTCCCGGTGTCGGTCATCGGAACGATCCCGCTCGTGGACACGTTCCTGGCGGTCCTCCTCGGAAGCCTGGTCCTCGGAGAGAGACTCTCGCCCCGCGTCTTCGCGGGCGGCGCGCTCATCCTCGCGGGAGTGGTCCTCGCCGCCTCGCCTCGGCGTCCGGTTCCCGCCCCGGCCGGCTAACTCCAGTCCACCGGGATCAGGACGTAGCGGGAGATCTGCTGGGGCACGAACCGGCGGACGTAGAGGCGCAGGTAGTCGCCCTTCTTGACCCGGCTGACCTCCTCCTGGAACGCGGCGGGGGTCCGGACCGGCTTGCCGTTGACCTCGGTGATGACGTCGCCGGCGGCGAGACCCTGGTCGCCCGCCGGCGAGACCTCGCGCACGTCCTCCACGACGACCCCGGCCACGTCCGGCC
>DATFQY010000213.1:0-8183 GCA_035263845.1 Thermoanaerobaculia bacterium | reverse complement strand
CGGTGACAGCTAAGGAGTTACTTAGACAGGGCGCGACAGTCTTCTTCTTCTACATAGCCCACTGCGGTTCCTGCGAAGCGGAACTTCCTCATTGGCAGGACTATCTCGCGGCGGCGCGAGATCGATCCTCAAATGTCGTCTTCGTCGCGTGCAATCGCGAGCCGCCAACTCCTGGGCTGGCAGCCCTGTTCCGCCAGGGTGTTCGACAGCTGAGACTCGGCAAGGCCAATCCATTGCGAGGTCGGCTGCGCGAGCTGCCGCTCATCGTGGCGGTGGACACGTGCGGCATAGTAGTGGGCGTCTATCACTCCGTAACGCAACTGCCACCACAATCATGAGTCTACCCGCAGAAGGCGAGTCACCACGCTCCCAGATGCTCCGCGGACATGGAGAGACGAGAACCGCCAAGCAAATCGAAACGCAACTTCATCGCTCCCTGCGTTGAGCCCTGTCCAAGAGAAAGCAATGGTGGAAGCGGCGCGGGGAGCGAGGGCAAATCGGTCCCCTCGACTGCTCGTTGGCGCACTGCTCACGCTTCTGGCATGCGACCGCGGAGTCGTCGGTCTCGAGGCCGCACACACGGGCGGCTCTTGGGTCTCACTGGGTCCGGACAAGGTCATTTCCAGAATCTTCTCGATCGCTATCGATCCGACAGTGCCCTCGACCCTCTACGTCGGGACAGATGGCGCCGGTGTGTACAAGTCTAACGACGGAGCCGCGACGTGGTCGCTCGCATCCGTGGGGCTGTCGGATTCGGGCGTTCATTCCCTGGCTATCGACATCGCGCGTCGCGAGCTCGTCTATGCTGGTTCCAGTAGTGGTCTCTTCATCAGCCGCGACGCGGGCGCGACGTGGTCAGCCGTCGCCAACCTACCGGATTCGTTGTTTAACGTGGTGTGCGACCCCGCGAACTCGCTGACCGCCTATGCGATAAGCGAAGGCGCTGGCGTGTTCAAGTCGATCGATGGCGGCGAGAACTGGATCTCACTCACTGCCGGGCTTCTCGGCACGAGCCCGCGAGCCCTCGCACTTGATCGTTCCTCGCCCTCCACGCTTTACCTCGGAACGACTCAAGGAGGGGTCTTCAGGTCAACGACTGGCGGCGCAACCTGGACTGCGATCAACAACGGCCTTGCAAGCCTGCACGTCACAACGCTCCTAATCGATCCCACAGCACCAAGCACCGTATACGCGGGCACTCTCAACGGCGGGATCTTCAAGACTCTAGATCAGGGCGCTCACTGGCTGGCCGCGAACGCGGGCTTGGCCGCCGTCAGGTCTGTCGCCGCGCTGGCGGTCGATTCGGGGCGCCGCAATGTGTACGCAGCCACAGATGCGGGCATCTACGGTACGAAGGATGATGGCCTGACGTGGCAGCTGTTGTATGGCATACCGTTCTGCAACACGCTCGTCAGCGACCCGACGGACCCCGGGACCATGTACGAGGGAAGTGGTAATCCGCCGGTGGCGGGAGGGTCCCTGCTCAAATCCGCAGACTACGGGGGGACTTGGTCGTATGCAGGACGCGGCATCCGCAATGTTGTTGTCCTTGCGATTGCGTCTGGACCCGAGCAGCTCCTCACAAGCATTTCACCTGGTGGCATCTATGAGTCTACTGACGCGGGTGCCAGTTGGCAGGCGCTTCTTCTGGCGGGTAAAGTGTTTGAGGCGCTGGCAGTGGACCCGGCAGCGGTCTCGACGTTCTACGCTGCGAGCATTGGAGGGGTCGTTAAGACAACAGACGGAGGAGTGACATGGCGCGACGCCAGTTATGGGCTGGCAAACGCGAACATCATCACGCTCGCAGTAGATCCAGTGAAGACCTCAACTGTGTACGCGGGTACGTCCAACGGCGTGTTCAAGACGGCGGATGGGGGCGACTCATGGACACTGGTCTCCAACGGCCTGCCGGGAAAGAATGTTCTTGCACTGGCTATTGATGGCCTGCCTCCCGGCACCCTATACGCGGGGACGCTCAGCGGCGTCTTCAAGAGCACGAACGGAGGAGGCGCATGGTCCGCGGCGAGCAGCGGCCTTCCGGCGGGGGAGGTCGCCGCACTGCAAGTTGATCTCACCATTACGCCGCCCGGAGTCTACGCAGGAACGCCTGCGGGTCCGTACTGGAGCGGTGATGGCGGAGTGACATGGGCGCCAAGGAACATTGGACTGAGCAACGGGATGGTCCTCGGGTTTGCCGCCGACTGGCG
Organism: Thermoanaerobaculia bacterium; assembly: GCA_035263845.1. Taxonomy (GTDB): domain Bacteria; phylum Acidobacteriota; class Thermoanaerobaculia; order UBA5066; family Gp7-AA6; genus JAWOLE01. The sequence continues at coordinate 5,976 of DATFQY010000213.1, read as the reverse complement.
TACGGGTACGATTTACGCCGGAACGAACGCCGGGGTGTTTGCTTACGATGCCAACAATGGGGCATGGGCACCGGTCGGCGTCGGGTTGCAGAATCCCACTGTCAATGCCTTGACGCTTGATCCTGGCGGCAATCTCTACGTTGGCTCGAATGGCGCTGGTATGTTCCGATTCGTTCCGGCGTCTCCAGACCGTCAGGCGATCGCCCTGCCGCCGCGCCACGCCGGGCGAAATCGAGAACTGGGATTCCGGCGATGAGTCCGGGGAGCGAGCTTCCGAAACCAAAGCCGCTTCGACGGCGCTCGTGTTTGATTCTGAGTCCCGCCATCTCGTCGTCGGCATTCTCGGCCAGGGAGTCCGCCACTCGACCTGTCCGGCCGGCCTTAGCGGGCAAAAGCTAAAGCTCCTTCCGGACGACGAGGTACGAAGTCAGTCCTGTTGCGACGTCCTGGAGCGCGACACTCCAGACATAGGGACCTGGCGGAAGGCCGAGTTGGAATGAATCCGCGAAAGATCCTGACACCAATCCCTCGCCTCGCCGCGCCTTTGAAGACCGGCTGATCGGCTTCGCGCGGTTTCCGTCGTCATCGGAGCAGATCGCCCAGATCCGGATGTCGCGCTCCGCCGCTGGCGCCGCCGGAGCTTCGGGAGGCTGCGGGAACTCTAGGACCATCGTGACGATGTCCCTAGCGCCCTCCTTGCGGACGACGTTGAAGGAGAGCTTCGCGTTCAACGGATTGTCGCCGGATGCCGTGTGCAGGTTGGCGGTGATCGCGTCGAGGATCCTCTCCTCGTCGCTCCGGATCCTGTAGCCGCGCCGGTAGGAAAGCGTCGTTCCCGGCCGCGCGATCTGAATCTCGATCTTGTGGAACCGGCCGTCTCCCGGGGTCGGATCGCGGAACGTCAGCTCGTAACCCGCGACCCGGTCGGCGGCGACCGCTTCCAGCCTGTCTGCGAACTGGTTCGGCACGAGGACCGCCTCGCCTCCAGTCGCCCGCGCGAGGGCGTCCATGGACTGCCCGACGGCGATACGCGCCGACAGGCCGGAGTTGTTCACCGGAACGGCGGCTCCTCCGGTGAGCCCCGGCATCGAGCGGCCGGGCCACTTCGACGAGGTCCCGGGATTGGTGCCGCGCTCGAGCGCCTCGGAGTCGACCGGGTAGAAGGCGATGTCGAGCTCGACGGCCTTGCGCGTGATCGCCGCCATGCGCTGGTTCCACGTCGCGTTGGCGCCCGCGGAGAAAACCGTGAACGTCGAGAGCGCCTCGTCGCTCAACTGCATTTCGATGTCCTTGGCTCCTTGTTCCTCCTTGGCGGCCCGCAGCGCCTGTGCCCGCAACGAAGCGCTGTCGCGCGTTCCGGTGTCCGCCGCCGCGAGCATGAGCGACAGGTCGAACGGAGACATCAAGGGAGTTCCATCGGAAATGAACGCGAGCCCTTTGCGTCCGGCGACGTCCGGGAACTGGAGGAGCGCCTGGAGGATTCCGTCGAAGCTCCGGCGGGCGGCCAGGTCGATCTGGGCCTCGATGTCCTTCGGCTTGCGGCCGTTTCGGATTTCGTCAGGCAGGGAAGCCGGGCTCGGCATCCGTGCATCGAACGTTCGCTTCGAGATCTTCTTCGCCGCGGCGAGGAGCGCCGCCTTCTCCGTCGTCCACGGACATTCGGTGCGCAGCCGTCCGTCGAACCTCTGGAGCATGACGTTCGTGTCGGGAGGCAACTTTCCCAGGAAGTTCTCGATCTGGCGGTGAACGTCGCGGCGGTCGAGCGAATTGGTCGCGGTCTCGTCCAGCAGGATCGCCAGGTACACCGAGGCCTTCAGAACAGGCTCCGGGGTCGGGACGCCGGGGGCCGGCAACGTTTCCGCCGACGGAACGGCAGCCTCGGCGGGCTTCGGAGTCGGAAGCGGCCCGCGTGAGATCGGCTCTAGCCCGTCGATCGCGATTTCATTCCCGTCGACTAAGAGCTTGACTTCTCCGGCCTTCAAATCCTGGATCGTCCGTCCGTCTCGGCCCCTGGCATCCAGCCGGACGGCGATCAGGCCAACGCGGACCTTTTCGCGGAAAGCCTGCGCGGAAACGAGGCCGGCGAGGGCGAGGACGAGGGCGGCGAGCACGAAATGACGTCGCATGAGGACCTCCCGGATCCTAAATTCTGGGCACCCTGATGCGGCTTCCTGCAAGAGGCATCGGTATCAGTTCGCCGCAAGGTTGTCGGCGCGGTTGGCTTTTCGCGCTCCTGTCACGCCGGAGCCGAAGCTGAGTCGACGCCTCCGAGGAGGAGTAAGCCTCAGCCATATCGACATTTACGGGGCCCTGAGACGGGCCCCGTTTCTTTTCCGGCGGAAGGTTCCGTAGGGGAGGGCCTTGCGCCCTCCCGCCTCTCGTGGACGCCCCTCACCCCGGCCCTCTCCCGCCGGGAGAGGGGGAGTGCTTTGCAGAGCCTGCCCTTAACGAAGCCGAAGGGCTCAGGATGACCAGCGGAGGAGGCACGACCGGGCGGGAGGGGCAAGCCCCTCCCCTACGACACGAGGGGCTAAGCCGTGAAGTTCTCGTCTCTTAACCGCAGAATATGCTTGACAACCATCACGGCGGTCCGTAGGATCTGTGGGTTTTTCCCTCGGACTCTGCGCGGGTAGGTGGGACGAGTCTCGCGCAGGCCGGGCAACAAGTTACGGTCGATCTCGGGCCCTTCCTACGGCTCCGGGGGGTTCGGGGTGACACAGGAGAGTCGATGCCGACAATTTCTCAATTGGTCCGGATGGGGCGCGAGCGGGTGCGCGTGAAAACCGCGAGCCCCGCGCTCAACTCCTCGCCGCAGAAGCGCGGAGTGTGTACGCGCGTCTACACGACGACGCCGAAGAAACCCAACTCCGCGCTGCGCAAGGTCGCGCGCGTTCGCCTGACCAACGGCATCGAGGTGACGACGTACATTCCGGGCGTGGGCCACAACCTGCAGGAGCACTCGATCGTCATGATCCGCGGAGGCCGCGTGAAGGACCTTCCCGGAGTTCGCTACCACATCATCCGCGGAACCCTCGACGCCGTCGGCGTGGCCAACCGCAACCAGGGCCGCTCCAAGTACGGCGCCAAGCGTCCCAAGGGCGCCGCGTAGACGGACCAGGGACAAAGGACGAAGGACTAAGGACCGATATGCCGAGACGCCGCGTCGTCGCCAAGCGCGAGATCCTCCCGGATCCGCTCTACAACTCCCAGCTCGTCACGAAGTTCATCAATTCCGTGATGACCGCGGGAAAGAAGTCCGTCGCCGAGGGGATCCTCTACGGAGCGCTCAACCGCGTCGCCGAGAAGACCCAGGACGACCCGATGAAGACGTTCAAGAAGGCGATCGAGAACGTCAAGCCGGCCCTCGAGGTCAAGTCCCGCCGCGTCGGCGGCTCGACCTACCAGGTCCCCGTCGAGGTGCGGCCCAACCGCCGGACCTCGCTCGCGATCCGCTGGCTCATCGAATATGCCGGCTCCCGCGGGGAGAAGACGATGCGGGAGAAGCTCGCCGCCGAGCTCCTCGACGCCGCGAACCTCCGGGGCGGCGCCGTGAAGAAGAAGGACGACACGCACAAGATGGCGGAAGCCAACAAGGCCTTCGCCCATTACCGCTGGTAACCCGGACTACGGACTAAGGACCAAGGACTAAGGACTGACCGCCGCCATGCCCCGCACGCATTCCCTCAAAGACACCCGCAACATCGGGATCATGGCGCACATCGACGCCGGCAAGACGACCACGACCGAGCGGATCCTCTACTACACGGGGGTCAACTACAAGATCGGCGAGGTCCACGAGGGGACCGCGACGATGGACTGGATGGTCCAGGAGCAGGAGCGCGGCATCACGATCACTTCCGCCGCGACCACGTGCTTCTGGAAGGCTTCCTACGCGGAGGACCCTTCGGGTCCCCAGAAGCGGGCAGGGGACCTTGCGGTCCCCCAAACCCCCGCCCCCCTCGTCCGGATCAACATCATTGACACACCCGGCCACGTGGACTTCACGGCCGAGGTCGAGCGTTCGTTGCGCGTGCTCGACGGCGCGGTCGCCGTCTTCGACGCCGTCGCCGGCGTCGAGCCGCAAAGCGAGACCGTCTGGCGCCAGGCCAACCGCTACAACGTTCCCCGCATCGCCTTCGTCAACAAGATGGACCGCGTCGGGGCCAACTTCCCGCGTTGCGTCGAGATGATGAAAACGAAGCTGAACGCCAAGCCCGCCCCGATCCAGATCCCGTGGGGCAGCGAGGCGGAGCACCGCGGTGTCATCGACCTCATCCACATGAAGGCGATCGACTTCAAGGACGAATCGCTCGGCTCCAAGTTCGACGTCGTCGAGATCCCCGAGGACCTGCGCGCGGAGGCCGAGGCTTACCGCGAGAAGCTGATCGAGGCCGTCGCCGAGAGCGACGACGCGCTGCTGGAGAAGTATCTTCACGGCGGCAAAGTCGAAGAGCAGGAGATCAAGGACGCGCTCCGCCGCGCCACGATCTCCGGCCACGTTCAGCCGGTCATCTGTGGATCCGCCTTCAAGAACAAGGGGGTCCAGCAGCTCCTCGACGCCGTCGTGGACTACCTCCCCTCGCCGCTCGACGTTCCTCCCATCAAGGGGCACGACGACGTCGGCGCCGAAATGGAGCGCGAGGCGAAGGACGACGCCCCGTTCGCCGCGCTCGTCTTCAAGATCATGACCGACCCCTTCGTCGGCCAACTCGCCTTCTTCCGCGTCTACTCCGGCCACCTCGACGCCGGCTCCTCGGTCTTCAACTCGACCAGGGACGCCAACGAGCGCGTCGGGCGGCTGCTGAAGATGCACGCCAACAAGCGCGAGGAGATCAAGGAAGTCTGGGCCGGCGACATCGCGGCGGCCGTCGGGCTCCGCCACGTCTCGACCGGCGACACGATCTGCGACAAGAACGCCCCGATCATCCTCGAGGCGATGAACTTCCCCGAGCCGGTCATCGCGGTCGCCATCGAGCCCAAGACCAAGGCCGACCAGGAAAAGATGGGCATGGCGCTCGCCAAGCTGATGCAGGAGGACCCGACCTTCAAGGTCCACACGGACAAGGAGACGGGCCAGACGATCATCCGCGGCATGGGGGAGCTGCATCTCGAGATCATCACGGACCGGATGGTCCGCGAGTTCAACGTCGGCGCCAACATCGGCAAGCCCCAGGTCGCCTACCGCGAGGCGATCACGAAGGACGCGCAGGGCGAGGGCCGCTTCGTCCGCCAGTCCGGCGGCCGCGGACAGTACGGCCACTGCAAGATCCGCATCAAGCCGGCCGAGCCGGGGCACGACTTCGTCTTCGACAACCAGATCTTCGGCGGCGTCATCCCCAAGGAGTTCATCAAGCCGATCGAGCAGGGGATCAAAGAGGCGCTGGAGACCGGTGTCCTCGCCGGCTACCCGACGACCGGCGTCCTCGTCGAGCTCTACGACGGCTCCTACCACGACGTGGACTCCTCGGAGATGGCCTTCAAGATCGCCGGCTCCATGGCGTACCAGGACGCGGCCAAGAAGGCCCGACCGATCATCAAGGAACCCATCATGGACGTCGAGGTCGTCGTCCCCGAGGACTACATGGGCGACGTCATCGGCGACCTGAACTCCCGCCGCGGCCACATCAAGCACATGGAACCGCGCGCCGGCGTCCAGGTCATCACCGCCCGCGTCCCGTTGTCGGAGATGTTCGGCTACTCGACAAACCTGCGGTCCATGACTCAAGGGCGCGGCAACTACACGATGCAGTTCGCCGTGTACGAGGAAGTCCCGAAGAGCGTCTCCGAGGAGATCATCGCGAAGGTTGGTTCGAAGTAAGGGGGCGAAGGAGAGGAGATGGGCAAAGAGAAATTCGACCGTAGCAAGCCGCACGTCAACATCGGGACGATTGGGCACGTGGACCACGGGAAGACGACGTTGACGAGTGCGATCACGCTGGTGCTGGCCAAGAAGGGGCTGGCGACGGCGAAGGCGTA
>DATFQY010000212.1:0-15391 GCA_035263845.1 Thermoanaerobaculia bacterium | reverse complement strand
CCTCCGACGCCGCTCAGTTCGCGGAGCTGCGGACGCTCGGCGAGCTGACCCGGCGCGCCTGGTCGAGCGGCTGCCAGGTGATGGTGGAAGGTCCGGGCCACGTGCCGATGGACCAGATCGCCATGAACATGGAGAAGCAGGCCGTCGAGTGCAACGAGGCCCCGTTCTACGTACTTGGCCCGCTGGTCACCGACATCGCGCCGGGCTACGACCACATCACCTCGGCGATCGGCGCCGCGATGATCGCCTGGCACGGCACCGCGATGCTCTGCTACGTGACGCCGAAGGAGCACCTCGGGCTGCCCAACAAGAAGGATGTCAAGGACGGCGTCATCGCGTACAAGATCGCCGCGCACGCCGCGGACATGGCCAAGGGACATCCGGGCGCGCGGGCCTGGGACGACGCCCTGTCGAAGGCCCGCTTCGAGTTCCGATGGGAGGACCAGTTCCACCTGTCGCTCGACCCGGAGACGGCGCGGGAGTTCCACGACGAGACTCTTCCGGCCGAGGGGGCGAAGCTCGCCCACTTCTGCTCGATGTGCGGGCCCCACTTCTGCTCGATGAAAATCACGCAGGACGTCCGGGACTACGCCGCGTCGAAGGGGCTCGCCGAGGAGAAGGCTTTGGAGACCGGGATGGCGGAGAAGTCCCGGGAGTTTGTCGAGGACGGGGCGGAGATCTACCGAAAGGTCTGAAACCCGGCCCGCGTCCCCTCGTAAGAGGTTTTCAGGAGGTGGAGATGTCTGTCGTCACGAAACACGAACCGGGAAGCTTCTGCTGGCCGGAGCTGGCGACCAGCGATGCGGCGGGCGCCAAGGCGTTCTACAGGGGGATCTTCGGCTGGGACGCCAGCGACATGCCCGCCGGGCCCGACATGATCTACACGATGCTCTCGAAGTCGGGTAAGAGCGTCGGCGCGCTCTTCAAGATGGGGCCGCAGATGCAGGGGATGCCGCCGCACTGGGGGATCTACATCGCGGTCGCCTCGGCCGACGCCGCGGCGAAGAAGGCGAAGGACCTGGGCGGAAAGATCATGATGGACCCCGCCGACGTCATGGACGTCGGCCGCATGGCGGTGATCCAGGATCAGCAGGGAGCGGTCTTCTCCGTGTGGGAGGCGAAGAAGCACATCGGGGCCGAGGTCATCAACGAGCCCGGCACGCTGTGCTGGGCGGAGTTGGACACGACCGACACGAAGTCGGCTGAGAAGTTCTACACCGCGCTCTTCGGATGGGGGGCGAAGGTCTCCGAGAACTACACGGAGTGGCAGCGGGGCGGGCAGTCGATCGGCGGGCTGATGGTGATCCCGAAGGAGTGGGGCCCGGTGCCGCCGAACTGGCTCGTCTATTTCATGGTGGCCGACGTGGACGCGATCGCGAAGAAGGCCTCCTCGTCGGGCGGCACGGTCATCGTTCCTCCGACGGACATCCCGAAGACCGGCCGCTTCGCCGTCATCCAGGACCCCCAGCACGCCACCTTCGCCATCTTCAAGCCCGAGATGTAGCGGCGGAGCTCGGCGAGGGGCGGGCGCAAGGCCCGCCCCGATAACCCGAATAACGACGAAAGGCTCGACGTGGGCTCTCGTCGTGCCTTTCGTGCCGTAGGGGAGGGGCTTGCCCCCTCCCGCCTCACACTTTGATGAAGATGCGTCTGCGATAGAGAACGCCAAACACGGCGGTCCAGACCGCCAGGTAGGCCAACGCGAACAGCAGCGACCCGATTCGCTGGTCCTCGAAGTGGTTGAAGATGGTCTGGTAGATCGCCGAATACAGCGACCGCGTCTTTCCGTCGTCGCCGGTCACCTTGACCCACAGCATCAACAGCGTCGCCAGTGTTGACAGCACGAACAGAGCGATCGCGTTGACGCCCAGCCACTCGATAGGCACCGACCAGCCCTTCCAGCCTTTGACGTCCACGACCCAGAGGCAGGCCGCGAGGCACACCGCGCAGAGCCCCGACATCAGGAGCGAGTAGGACGACGTCCACAGGTTCTTGTTGATTGGAAAGACGGCTCCCCAGGCCAGGCCGGCGAAGAACGCGACTGCGCCCCCACCGATCAGTCCCGCGATTTTCTTCTTCCAGTCCGCCGCCGCGCGCAGCCACTCCCCGGCGACGATCCCCAGGAGCGTCGTGGCGATGGCCGGGATCGTCGAGAGCGGTCCCTCCGGGTCCCAGTCCGGATCGTGCTTCCACGTATGGCGGCCCAGGACCGCCGTGTCCACGTATCTGGCGAAGTTACCCTCGAGGTCCATCCGCCCCGTCCCGTATCCCGGCACCGGGACGAACGTCATGAGCGCCCAGTAGGTGACGAGAAGGACGGCCGCCGCCGCAAGAAGCCCCCGTTTTCCGAGGAGGAGGTAGACGAGGGCAGCGAAGAAAAAGCAGACGCCGATCCGCTGCAGCACGCCGGGAATGCGCAGGTAGGTTCGGTGAAAGAGGAAGACGGAGAGGACGTTCAACCCCAGGCCCAGCCCGAAGATGATCGCCGCGCGGCGCAGCGTGTGGAGGATGAGCCTTCCGCGGCTTCCTCCTTCCTCTCTTCTTCGTCCGAACGAGAACGCCATCGAGACTCCGACGATGAAGAGGAAGAAGGGAAAGATCGTGTCCGTGTAGGTCCACCCGTGCCAGTCGGCATGGAGGAGCTGACCGTAGACGTGGCTCCAGGTCCCCGGCGTGTTGACGACGAGCATCCCGGCGATCGTCGCGCCGCGAAAGACGTCGAGGGAAACGAGCCGCTGGTTGGGCACTTCTCCTATTGCCCGAAAGCGCCGGCCAGTCCGTCCGGCTCCTTGCCGGCGGTCAGCCGGCCGACGACGGTGAGCGTGCCGAGGTCGATCGCCGAGACGACGTCCGCGTTGGTCGAGGCGACCCAGGCCCGCTTGCCGTCGGGGGCGATCAGGAGACCGACGGGCACGGGGCTCTTGCCGAACTGGTTGGAGAAGAGCCGCGCGTCGCTGCCCGGGACGGCCTCCTTGTCGATCGAGACGCGCTGGATTTCCTTGCGCGAGCCGGTGTCGAAAACGGCGACATCGCCCGACTGCGCGCAGGACACGAGCGCCCGCTTGCCGTCGGGAGTGATCTTGACCCGGATCGGGAACTTCGGCGCGTTGATCGTCGCCGTGATCTCCAGGGACTTCGTGTTGATGACGGAAACCGTGTCGGCGGCGCGATTGACGACCCAGACCTCGCGGCCGTCGGGCGTGATCGCGATGCCCTCGGCGCCCTGGCCCGTCGGGATCTCCTTGACGGCCTTGCCGGCGGCGAGATCCACGACCGTGACGGAACCGGATCCGATGTTGGCGACGAACGCCATCTTTCCTTCCGGCGCAGCCGCGACCATATGAGAAACCTCCTTGCCAGTCGGGATCCGCGCCGCGACCCTGCGCGCCTTCGGATCGACGACAAGGAGCTCCTTCAGCCCTTCCGCGGTGACGAGCAGACGCCCGTCGGCCAGCGCCCTCAACCCATGCGGCCGAGCCCCCTCGGGAAGCTCGATGTTGCCCGCCGCCGCTCCCTTGTCGAGGTCGATCAGGGTTAACGAGCGCCCGCCCTCTTCCCTCGTCCCGTAGTTGGACACGGCGGCCGTCTTTCCGCCCGCGAGGACTTCGACCTCGTGCGGCCCTTTTCCGACCGGCACGGTCGCCTTCGCCGTTCCGGTCTTCGCGTCGAGGATCGATGCCGTGTTGTCCGACTTGTTCAGGATGATCAGCAGGTCCGCGGCCCGGACCGCTCCGCCGATCAGGAAGGCCGCCGCCGCGAGGAAAAGGATTCGGGTCTTCATTCGGTCAACCTCCAACGACGACCAGCTCTCCCGGCCGGACCGACAGGCTCTTCGCGCCCTCCCTCTGCACCGCGTAGTCGTCCTCGATGCGCACGCCGAACTTCTCGGGCATGTAGATGCCCGGCTCGATCGTCTGAACGTTGCCGGTCGAGAGCGGCCTCTTGTTGCCGCGGACGAGGTAGGGCTGCTCGTGGCCGTCCATCCCGAGCCCGTGGCCGAGCCGGTGAGTGAAGAACTTCCCGTAGCCTGCGTCCTCGATGACCTTACGCGCAGCGCGGTCCACGTCCTCGGCGGGGACTCCCGTCTTCAGCGCCTCGATCCCGGCCATCTGCGCGCGGTCCACGACCCCGTAGACCTTCCGGAACTCGTCCGACGCCGGGCCGAAGCTGATCGTCCGCGTGATGTCGGAGCTGTAACCGCGGACCTTGCAGCCGGCGTCGATCAGGACCGCGTCGCCCTTGGCGAGCCTTCGCTCCGCCGGCGCTCCGTGCGGAAAGGCCGAGGATGGGCCGAACTGGACGAGCCCGCCGCCGCGGACTCCCTGGCGCGTGAACTCCTCCTCCAGGATCTTCGACACTTCGTTCTCGGTCATCCCGGCTCGCATCCGCTTGTGCGTCGCCTCGATGGCCGCGTTGGTGCGCTTGCCCGCCTCGCGGATGAAGGCCTGCTCGTCATCCGTCTTGATCATTCGAAGGGCGTCGAAGACCGCGGTCGCGTCCTCGATCTTGACCGAGGTTGCCGCGGAGAGCGCCGAGACCGTCCCGTAGGAGGTCGACCCCTCCGCCCCGAGCGTCTTCTTTCCGTTGACGAGCTTCGCGACGAGCGCGATTGGGTCCTCGTCCTCCTCCCACGTCTTGACCTCGTCGGCGACGGCGCTCCGCTTGTGGTTGGCCTCCTCGAAGGAGGGAGTGACGAGGACTGCCGGGCCGTCGGCGAAGAGGACCAACGCGGTCAGCCGTTCGCTCCGCCCGATCGCGAGGTTGGCCGAGTAGGCGAGGTTGGTCGAGGGAGTGACGAAGAGGACGTCGAGCCCCTTCGCCTTCGCCTCGGCGCGCAGCCTCGACTGCCGGTCTTTGAAGGCCTCCGGCTTCAGGGCCGGAGGGAGCGGCTGGGCCTCGGGCGAGGCGGAGAAGGCGGGCGCGGGCAGCAGGGCCGCGGCAGCGCCGGCGCCGGCGGAAACGACGAGACGCCGTCGGGTCAATCGCATTCGAGTGCCTCCAGAGGAACGGGCGTAGGATATCGGTTCTCGGGCTAACGTTAGCGGGGGACCTTGCGGTCCCCCGAGCCCCCAGGAGGCTTGCATGCCTTATCCCCCCACGATGGTTCAGCCGATGAGGGAGGAACTGACGCGGCTCGGCTTCCGCGAGCTGACGACGCCGGAGGACGTGGACCGCGCCGTCGCCGAGTCTCCCGAGCCGATGCTCCTGGTGGTCAACTCCATCTGCGGCTGCGCGGCCGGCGTGGCCCGCCCCGGCGTGGCTCAGTCTCTGAAAGACCCCTCGGCGCCCAAGAGGCTCGCGACCGTTTTCGCCGGCCAGGACATCGAGGCGACGGCCCGGGCCCGGAGCTACTTCGAGGGATTTCCGCCGTCCTCTCCCCAGATCGCGATCCTCGGCGGGGGACGCCTGCTCTTCATGCTCCAGCGGCACGAGATCGAGGGTCGCTCGCCGGACCAGATCGCCGCCGCCCTGACCGCGGCCTACCAGAAGATTCGCACGCCGGCGGCTTGAAAAAGATCGCCGTCCTCGGTTGCGGCCTCGTGGGGGCCGCGATCGCGCGCGACCTCTCGCGGGAGCCTGACTTCGAGGTCACCGCGGCCGACTCGCATCCCGAGGCGCTCGGACGCCTGCGCGGCGAGCGCCTCCGCGCCGTGGAAGCGGATCTTTCGAGCGCCTCCGCGATCGCCCGGATCGTCGAGGGAGCGGACGCCGTGGTGGGAGCGCTCCCCGGGCGCCTCGGCTTCGCGATGCTGGAAACGGTGGTGCGGGCGGGCAAGCCGATCTCGGATATCTCGTTTTCTCCGGAAGACCCGCTCCACCTGGACGACCTCGCCCGCGGGAAGGGCGTCACGGCGGTCGTGGACTGCGGCGTCTCGCCCGGCCTGTCCAACTTCGCCGTCGGCCGCGCCGCCGCGGGCGTGGCCACGGTCGAGGAGGTCACGATCCGTGTCGGTGGCCTCCCGCGGGACCGGCGCCGCCCGTTCGAGTACGCGGTCGTCTTCTCCCCCACGGACGTGCTCGAGGAATACACGCGGCCCGCCCGCATCGTGGAGGAGGGGCAGGTCGTGACCAGGCCCGCGCTCTCGGAGGTCGAGACGCTCGAGGTGCCGGGCGTGGGCACGATGGAAGGATTCCTGACGGACGGCCTGCGGACTCTCCTCGCCACGATCCCCGCGCGATCCATGAAAGAGAAGACGCTTCGCTACCCGGGACACGCGGACGCGATGCGATCGCTGCGGGAGTCCGGCTTCTTCGACGCGGAGCCGATCGACGCCGGCGGCGTCCGGGTCTCGCCTCGCGCGGTCACGGAGAATCTTCTCGGCCGCGCGTGGAAGTTGGGCGACGGCGAGGAGGAAATCACGTTCATGGCCGTGGACGTCGCCGGAAGGGATTCCTCCGGCTCCCTGCGCCGCTATCGTTTCGAGCTTCTCGATCGCACTGCCGGAGGAGTCACCTCGATGGCGCGGACGACGGGTTTTCCCTGCTCGGCCGCCGCCGCGATGCTCGCCCGCGGCGAATACCGCGAGCCGGGCATCCAACCGCTCGAGAAGATGGCGGCCGATCCCTTCGCCTCCGCGCGCTTCCTCGACTCCCTGCGCTCCAGGGGCCTGGTCTGGACGGAGCGCTGGGAGGACAAAAGCCGCTAAAAACCGTACGAATTCGTCCCACCCGTCTGGTCGAAGACCTGTTTCTGGCACACCCCTTGAAAAGTATTAGGAGTGACGCCAACCAGGCCGCGCCGTTGGTGTGCCCGGCCTTTCCGTAGGAGGAACCATGAAACCCAGGACGCTTCTTTCGATGCTCGTGGCCATCGGTCTCGCCGCGGCGGCGGCGGCGCAGACCGGCAAGACCATGCAGTATTCCAACGCGCCGACCGACACGGACTATCGCCTGTCGATCGTCGAGCCCAAGCCCGGCGCGACGATCACCGGCAAGGATGTCAACATCGTTCTCGCGCTGCCCCAGGTGCCTCCCGGCAACCGGTCGCAGAGCGCGGCCTCGGACCTGAAGCAGAAGGACATGAACACGCCGATCTTCCAGGTCTGGGTTGACGGGAAGAGCTACGGCAACCTCCCGATGGGACAGAACGTGTTCTACGCCCGTGATCTCTCCTACGGTCCTCACAAGATCGTCGTGATGGCGAAGAACACTTCCGGCGAGGTCGTGGACCGCAAGGAGGTCGGAATCACCACGGTCGAGTCCACATCGGTCGCCGTGACGAAGCAGACCGAAACGATCGCCGAGGCCGCTCCGGCTCCGCCGCCGCCCGCGCCTCAGCCCGTCGTCGCGCCGCCGCCGGCCCCGCCGCCCCCCGCGCCGATCGAGACGGTGCTGCCGCACACTGCGACGCGCGCTCCGCTGGCCGCGATGGCCGGACTGCTGCTGCTCGCCGCGGGAGTGGCCCTTCGCTTCCGTTCCTAGAACGAGCCTCTCGTCAAATCCAAAGACCGGCCTCCCACGACGCCGGTCTTTTTCTTGTTACGTCAGGGATCGAGGCCCGGTCGTCTAATAAACGCCGCCGGTCAAGTGGACGATGGCCGTCCAGAGGCCGCGGCTGAACCGGAAGGTGACGATGGGAACGAGGATCGCGGCGGAGCACCAGACGAGGAGCATCGTCTTCAGCGGCCAGAGCGGGCCGAATCCGGCGCCGATCATCAGGATGAACGCCGTCACGAAGGTGTTGATGTCGAGCGACCCGACCCACTGGCCGTGCTCCCGCGCGAAGGAGACGCCGCAGGTGGAGCAGTTCGGGTTCATGGCGAAGTAGGTCCGGAAGAGCTTGCCCTTGCCGCAGACCGGGCAGCGCAGCTTCAGGCCGCGCCAGACGACCGTTCGCCAGTAACCTTCCGGAAAGCTCTTGGGGTGTTTCGGCGTCCCGTGCCAGGGCAGGACCGGCGGGGGCGTCCCATCCATGCAAGAAGTATGGCAGTGGTCGCCGGCCGGATTCAAAGCGGAATCCGCTGGCCCTCCCGAGCGACACCGAATCCCTTCGCTCGCAGGCGCTGGACCTCTCCCGTGTCCCACAGGAGGCGGTTGGTGTGGTTCAGGTGGACGAAGAAGACGCTCGCTGCGCCCTTCCCGCTCGACAGGCGGGAGACGGTCTCGCCGACTAAGGGATGGGGGACTTCAGCGATGGAGCGGCCGGGAAGCTCCTCGGCCGAGAAGAAAGTCCCGTCGAGAAAGGCCGCGTCCACTCCGCGGACGACCTCCTCGAGGCTCCTGTCCCACTTCTCCCACTTGTCGATGTCAGGAAGCCAGAGGAGCTTTTTCGCGGGCCCGGCGACGACGTAAGCCACCGTGTCGGAGTCCTCGTCGCGGTGTGGCACCTTCAGGGCTGTGGCGCGCAGCGAATCGCTCAGCGCGAACTCGACGCCGGGCTCGATCTCGCGGATGGCGATGTTCTCCCTCTCGACGAGGCGGCTCCACGGACGGTTCTCCCGGAGGAACCGCGCCATCGAAGGCGTGCAGAAAACCGCGAGCGATCGCGTGCTCGCGACCTCGCGCCCGAGCTGCGCAAGCCCGAGATAGTGTCCGATGTGGGCGTGGGTGAGAAGGATCCCGTCGGGCATTCCTCCGAGCTCCCGGACCTGCGATTCGATGTCCGGCGTCGCGTCGATCAGAAAGCGTTTTCCCGATGCCCGATCGATCAACCCGAGCGAGGCGACCCGCCGCTTCTTCGCCGGGTCCTTTCGGGCCTCGACGCAGAGCTGCTGCCGGCACCCGAGGTGCGGAACGCCGCCGTCCTGCGCGATTCCGAGGACCACCGCTTCGACACCCGAGGGCGCTGGCGGCGTGGGAAGCAGGGCAAGAAGCAGAGCAAGCACGGTACCCATTTTCGCAGGCACGGCACAAAATCTGCTTTAATTGCGCCCCGGAGGTGCCTTCCATGGCCCGCAACAGCAACCTTCCCCGGGATACCGCCAAGGCCCTTGCGCCCGTCCTGATCCCGCTCGTCACGAAGGTGGTCCTGCCGATCGCCATCGAGAGCATGCGCAAGCGCAAGTTCGATCCGGACGAGTATTTGCAGGAGGCGACGACGAGCCTCGGAAAGGGGCTCAAGAAGACCCGCGCGGACCTCGACGACGTCAAGGACGAGGTGGCCGAGCGCGGAGCGAAGCTCTACGAGGAGGCGCGCAAGCAGGGGAGCGAGCTGCTCGAGGTCCTCGCCGCCAAGGGTGCGGAGATCGCCGAGGAGTGGATGGGCCGCATCGCGCCGCCACCCCCGAAGCGCCGCCGCGGTTCCCGGTTCCTCAAGGTCGTCGTGGTCCTCGGCCTGGTCGGAGTCGGCGTCGCCCTCCTCGGCCGGCGGTAACCTCTGGTCGTTATCCGACGACCAACTTTTTGTACTTGATGCGGTGGGGCTGGTCGGCGTCCAGACCTAGGCGCCGCTTCCGGTCGGCTTCGTACTCCTGGTAGTTCCCCTCGTACCAGACGGTCCGGCTGTCGCCCTCGAAGGCGAGGATGTGAGTCGCGATCCGGTCGAGGAACCACCGGTCGTGGCTGATGACCACGGCGCACCCCGCGAAGCTCGTCAGCGCTTCTTCCAGCGCGCGCAGCGTGTCCACGTCGAGGTCGTTGGTCGGCTCGTCCAGCAGCAGCACGTTGCCGCCGCGCTTCAAGGTCCGCGCGAGGTGGAGCCGGTTCATCTCGCCGCCGGAGAGGTCGCCGATCTTCTTTTGCTGGTCGGGGCCCTTGAAGTTGAACATCGAGACGTAGGCGCGCGAGGGGATCTCGCGCTTGCCGACGACGATGCGGTCGTCGCCTCCCGAGATCTCCTCGAAGACCGTACGCGACGGAACGGGACGGTCGCGGTCCTGGTCCACGTAGGAGAGCACGACCGTCTCACCGACGACAAGTTTCCCGGAGTCCGGCTTCTCCTGCCCGACGATCATCTTGAAAAGCGTCGTCTTGCCGGCCCCGTTGGGACCGATGATCCCGACGATCCCGCCGCGGGGCAGATCGAAGGAAAGGTCCTCCATCAGCAGGCCGTCGCCGTACGCCTTCTTGACTCCCTCCGCCCGGACGACGACGTCTCCCAGCCGCGGGCCCGGAGGGATGAAGAGCTCCTGCGTTTCTCCCCGGGCCTCGGGGCCCTTCTCGGCCAGCAGCGCCTCGTACCTCTCGATGCGCGCCCGCGACTTAGCGTGGCGCGCCCTCGGCGCCATCCGGACCCATTCGAGCTCCCGCTGCAGCGTGCGGCGCTTGGCCGACTCTTGCTTCTCCTCGACCGCCAGCCGCTGCTCCTTTTGCGCGAGCCAGCTCGAGTAGTTACCCTCCCACGGGATCCCCGCTCCGCGGTCCAGCTCCAGGATCCACCCGGCGACGTTGTCGAGGAAGTAGCGGTCGTGCGTGACCGCGACGACCGTGCCCGGGTACTCGGCGAGGTGGCGCTCGAGCCACGCCACGGACTCGGCGTCGAGATGGTTGGTCGGCTCGTCCAGGAGCAGCAGGTCGGGGCGCTCCAGGAGAACCTTGCAGAGCGCGACCCGCCGCCTCTCGCCGCCCGAGATCTTCGTCACGTCGGCGTCGGCCGGCGGCAGCCGCAGCGCGTCCATCGCGATCTCGAGCTGCCGGTCGAGCTCCCACGCGTTGGCCGCCTCGATCGCGTCCTGGACCTTCTGGTACTCGGCCATGAGCTTCTCGCTCTCGGCCTCGGAGAGGTCGCCGGCCATCTTTTCGCTCAACTCGTCGAAACGCTTCAAGAGGCCGCGCGTCTTGGCGACCGCCTCCTCGACGTTGCCGAGCACGTTCTTCGAGGGGTCCAGCCGCGGGTCCTGCGGAAGGAAGCCGATGCGGATCCCGTCGGCCGGCCTCGCTTCGCCGGCAAAATCCTTGTCCACTCCCGCCATGATCTTCAGAAGCGACGACTTGCCGGCGCCGTTTAACCCGAGGACGCCGATCTTCGCGCCCGGCAGGAACGACAGCCAGATCCCGCGCAGGATCTCCCGCTGCGGCGGGACGACCTTCCGCAGGTTCTGCATCGTGAAGATGTACTGGTGCGCCATCGAAGCCGCGCAGTCTAACTGAAAAGCGAGACTCTCGCCCTTGTCATCCTGAGCGCAGTGAAGGACCTACGCCCGCGGCGCTTCGCCGACATTGATTCCCATCGTGCCGAGCAGCCGGTTCTCGTAGCGGACGTTGACGAACCCCGCCTTCCGCATCAGCTCCGCGACGCCCCGCTGGCCGGGGTAGCGCTCGAGCGAGGCGGGAATGTAGAGGTAGGTCTGCGGGTCCCGGTGAAAGAGCCATCCGACCGCGGGCATCATCGTGTGGAGGAAGGCGGAGTACAGCGAGCCGGCCATCCGGTTGTCCGGCTTTCCGAAATCGAGGACCACGGCGCGCCCGCCCGGAGCGAGGACACGGCGCATCTCGGAGAGCGCGGCGCCGGGATCCGCGATGTTTCGGAGGCCGTAGCTGACGGTGATCGCGTCGAAGGCGGCGCCGCCGAAGGGGAGGCCCAGGGCGTCTCCTTGCATGAAAACCACAGCCGGCCCCTCCTCCGCTTTCCTCCGCCGCGCGACCGCGAGCATCGGCAGCGTGAAATCGAGGCCCGTCACCTTCGCCGCGCCCATTCGTAGTGCGAGAAAACAGAGGTCCCCGGTGCCGCAGCAAAGGTCGAGCACCCGGGAGAGCTTTCCATCGAGGGCCATCCTCACCGTCTGCCGCTTCCAGAGCCGGTGCAGGCCGAAGGACATGATGTCGTTGATGAGGTCGTAGCGCCACGCCAGGCGCGAGAACATCTCCCGCACCCTCGGCGCTCGCTCCGCGCCCTCGGCGACGTACTTGTTCCTCACGCGCCGCGATTATGGCGCGGCGCGACCTGCGCGAGGCTGGGCTCTAGTCCACTCTCCCGGATCCGGCCTGCAAGGAAACCGCGAGCCCCGAGCAGCTTTGGAAGAGAGGAGGCGGGGTCACGGGAGCGCAGACGGAGGAGTCGTCAGCGGGATTGGCGTCGGCGGGGACGATGGAGCCGAGGCTGGTGACTCCGGAGCAGGAGGTCAGCAGGTTGACCCCCGGAGTGGCGCCGGCGGCCGAGATCGAGGCGGCGGGCTCGAGGAAGATGCCCGAAGCGAAGGAGCGCAGCTCGTTGGTGCCGGCGTCGCCGCTGGAGGGAAAAGCGGAGGAGTCCACGACGGGGTTGAAGGAGGCGTTCCCGCCGGGACGGGACAGGTCGATGCCGGATGCGGCGTAGAGCCGCACGGGGTTGGCGGCGTTGTGGTGGCGGCCGAAGGACTGGAAGGCGCGGTCGGTGGCGATGATGGCGCCGTGGATGGATCGGACGTCGACGAGCCCGCCGGTGGAGTTGCCGGCGGCGGAGCCGGCCGCCACCGCGGCGAACGACTGGCGGACCGGAGCGGTCGCGTCGTCTCCGTGGCCGAAGACCGAGACGTTGCCGTCCGACTGGATCTGGACGGAGCCCTGACTGGGGCCGGCGGTGACCCACGAAAGGATGCCGGGGAAGATGTCGTAGGTCGAGCCGGAGTCAACAAACTCGTCCAGTTGTGGCTGGGTCGTGTTGGCGTGGACCGTGACAGAGCCCGAGAAGGCGACGACGCGGACGTTCGGTGTCGGCCCATTCCCGCTGACCTTGGCTCGAGCCATGACGAGCCCGGAGAGGTCGATGTTGCCGCCGGAACAGCAGGCGACCAGGTTGATGTCACTGCCTCCGGATCCGCTGCCCGAAGTCTGGATCACCGAGCCGAGCCCGGTGGCGATCCCGCCGCAGCACGTGGAGACGTCGATGTCTCCCGGCAGTCCGTTGTTTCCATCCACGGAGTTGGAGATCGTGCCGTTGATCGTGACCTGGCCATCGGCGTGGAGGTGGATGTCTCCGCCGGATTGGTTCATGGAGGCAACGGTGATGGCGGCGCCGGCCTGTACCTCGATGGTGCAGGTCGTCGAGATCCGGATGCCCGGTGCGGAATTCTTGTTGCCGCTCCCAACCTGCGAGGTCGTGATGGTCGCGCCGGCGAGGACCTGGAGCGGCCTGGCGCCCAGGTTGAACGAGGCGAACCACGTGGCCGGCGTGGGCCCGGATTTGTCGAAGGAGAAGAGGGAGCAGAGGTCTGAGTCACCCACGCAGGAGGGCGGGTTGGTATTGAAATCGGCCAGGACGTTCTGATTCACGACGACGGGCAACCCCTGGCAAGTGGGGCAAGAGGGTGTTGGGGTGGGAGTCGGAGTGGCGGTGGCGCTCTGCGCGGGCGTGGGTGTCGATGTCGGAGTCCTGGTTGCCGACGGTGTCGCCGTGGGCGTGCTGGTCGGGGTCGTGGTCGGCGTATTCGTCGGAGTCTGAGTCGCGGTTGCCGTCAATGTCGGCGTGTTGGTCGGCGTCCTGGTGGGAGTCGGCGTCGGCGTGTTCGTTGGGGTATTGGTCGGCGTGTTGGTCGGTGTGTTCGTTGGCGTGTTCGTCGGAGTGAGGGTCGGCGTGCTCGTTGGGGTGTTCGTGGGGGTGTTGGTGAAGGTCGGGGAATTGGTCGGCGTGCTGGTGGGCGTGGTCGTCGGGGTATTGGTCGGGGTCTGAGTCGAGGTCGACGTCGAGGTCGGTGTGTTCGTGGGTGTGTTCGTCGGGGTGAGGGTTGGCGTGTTCGTCGGGGTGTTCGTGGGCGTGCTGGTGAAGGTTGGAGTGCTGGTCGGCGTGCTGGTGGGCGTGGTCGTCGGGGTATTGGTCGGGGTCTGAGTCGAGGTCGACGTCGAGGTCGGTGTGTTCGTGGGTGTGTTCGTCGGGGTGAGGGTTGGCGTGTTCGTCGGGGTGATCGTCGGAGTGTTGGTGAAGGTTGAGGTATTGGTCGGTGTGCTGGTGGGCGTGGTCGTCGGGGTATTGGTTGGGGTCTGAGTTGGCGTCGGTGTCGAGGTTGGCGTGTCCGTGGGTGTGTTCGTCGGGGTGAGGGTTGGCGTATTCGTCGGGGTGTTCGTGGGCGTGTTGGTGGAGGTCGGGGTATTGGTCGGTGTGCTGGTGGGCGTGGTCGTTGGAGTATTCGTCGGGGTCTGAGTCGGGGTCGACGTCGAGGTTGGCGTATTGGTGGGTGTGTTCGTTGGAGTGAGCGTCGGCGTGTTCGTCGGAGTATTCGTGGGGGTGTTGGTGAAGGTTGGAGTATTTGTCGGCGTGCTGGTGGGCGTCGTCGTCGGGGTATTCGTCGGGGTCTGAGTCGGGGTCGATGTCGAGGTCGGTGTATTCGTGGGTGTGTTCGTTGGAGTCAGTGTGGGTGTATTCGTCGGGCTGCTCGTCGGAGTGCTGGTTAAGGTTGGGGTCTCGGTCGGCGTGTTGGTAGGTGGGCTCGTCGGGGTATTTGTCGGAGTCTGAGTCGGGGTCGTCGTCGGCGTATTCGTGGGGGTGCTGGTCGGTGTGCCCGTGGGAGTGTTGGTGAACGTTGGGGTCTCGGTCGGCGTGCTCGTGGGCGTGTTCGTCGGAGTATTCGTCGCTGTCTGAGACGGTGTCGGGGTCGGCGTCGGCGTGTTCGTGGGTGTGTTCGTGGGGGTCAGGGTGGGCGTATTCGTCGAGGTGTTCGTGGGTGTGCTCGTCGGCGGGCCCGAGAGGGAAGTCAGGACGATGTCGTTGCCCGTGCCTCCCGCGTAAGTGATCTGGTACGTGTTGGGTGCGGCGACGAACGTAGTTCCCTCCGAGAGCCCGTTGAAAGTGCCGCTGACGGCGTCGGCCAGATTGTTGTTGCCGATGACGAAGGTGCTTCCTGGCGTCGAGACGAACCCGGAGGAGACGGCCAGCGTCCCAGCCAGCGTGATCGTACCCGTTACGTTGAGCTGGTCGTATTGCGTTCCAACTGCGATTCCGTTGATCTCGATGCTCAACGTACCGCCGGCGGTTTGAACGTAGTTGCCCGCGATGTTGAGGATCCCCGACGAAAGGCCGGGAGCCACTGTGCCGCCGTTGGTCACGTTGCCCGTGACCGTCCCGGCGCCCTCCAGGATCCCGCCCTGGATATTGAGCGTCGAGCTCGTCGAGATGTCGCCGCCGTTCAGGACGGTCTGCCCCGCCGTCTGCGTGAACCCGCCGTTGAAGGCCAGCGTGCCGGTGTTGGCGTTGACGGTGCCGGCGTTGGTGAAGGGGATGCCGACGACGAGGATGCCCGTGGCGGTGTCGCGGGTGAAGGTGCTTGAGGCATTGTTGTTGAAGGCGTTGGTGCCGCCCCCGTTGGCCAGGGTGTTGTTGAGCGGGGCGTTGAAGGAGGCGTTGTTCTGGAAGGTGCCGTTGCTGAAGGCGAACTGACCGGCGGTCCAGTTGGTGGTGGCATTGTTGATGATCGTGCGGCTGAGTAGGACGCCGCCGCTGATGGTCAGGGTCGCGCCCGAAGCGATGGTCGTCGTGCCGGTGCCCGACATGGTCCCGGCCGACCAGGCGAAGGTCTTTCCGGCGGGGATGTTGATGGCGCCG
>DATFQY010000211.1:0-7922 GCA_035263845.1 Thermoanaerobaculia bacterium | reverse complement strand
CGGCAGGCCCTGGTTCTTGACGTGGCCCTTCTCGGCCATTCCTTTGAACCAGGCCATCCACTTCTGCATGACCTCCTGCGCTCTCTCCGGAGTCCTGGCCGACGGGTCCCCGCCGCGGTAAAGAAACACGAACTCGCTCATTTTTTCCTCCTCTTCACAGGAACGACGTTCGAGACGCGCTCCGATCGACATTCTTTTCTTCGGCAGGCAAAAAGTCCAAGAGCCGGTCCTGAGGTAAGTTATCGGTAAGCGGATCACCTCGAAAGGAGATGGGATGACACCGAAGCTGCTCTACCGAATCGCCTCCGTGCTCCTCGTTCTCTTCGCCGCCGGGCACCAGGTCGGGTTCCGACAGACGAAAGGGATGACCGGCGCCGACGCCGTCGTAGAACAGATGAAGTCGGTCCATTTCACGGTGCAGGGCTTTGGGCGCGTGTACTACGACTTTTTCGTCGGCTTCGGGTACTTCGTGACGGCGTTCCTGCTGTTTTCGGCGCTCCTTGCCTGGCAGCTCGGGGGATTGCAGCCGGATGTCCTCGTCCGGATCCCGGTGGTGACCTGGGGGCTCGCCGCCTGCTTCGCCGCCGTCACGATCCTCTCGTGGGCCTACTTCTTCGCCGCCCCCGGTGTCCTGGCGACGCTCGCCACCCTCAGCCTCGCGGCCGGCGCATGGCTCGCCGGCAGAAGCTGACGTCTCGACTCTAGCGCGGCAGGACCCCGGAACCGAACCTCGGGAGGCCCTCGAAGCCACGGGAGTCGTGCGCGGGCACGATCCTCATCGAGGGAAAGCGTTCCGCGACCGCCGCCATCCGCAGGAGGTTCTCGCGGACTTCGCCGGGATTGAGGTCGGAGCCTCGCGCGATCCACGGCCGCTCCTCGAGTTCCCGGATCCCTTCGAGCTGCCAGACGAGATCTCCCACGAAAGCGTAGCGGCGCTCGGGGGGCAAGGTGACGAAAATGATCACCGAGCCGGGAGTATGGCCCGGCGTGGGAACGGCGACGATGGATCCATCGCCATAGAAATCGTGACTCGCGGGAAAGCCCAGATACGGTCCGCCCTCGAAGCCGTAGACCTCGTAGCGGGGGTTCGGAGTGCTCCGCGCGATTTGCGTGTACGGCCCGGCATCCTCGATGAAGCGAAGCTCACCGGCGGTGACCAGAATCGGCACGTTGGGGAAGTCTCGCAGACCGCTGGCGTGGTCCCAGTGCGCATGGGTTAGCAGGATGCGGAGTCGGCTCCGGTCATAGCCCGCGGCGTCGAGCTGCTCCGCCGCCGAGGCCCTCAGCTCGTAATTCGTCAGAAGGCGGAAAGACAGGCTCATCAGCCGGAGCTGCTCCGCGATGGAGCGACTGAGCCCGGAGTCGATGAGCAAGTCGCCGCCCGGGTGGCGCACCAGAACGGCGGTCATCGTGAAGTCCCGCCTCTCGAAAAACGAGCCTCCGCGGTAGCCGAACGCCGCGCTGTGGTGGTTGACGCCCGTGGGAATCCGGTAGGCGGCCATCTCGGGAGGCGGCGAGGCCGGCGGCAGTGCGCCCGAAAACGGCGCCGGACGTTGCAGCGGGGCAGCGTGGTACGTCGCCAGGAGAACGATCACCGCCGCATCCATGGCGAGCGCCGCCGCCGCAAGAACTCCCCGGCGTGCCATGATGAGGACGACGTCGGACACGACGACCACGGCAAGGATCGCGCCCGCGATCGCGAAGGCGGCCCCGGAGGGCCTCTGGCTGAGAACGATCACCAGAATCGCCAGGAAGACAGGGCCGACGAGCGCAGCGACGCCGGCCGCCTTTCTCGACGAAGCCCCTCCACCACCCGTCACGATTGCCTCGAGCCCTCACAGGCAAAACGTCCACCAGCCGTCCCGCGTTACGAGCTGAGAGGGGGCGGACGAGGCCGTCCGCCCGGAACAGCTTCTGCGAACAGTCGATCTTAAGGGAAACAGGCAGTGTTGGTGCCATCGCAGTACACGACGTTCTCCCAGGTGAACACCGCCTCTGTGCGGGGATCGACCGTGATCCGCACCCACTCGGCCGGCTTGTTCGTGGAGCCCTGAACGGTGATCCGGTTCAGGTTTTCCACCGCGTAGCCGACCTTGTGAAAATCCCCGACCGTCGTCGGATCAGCGTAGAAAGCGGCGCTCAGCGGCTTGTCCGCCTCGAAGACGTGGGAGTCGCCGTTGATCAGCAGGACCGGGCCGCCGAAGGCCTTGACCCTCCTTGCGAGCTCCTGTACGAACTCGTCGTATCCATCGAGTCCGTCGCCCCCGGGCACGGCGGCCGCCGGATCCCACATGTCGGCCTGGATCGCAATCAGGACGCCCCGGGCGCCGTCTTGCTCCGCCTGGTCGAAGGCGGCGTCGAGCCACCGGAGGTTCGCAGCGCCGCGTTCGGCGACTTCTTGCTTGCGGGCCTCCTCGTTCAAGAACGGCGATGGTGGGAACGGGTAGTTCCCCGGGACGGTCGCCGATCCGCCCAGCCAGGGCAGGCCGTCGTTGTTGGAGCCGGGAAGGTTCAGCGTCACGAACACCACGCTCGACTCCTCCCAGACGACGTTCTCGACGAACTTGGCATCGGCGGGAAATCTCGGATCGAACGCCCGGGCCTGGCTCATCACATTCTTCTTGAGCCCGCCGAGAGTGACACCGGGTTGCGGGAAGAACAGGCCGCGGACGGCGGCCAGCTCGTTCATCGGCGCGCCGCTCGTGAACTCCTTCGTCTTGTGGCAATCTGTCCACTCGTTGTCGCCAGGCGTGTAAACCAGGGGAGCGTTGAACTGCCCGAAGATGTCGAAGATCCACTTGTTCCATTCGGGAACCGAGGTCTTCGGAACCGGACTGAGCCCGATGCCCGTGCACGGCATGCTGCCGGAGTGGATATCGCCGACGTGAATCACCAGCCGCACGTTCGGATCGGAGTTGATCGAGTCGAGCAAGAGCGGCGCGGAGTTCAGAAGCGCCTGGCTGTATGGCCAGTCGCCGAACGCCGCGACGACGATTCGTTTGTTCGAACCGTTGCCACCTCGACTATTTTCTTCTCGGTAAGCCGAGGAACCGATCAGTAAGGGGACGACTCCGACGATCGCGGCGACGAGGCCCAGGGTCTTCCGGTTCATCATTCCTCCATTCGCTAAGAGGAAGAGACCGTAGCCCCGCTGCATGAAGCGCGGTCGAGAACACCGTAAAGCCCTCCTGAACAGCCGGTAGCCCCGAGAGAAAGGAGTCCGATGCCTCCTCAGGTCGCTTCGTAGACGCGGGCGAGCTCGGCGGCGAAGTCCTCGAAACGGGTGGGAGTCGTATTTCGCTGGGTCCGGCCGGCGGCCGGCTTGACCTTCCCCTCGTTGTAGGCGCGGGTCATCTCCACCCACTGGACGGCGAAGCTCCTGGAGAACCCGGCACGGACGAGCGACTGGATGACCTCCGTGTACGGAAGCTGGATGTACTGGAGGTCGAAGATGCCGATCCGCTCTCCGAGCAGGAGCGTCGCGTCGGCGTAGGAGAGGTCTCGCGGCCCGAGCAACTCGCGCACTTCGATCCCGCTCCAGTCGCGGGACGCGAGCGCCCGGCACGCGGCCTCGGCGACATCCGCGACCGAGACCATGGGAACGGCCAGGTCCGGCGCGAGCGAATCTTCGCTGTAGCCCTCTTCGCGGATTTTCGGCAGGTACCGGGAGAACTCCTCGAAGAAGAGCACCGAGCGCAGCAGCAGAATGTGCACTCCCGGGAGGCGCTTCAACCGCTCCTCCTGCGCGTGCAGTCCGGCGATGAGGCCGGTGCCTTCGGGAAGGTCCGCTCCGAGGCTGCTCAGCGCCACGACGTACCGCACGCCGCTCCCGCGAACGGCTTTCGCGATCGCCTCGCCATGCCGATCCTGTGTGGCGCGGCAGTCCGCGGACCAGCGGTCGGTCGGGAGCAGCGTGTAGACGGCGTCGGAGCCGCGGAACGCGCTCGCCAAAAACGCCGCGTCCGCCGCTTCGCCGACGCGGATCTCGGCGCCCGCTTGCTGGAGCTCCGCGAGCCGGCTCTCGGTTCGGCCGAGCGCGCGGACTGCCTCACCGTGTCGGAGAAGGTTCTCGGCGATTTTCTTCCCGGTGCGTCCGCTGGCACCCATGATGGTGATCATGGTTGTCCTCCCCCTCGAGCGCTTCGGCCGCGCATTTTTCGAATCTGAGCCTGATCTTTGCCGGCGATCCTACACCGTCTCCTCTCGTTTTTACATCGGGTCCTCGGGATCTTCAGGCGGGTGCGGTTTCCTTGAGCGCACCAGCCATGATCCGGCCCGGCGGCGCGAGGACGATGGGATGACGCCCTGGCTCCTGCTCGGGGCCTCCAGTCTCTTTCAGGTCGGCTGGCTCGTCAGCCTTCGAGCTCTCGACGGTTTTCGCCGCCCCTACGCGATCGTCTTCTACGCGTTCTTCGGCCTCGCCTCGACCTGGCTGCTCTCGCGCTCAATGGAGAAGATCCCCCTGGCCACGGCCTACGCGGTCTGGACGGCGCTCTCCGTGGTCGGCTGTCTGCTCCTGGAGATCGCGCGGGGGCGGCAAACGGGCGAGCCGCTTCGGATCGCGTTCGTCCTCCTGATCCTGGCCGCGACGACCGGCCTCCAGCTCACCGGGAAGACGCTTCCGTAGCCCGCGCTACGCTTTCTTTCCGCGGGAAAGGTCCTTGCCGGTCAGGAGCAGCGTGAGGGTCCCCGGCGGCTCGGCGGAGTTGCCGTGGAACTCGATTCGGGCGAGGGCGCTCTTCTTGATCTCCATGGCGGTCCCCGTCCTGCCGGTCAGGAGGTAACCTAGGAGCTTGCCGAGGTGCGGCATGTGACCCACGAGGAGAGAACGCGAAAGCTTCCGCCGCTCGATCTCTTCGAGGATTTCCTTCGGATCGGCCCACGGAGAGAGAGCTTCGGTCTGGATGGGCGCCTTGCCGGGCTGGATCTCGCGGGCGACCGGGTCGGCGGTCTGCCTCGCGCGCACGAGCGGGCTCGTCAGGATCCCGTCGAAGTGCGGCTTCTGCTGGGCGATCGCCCGGGCTGCGGTCCGCATCTTGCGGCGCGCGCCGGGAGTCAGCGCCCGATCCTCATCGGGGATTCCGGGCCCTCCCCTCTCCGCCTTCGCGTGCCGGAGCACCCAGATCTCCAGGGGCTGCTTGCGTTTCATGGGTTTTGGTCCCGGAAATATACATCCGTGTGAAGCGCCGGCCCAGCGCCGCGAAGAGGTCGGCCGAAGGTCGGCGTCGGCGAGCCAGGGTGGCGTAGTCCACCTCGTAGAGCCCGAAACGGGGCCGAAAGCCTTCCAGCCACTCGAAGTTGTCCAGAAGGGACCAGTAGAAATACCCCTCGATTGGGGTGCCCTGATCGAGGTGATGGGCCAGGACGAGGGTGTGCTCGTGCAGAAACGCCCTGCGCAGCGCGTCGTTCTCGGTTGCGATCCCGTTTTCGGTCACCAGGATCGGGAGGCCGGACTCCGCGGCCTGTCGGAGGACCCGGTCGAAGCCCTGGGGGTGGATCTCCCACCCCGTGTCCGTCAGCCCGCGGCCGCTCCGGTCGCGGTAGAAGAACTCGCCGACGCGGCCGGGGACGCCGCGAAAGCGCAAGTGGACGCGGCTGTAATAGTTGACGCCGAACCAAGAGGTCACCGCTGGAAGCTCGGGGACCGCGAAGGCGGTCTGGCCCTCGCCCGGGAAGGACCATTGCATCCGCCCGGTCGCGACGGCTCCCACGAGAGCGAGGTTGTAGAGCGACTCCGCCGCCTTGACCAGGCCGCGGTCCAGGACGCTGTCCGGACGGTCCGCGGCGAAGTCGAGCATGTTGTGGGCGATCCCGCACCGCGCTCCGCCCGGGCGCTCCGCCAGCGCCGCGGCCGCCTCGGCGTGCGCGCGCAGGAGGTGCTCGAGAGACTTCGCCGCCGCCGCGAAGCTCTTTTTTCCGGGCGGGATCAGGCCTCCAAGGTATCCGCCGAGCAGGAAGACGATGGGCTCATTCAAGGTGACCCATGTCCGGACTCCGGGAAGGGCGGAACCGACTCTCTCGGCGAGCCTCCGAAACCAGGCCACGCTGTGGGCGTTCTCCCATCCTCCGCGCTTCCAGAACCAGGTCGGGTGCGTGTAGTGATGGAGGGTGACGACCGGCTCGACGCCCAGCCGATGGAGGAAGTCCGCCCTGGCCCTCTCGCGCGCGACCTCCGCCTCGTCGAACTCCCCGAACCGCGGCTCGATCCGGCTCCACTCGATCGAGTAGCGGTAGGCGTTGGCCCTGATCTCGGGGAGGAGGGAGAGGTCCTGCCGCCATCGCTCGGAATGCCCCGTCGCGGCGCCGCAGCGGACGTGGCGCTCCTTCAGGCGCCCGAGCCTCTCCCACTCGACCCAGTCGTTTTCGGCCGCGCCCTCGATCTGGTACGAGGATGTCGCGGCGCCCCAGAGGAAGGTTCGCAGAGATCCTTCGCTTCGCTCAGGATGACCTAGCGCCGACTTCGCGCGCTAGGTCAGCTCCGTGGCGTGGTGCTTCACCCAACGGGCCTCGGCCATGAAGATCGTGTCCTCGCAGATGTTCGAGGCGAGGTCGCCGACCCGCTCGAGGTTCTTGGAGATGGAGATCAGCTCCAGGCAGTAGGTGATCAGGTTGGGGTACTCGGCCATGTAGGTCAGCAACTCGCGGATGATCGAGACGTTCTTCTCGTCGAGGATGTCGTCCTTCTTGATGACCTGGCGGGCCAGGTTCGCGTCGCGGTTGACGAAGGCGTCGAGCGACGACTTCAGCATCGACATCGCGACCTCGCACATGTAGTTGATGTCGATGAACGGCTTGAACGGTTTCTGCCCGGCCAGCCGCTCCGCCCCCTCGGCGATGTTGACGGCGTGGTCGCCGATCCTCTCCAGGTCGTTGTTGATCTTCAGGGCCGCGACGAGAAACCGCAGGTCCACGGCGACCGGCTGCTGGAGGGCCAGGAGCTGTACGGCCTGGTCCTCGATGACCATCTCCATGCGATCGATCTCGGCGTCGGCGGCGACGACGTCGGCCGCCTTCTTCTCGTCCACCTCGGTCAGCGCCTCGATGGAGCGCTGGATCTGGCGCTCGACCTCCCCACCCATGAGAATCAGGTTTCGGCGGAGCTCCTCGAGCTGCTCGGAAAAATGTTCCTTGACCATGATGTCTCCTTTCCGCGCGCCGGGGTCAGCCCCAGAGCGCCGCGGCGGCAATCGGCTCCACCTCTTTCTGGAGAGCCGCCTCGTCCCGTCCTGCCGGAACCGCCCGGAAAGCGGGCTCGCGGCCGAAAACACGCTCGAAGAGATCGGACTTCCCGCGGGCGGCCTCCAGCTCGACCTGGCAGTCGGCCGTCGCGAGCGCGTCGAACTCGACGCGCTTGGGCCGGAGGCGGCACGCGACGTCGGTCACCAGCTGCCGGTGGCTGTGGTCGAGGCCGTCGGCGATGCGCAGGATCGCGGCGAGCTTCTCGACGACCACGCGAAGGTAGGCATCCAGCCGCTTCCAGTTGTCGTGGGAATTCTTCGGGCCTTTCCCCTTGTGGTACCTGGCAACGGAGGCGATCGCCTCGATCTCGTCGGCCGAGAACCCCGTCAGCTCGCCGTGCGTGATCAGGTAGTAGGAGTGCCGCTGGTGGCCCGGGATTCCGACCGAGCAGCCCACGTCGTGCAGAAGAGCGCCGTACCGCAGCCACTCCCGCTCGGCGGCCGTGAGCTGGTGCAGGGCGTGGGTCTGGTCGAAGATCGAAACCGCGAGGCGAGCGACGCGCTCGGCGTGGGGCAGCTCCGTGTTGGTCCGCCGGAGAAGGCGCTCGACGCTGTGCGAGCGCAGGTCCCGGTCTCCGGAGCGTTTGCCGTGGCGCGGCACGTGGTCGAGCAGGATCCCCTCCCGCACCCCGCGCTCGCCGACGACGATCGACTCGGCGCCGGTCGCCTTCAGGATCCAGGCCA
>DATFQY010000210.1:0-9118 GCA_035263845.1 Thermoanaerobaculia bacterium | reverse complement strand
ATCCGGAAGAGCGAGCCGCCGACGGGCCGCGGGTCCGCGACGATCTCGCGGCTGACGCCGCGGAGGGCCGGGCCGGCGTCGGAGACGAAGGACAGGCACGGCTCCCGCAGCGCCTTCTCGTAGCGCTCGCGGTTGGCCTGGAACCAGTCGCGGGAGTTGTTCCTGGCCAGCTCGCGAAGGAAACGAAAGAGCTCCGCCGAGAAATGCCCGCGGCGCGGCGCCATCAGCCTCCCCGAATCCGCTTGGTCAGGGCCGGCACGCGCCCCATCAGCCTCGCGCAGAGGGCGATCTGGCCCCGGTGGTACTCCTCGTGGGAGATGCCGTGGTTCATCCACGCGAACCGCGTTCCCATCTCGCCGTCGAAGCGGCGGATGTTCTGGAGCATGTGCATTTCCCCCGCCGTCCGGATCTTCTTCTCGCCGTCGGAGTGGGTCTTGCGAAGGCCGGCCAGGAGCGTCGCCTTCGTCCTCCAGCCCGACACTCCGCGGCCGTATTCGTGGAGGAACCCCTCGTAGGACTTGCGCCGGAAGTCTCCGTCGGGCCGCGACAGCTCCCCCGCCATCATCAGACCGGATTCGATGATGTGCTGGATCAGCTCGAGGGGAGACCGTCCGCCTTCCGCCGGACGGAAGAAGAGGTCCTTGTCCGGCAGGCTGCGCACCTCGTCGATGACCCCGTCCCGGGTGTACTTCCACGCTTCCAGGGCTTCGTCCAGGAGCGTCGTGCGTGTCGCCATTCATCCTCCTCGCGAGCGGGAAAGTGTACCGGCGGTGCGACGAGAGTTCCAGTTCAACTCATCAGGACTTCAGAGATCCTTCGCGCCTCACGGCGCTCAGGATGACAGCGCGCGTGCGGTGCGCTGTCACTTTGAACTGCTCCGGCTTCGCGCCTTCAGGTCATCGAACCAGTTCAAGGCGAGGTTCAGGGTCTTCGGGTTGTTCTCCGCGGTCTCGTCCTTGATCAGGAGAAAGCGCTTTCCGTCCCGGGAGATGCCCCAGGGGCCGTCATAGTCCCCCTCGAAGAGCATTTCCGGCCGCGAAGCGGAGAATGCCGGCGATGTCGTGACGGGGACCCGGAGGACCTTCTTGTCCTTCCGGTAGAAGATCTCCCGGCCGTCCGGCGCCCACAGCGCTGAGTTTCCTCCATCGGTCGAGATCTGCCACTTACCGCCGGGACCCGGGAACTCTGTGACGTAGATCTCCACCTTCCCGGATTCGTTGGATTCGTACGCCAGCCAGCGTCCGTCGGGCGAGAGCATTCCTCGCCTGTATCGGAACTGCCCCTGGAGGAAGGGACGCGGAGCTCCCGACTTGTCGAGCGGGTAGATCCAGACCTCGTTCTCGTTGTGGCCGGCGCGGACCTTGTCGAAGACGAGAATCTTCCCGTCCGGAGAGAAGGAGACGGCGTTGGAGTTATCGGCATCCGAAGTCAGCCGCTCCTCCCTGCCGCTCCCGTCGGAGGCGCGAAGGTAGAGATTGTAGGTGCCGGCCTGACTCGAGTTGTAAACGATGCGCCTGCCGTCCGGCGACCAGACGGGGCCGGCGTCGTCCTTTCCGAAGGAGAACCGCGTCAGGCTGTCCCGATCGATGTCGAGAACCCAGATGTCGTAGGTCTCCGCCTGGACCTGCACGGCGATCCGTTTCCCGTCGGGGGAGATCGCGAGATCGGAGTAGGAGCGCTTGATCTTCGTGACGGGAACGGACCCTCCGCTCCGGTCCACCCAGAGGAGGGTCCGCTCGGGCAGCGCCACGCCGCCGGCAGCGGAGAGCAGCGTCCCGTTGCTTGAGACCGCGTAACCGGCGCCGCCGTTGGTGTTCTCGTACACGCCCTGAGCGACCGCGATGGGGACACCGGCGACTTCCAGCTTGCCCAGGTCGAACGGCACCGAGAAAAGGGTGCCGCTCCGCAAGTAAAGAAGGTGTCCCGAGGCGGCGTAGCGGCCGAATGTCGCGCCCTTGACGACGATCTTTCGCTCGCCGGTCGTCAGGGGAGAAACGGCAAGGGCATAATCCTCCAGGCTCCCGCCGGTGAAGATCGTGTAGAGGACCGCCTTGCCTCCCGGCAGCACCTCCGGCCAGATGTGCCCGCGGTTTTCTCCTTTCACATCCACGGTCGTGATGGGCTTCGGCTCGCCCCCCGAGGCGGGGACCCGGAAGAGTCCGCCCGCCCACTTTTGCGTGAAGACGATCGTGTCGTCCGGCGCCCAGGAGGCTCCGAGCAGGCGCTCGAAAACGCCGCACTCGCAGATGGTGACCGGCGAGCCGCCGGAGACCGAGACCTTCTTGAGGCGGCTCTCCGACCAGAAGCCGACCCACTGCCCGTCCGGCGAAAAGAAGGGCGAATACGCCCCCTCGGTTCCCGCGATCGGTGTCGCCTCCAACGCGTCGAGCGGCCGGAGGAAGAGCTGTCGTTTGTCTGCTCGCCGCCCCACGTAAGCGACCCGGCGTCCGTCGGGGGAGATCGCGAGCGAGATGTAGTTGTCGGTGACGAAGGTGTCGGTGGCCGGGATCGGGATGGCCGCCCGGGTCACCGGCTGCGGCGCGGCGGGCCGTGTTCGGAGGAGAGCCCAGGAGCCAGCGGCCGCGAGAAGCGCTCCGGCGAGGAGCCCGATCGCCGCCCAGGCCGCCCGGTCGCGTTTCTTGCGCGAGGCAAGGACGGGCGCGGCGACGCCGGCCTGCGAGCCCGCCTGCGCGATCCAGACGAGTTCGCTCTTGATGTCGCGCGCGCTCTGCCAGCGGTCCTCAGGGTCCTTCGCGAGGCAGGTTTTCACGACCCGCTCGAGGGCTGGCGGTGTCATCGGCGCGAGAGACCCGAGCGGAGCCGGCTCCGACGACATGATCGAAGAGATCAGCGACGCCTGGCTCGCTCCCGAGAAGGCCTTCCTCCCGGTCACCATCTCGTAGAGCACCGCGCCGAACGCGAAGATGTCGGACCGCGCGTCCGCTTCTTTCCCTTCGAGCTGCTCCGGGGCCATGTACTGGAACGTCCCCAGGATCGTCCCTTCCTGAGTCAGCGGACTCGACGCCATCGTCGGAAGCGCCGTCATTCCGGAAGCCGGCGCCGCCGGCTGGATTGCCTTGGCAAGACCGAAGTCCAGGAGCTTGACGCCGGACTTCGTCAGCATGATGTTGCCCGGCTTCAAGTCGCGGTGGACGATCCCCTGCCGGTGCGCCTTGTCCAGCCCGTCGGCGATCTCGATGCCGTACTTGAGGGTCTGCTCCGCGGGAAGCGGTCCTTTGAGCAGGCGCTCCGCCAGGGTCTCCCCTTCCAGCAGCTCCATCACGAGGTACTCGACGCCGTCCTGGTTGCCGACGTCGTAGAGCGAGCAGATGTGCGGGTGCGAGAGCTGGGAGATCGTCTTCGCCTCCCGTTCGAAGCGCTGCCGGACCTCGGCCGAAGACGAGAGATGCGCCGGCAGGACCTTGATCGCGACGGTCCGCTCGAGACGAGTGTCCTTCGCCTTGTAGACCTCGCCCATCCCTCCCGCGCCGATCGGCGAGAGGACCTCATAGGGGCCGAGTCGGGCTCCGGCGGAGATCGTCATTTCGAATCCAGAGATCCTTCGCGCCTCTCGGCGCTCAGGATGATGGCGCGCGTGCGGCGCGCCATCAGTTCTTCTTGACCAAAGACGGCCAGTTCACGAAGAGGTCGAAAGGCGGCGACTGGGGATCCGCGGACAGCGTATCCACGAGGAACCGCTGCCCGTCGGCGGAGACGTCGTAGACGTTTCCGCCTCCCGGGCGGATCGAGAAGAGGGCGATGGGCGTGCCGATGTGCAGGCCGCCTTCTTCGGCGATCGGGACCGCCATGATCTTGAAGTCGAGCGCCATGTAGAAGAGCTCCTTCCCGTCGCGCCTCCACGCGGGGACTGCTCCTCCCGCCTTCGATACCTGTAGCCTCTTCGTTCCGGACGGGAAGGACCGGACGTAGACCTCGGTCTGCCCGGACTCTTGGGAGTCGTAGGCGATCCACCGCCCGTCCGGAGAGAAACGGCTGTCGCCTTGGGCGAGGGCCTCCGCCGCGAAGGGCGCCGCCTTCTTCTCCGCCGTGTCCAGCACCCAGACCTGTGTGCTTCTCTTTCCGTGGAGCGGCACCCCGCTGAAAGAGACGAAACGCCCGTCGCTCGACCAGTCCTCGGGGTTCCGGGTGTCGTCCGACGGCGCGAGAGGCTCTTCTTTGCTCCCGTCGAGCGGCTTCACGTACATGTCCGGATGGACACCCTTCGCCTTCCGGTCCGAGGCAAAGGCGATCCGGCCGCCGTCGGGGGACCAGGTCGCGTTGTTCTCGTGCGCCTGCCCGAAGATGAGCTTCGTCCCGGCCCCGCTCGCCGCGTCGTAGATCCAGATGTCGGAGGTGTCGTGGACCGGGTCGTAGACGTCGGCCGCGACCCGTTTGCCGTCGGGCGAGATGCGATGGTTGCCGAAAGGCGAGGGCTCGCCGACGGCGCCGGACTCCCGCCCCGCGCGGTCGAACCAGAGCAGGCGCGTGAGCGGGGCGAAGACGGGCGACGTGACGAGGACGCCGGCGTCGGAGACGGAAAAGCTCGAGAAGCTCGCCCAGTTCGTCAGGCCAAGCCTGGGAACAATCGGGACCGGCTCCCCCGTGGTCTGGAGCCGCGACGCGTCGAAGGGATGAGCGAAAAGGGACCCCTCGCGCACGTAGAGAAGGTAGCCGGCGGCGTAAACGGCGTTGGCTGGGGTCGGGAGCACGACCTTGTCGGAGGAGCCGTCGATGGATCCGACGCGGACGGCGTTGCCCGGATCGTCGGGAGCGCCGCCGAGGTTCGCCGCCATGTAGAGGAAGTGCTTCCCACCCGGAAGGAACGACGGGTAGCGGTGGGCGGTCTCATGACGTCCCGCATCGAGCTTCGTCACCGGGACCGGCTTGCCTCCGCCGGCCGCGACCTTGCTGAGAAAAGAGGTCGGGCCGGGCGCGAACACGATTGTTCCGTCGCGGCTCCAGGTTCCTCCGACTCCGCGCTCCGCGTCGCAGATCGTCAGGATCGTTCCGCCGGAGGCCTCAACGCGCTTCATCTTCCCGTCGGCGAAGAAACCGATGGATCGGCCGTCGGGCGACCAGAAGGGGAACGACACGTTCTCCGCGCCCGCCAGCGGCTGCGCCAAAGCTCCGTCGAGGTTGCGGACCCACAGCGCCGGCTGGCCTCCGGCCTTCGCTGCCGTGAAGGCCAGGCGCGTGCCGTCCGGAGAGACGGCGAACTCGCCCAGGAACATCTTCTCGGGAAACGGCAGCGTCGCCCGCAAGCTCCGCTCGGGCTTCGGGGCTCGCCGGACGTAGCCGACCGCGAGAAGCGCGGCGGCGATCGCGGCGACCGCGAAGGCGGCCCAGGCGAGGCGCTCGCGGTTCTTCCGGCGGGCGATGACCGGAGCGGGCACGCCGGCGGCGGAGGAGCTCTCGCCGATCCACTGGAGCTGGAGCTTGACGTCGTGCGCGGTCTGGAACCGATCCTCGGGGTCCTTGGCGAGGCAGGTCCGGACGACGCGGTCCATGGCCGGCGGCGTCATCGGAGCAACCGTCGCGATCGGCGCCGGATCCTCCTTCATGATCGACGAGATCAGCGACGCCTGGCTCGCTCCGGAAAACGCCTTGCGGCCGGTCGCCATCTCGTAAAGCACCGCGCCGAAAGCGAAGATGTCCGAACGCGCGTCCGCTTCCTTCCCCTCGAGCTGCTCGGGCGACATGTACTGGAAGGTCCCGAGGATCGTCCCCTCCTGCGTCAGGGGGCTCGATGCCATCGTCGGAAGCGAAGTCATTCCCGACGGCTTCGCCGCCGGAGCGATCGCCTTGGCGAGGCCGAAGTCGAGGAGCTTGACGCCGGACTTCGTCAGCATGACGTTGCCGGGTTTCAGGTCCCGGTGGACGATCCCCTGCCGGTGCGCCTTGTCCAGGGCGTCGGCGATCTCGATGCCGAACCGGAGCGTCTGCTCGGACGGCAGGGCACCCTTGAGCAACCGGTTCGCCAGCGTCTCTCCCTCGAGGAACTCCATGACGAGGTACTCGACGCCGTCCTGGTTGCCGACGTCGTAGAGCGCGCAGATGTGTGGGTGGGAGAGCTGCGAGATCGTCTTGGCTTCTCTTTCGAAGCGCTGCCTCACCTCCGCGCTCGCCGACAGGTGTTGCGGCAGGACTTTGACTGCGACAGTCCTTTCGAGACGGGTGTCCTTCGCCTTGTAGACCTCGCCCATCCCCCCCGCCCCGACAGGCGAGAGGACCTCGTAGGGCCCCAGGCGCGTCCCTTGTGAGATTGCCAAGACGGGAAGATTACAACGAGGACGCTGCTTCTTCAGCTCCGCAGTCCAGTGGAAGAGGAGAGTGACCGGCGAGGCGGACTCCCGAGACTGTCACCGGTCGGCAAGGGCCGCAGCCCAATTGGTCACGAGAAAGACCGGGGGGGACCCTCCCTTGTGAGTCGGCGCTTCGAAAAGAACCCTCTTCACGGCGGGCGCGTATACGAACGTCGGGACGACCTGAGTAGCGATCGACGGCGTGTCGCCGAGGATCGCCCGGGGAGCGCCGATCTCGAGGGACTGTCCGCGGGGCGTGAGCGTCACGGCGTAGTGCTTGCCTCCCGATTCGTACGCGAGCTCGCCGATGCCGAACCAGGCAAAGTTCGGGGTCACGCCTCCGGAGGAGATCTGCCATTTGCCGCCGGGGCCCGGATAGGGAACGACGTAGAGTTCCGCGCTCCCGGATTCATTCGACTGGTATGCGAACCACTTGCCGTCGGGGGAGAACAGTCCCCTGAACTCGTTTGCGCGGCTCGCAATAAAAGGGCGTGCCTTGTGATCCTCGACGGAGAGAAGCCAGATGTCGAAGCTCTTCGTCTGGCTCGATTGAGTCCGGAAGGCAAGAGTCTGCCCGTCGGGGGACCAACTGACGGGACCGAGGG
Source organism: Thermoanaerobaculia bacterium (assembly GCA_035263845.1). Lineage (GTDB taxonomy): Bacteria > Acidobacteriota > Thermoanaerobaculia > UBA5066 > Gp7-AA6 > JAWOLE01. The sequence goes on along the minus strand of DATFQY010000210.1, from coordinate 2,211 downwards.
GATCCGGGCTCGCGAACACCTCCTGCCCTTCGGCCGTGCCGTTGGCGTCCTTGAGGAGGATTCGCGAGGTACCAGGAAAGACAACCGCGCCATAGGCGACCCGCCGGCCGTCGGGCGACCAGATCGGGCTGCCTATTGTTCCGGCGCCGCCGAAGGTGAATCGTGTCCGGACGCCGCGAGCGACGTCGACCATCCAGAGATCGGAACTGCCATCAGCCGCCGGAATAGCCGCAACGATCCGCGTGCCGTCCGGCGAGATCGCGAAGCTTCCGAATGGGCCAGCCTCCCCGACCGTTCCGAGCCGCTTCCCATCGAGGTCGAGCCAGACGAACTGACGCTCCTCGCGACCGAACGCCTCATAAATAAGGACCTGCGTTCCGGCAAGCGCGAAATTGCCCGTGAATCGATTCGTGCTGACCTGCACGCCCTCGGCGATCGGCGTCGCCTCCCCGATGGTCCGCAGGGCGCCCGCGTCGAAGCGCTGCGCCATCAGGTTCCTTTCCCGAATGAAGGCGAGATAACCCGGTTCGGCGTATCGGGCCTCGCTATCGCTCGGGAGGAGAAAGCGCGCCCTCCGGGTCTTCAGGTCGAAGATGTTCACGCCGCGATCCTGGGAGCCGGTCGAGAAATAGAGAAGATGCCGCCCGTCGGGCAGGAAGCGCGGCAGGCGATGGCTGACGCTGGCTCCCGGGTCCGGCTCGAGCGGGGTTGAAGCTCCCCCACCGGCGGCAACGCGAGCGAGCCCCCCGTACACTCCCGCGGCAAAGACGATGGTCCCGTCGGAACTCCAATCGGCGCCGCGCCCATCCTGCGCTTCGCAGATCGTCTGGAGGGCGCCGCCGGAGGCTTCGATCTTCCTCAGCTTGCGGTCGGCGAAAAAGCCGATGAACCGGCCGTCGGGAGACCAGAAGGGATAGGCCGCCCCCTCGGTGCCCTCGAGCGGCTGAGCCGACCGGCTGGCGAGCGGACGCACCCAAAGCCTCCGTTTGCCGTCGGACCCGATCACCACCATCGCCAGCCGTCGGCCGTCCGGCGAAAGCGCTAGGGAAGTATCGAGCGATTCGAGCCGGGAGTCGGGAGGAAGCTCCAGCATCGCGCGCAGAGTTCGTTGCGGTTCCGGCGCACGCCGGAGATAGCCGATGGCGAAGAAAAGCGCGGCGAGGAAGAACGCGGCCGCGAGAACCCAGGCGATCTTCTCCCGGCTCTCGCGCCGGACGGCGACCGGCGCCGGGACTCCAGCGAGCGAGCCTCCCTCCGCGATCCACTGGAGCTGGAGCCTTGCGTCGTGGGCCGTCTGGAATCGTTCCTCCGGATCCTTGGCGAGGCAGGTCTTGACGACGCGGTCGAGCGCCGGCGGCGTCATCGGCGCGACCGCCGAGACCGGCGCCGGCTCGTCCTTCATGATCGAGGAGATCAGCGACGCCTGGCTCGCTCCGGTAAACGCCTTCTTCCCCGTCGCCATCTCGTAGAGCACGGCGCCGAAAGCGAAGATGTCCGTGCGCGCGTCCGCGTCCTTGCCCTCCAGTTGCTCGGGCGCCATGTACTGGAACGTCCCGAGGATCGTCCCCTCCTGCGTCAGCGGGCTCGATGCGACCGTCGGCAGCGCCGTCATTGCAGGCGGCCGGCTTGCCGGCGCGACCGCTTTCGCCAGTCCGAAGTCGAGGAGTTTCACGCCGGACTTCGTCAGCATGACGTTGCCCGGCTTCAGGTCCCGATGAACGATCCCCTGACGGTGCGCCTTGTCCAGCGCGTCGGAGATCTCCATTCCGTATCGCAGCGCCTGGTCCACCGGAAGCGGGCCCTTGAGCAACCGATCCGCCAGCGTCTCCCCTTCCAGGTATTCCATGACCAGGTACTCCACGCCGTCCTGGTTTCCGACGTCGTAGAGCGCGCAGATGTGCGGGTGCGAGAGCTGCGAGATCGTCTTCGCTTCCCTCTCGAAGCGCTGCCGCGCCTCGGGCGAAGCGGAGAGATGCGGCGGCAGGACCTTGACCGCGACGGTCCGGTCGAGCCTCGTGTCCCGGGCCCGATAGACCTCGCCCATTCCGCCGGCTCCTGCGGGTGCGAGAACCTCGTACGGACCGAGTCGCGAGCCGGCGGCGAGTGTCATCGCTCTACTTCTTCAGGCTCGCCGTCCAGTTCAGGATGACCGTGATCGACTGCGTTGCATGCGTCTCCACGGCGCGGACGACGAGGAAGCGCTGGCCGTCG
>DATFQY010000209.1:0-16543 GCA_035263845.1 Thermoanaerobaculia bacterium | reverse complement strand
GCTGCTGCTCCTCGTCGCCGCGCTTTTCTCCACGGTCGCCCGCCACACTCCCTTCGGCCGAAGGCTCTACGCGATCGGAGGAAACCGGGAAGCGGCGCTGTACTCCGGCGTGCGGATCGGGCGGCACGTCGCCGGCGTCTTCACGCTCATGGGACTGCTCTGCGGCGCCGCCGGGATCGTCCTGACCGCCCGCGTCGGCTCGGCGACCTCGGACGCGGGGCGTCTGATGGAGCTCGACTCGATCGCCGCCGCCGTCATCGGGGGAACGTCGCTCCTCGGCGGCCGCGGCACGGTTTGGGGCGCGCTGTTGGGCGGCCTCATCATGGCCTCGCTCGACAACGGGATGAGCCTCCTGAACACCGAGCCCTTCTGGCAACCGATCCTCAAGGGAGCGATCCTGGTCGCCGCCGTCGCCGCCGACATGGCGACCCGCCGCACCGAACGGTAAAGCAGGACGGGGAGAAGGCACGACGGGGCGGGAGGGGCAAGCCCCTCCCCTACGGCTCCGCCGCACATCGGCTCTTCCTTGTCATCCTGAGGTAAGCGAAGCGACCGAAGGATCTTCTCGACCAAGCCGCGTTACCGACTCTCCGCCATCCACGTGAAGTAGTCTTCGGGCGTTCTCTCATGCGAAAAGCCATCGTCGCGGCGGTCGTCGCAGGACTCTTCGGCGCATGCTCCCGGCCCCCCGCCGAGAGGCCCGCGGAAGCCGTCGGCAAGAAGATCCGGATCGGGTTTTCGATGGACACGCTGAAGGAGGAGCGGTGGCACCGGGACCGCGACCTCCTCGTCCAGCGAGCGAAGGAGCTGGGAGCGGAGGTCCTCGTCCAGGCGGCCAACGGGAACGACGCACTGCAGAACTCCCAGGCCGAAAACATGCTGACGCAGGGCGTGGACGTTCTCTTAGTCGCCCCGCACAACGGCAAGACCGCCGCCGTCATCGTCGAGGCGGCGCACCGCGCGAAGGTCCCCGTCATCGCCTACGACCGGCTCATCAACGACTCCGACGTGGACCTCTACATGTCCTTCGACAACGAGCGGGTCGGCCAGATGCAGGCGGAGTACCTCGTCGCCAGGAAGCCCAAGGGAGACTACGTCGTCATCGGCGGCGCCCCCACGGACAACAACGCCCTGCTCTACCACGCCGGCCAGATGAAGGTCCTCCAGCCGGCGATCGACCGCGGCGACATCCGGATCGTCACGGACCAGTGGGCGCGCGACTGGCTTGCCGTCGAGGCGTTGAAGATCATGGAGAACGCCCTGACGCGCACCGCCAACAAGGTGGACGCTGTGGTGGCGGCCAACGACGGCGTGGCCGGAGGCGCGATCCAGGCCCTCGCCGAGCAGGGGCTCGCGGGAAAGACCCTCGTCTCGGGCCAGGACGCGGAGCTCTCCGCCTGCCAGAGGATCGCCGCCGGCACCCAGAGCATGACGGTCTACAAGCCGATCCAGCGCCTGGCGTTCAAGGCCGCGGAGGTCGCCGTGAAGCTTGCCAAGAAGGAGCCGCACGGCGAGTCCGTGCGCGGGATCCCCAACGGAAAGATCGACGTCCCGAGCATCCTCCTTGCTCCCGTCGCCGTGGACAAGGACAACCTCGTCTCGACCGTCATCGCCGACAGCTACCAGAAGTTCGAAGACGTCTATCGCGACGTCCCAGCCGACCGCCGCCCCCCCAAGCCGTAAAGACCGGTCCAGGTTCCCCACGACCGGTACTCAGACGTCTTCAGAATGGCCGTCCCGAAAGGCCGCCGCTCTCAGAAGGGTTGGAGGTTCGCTCCGACGGTCCAGAACTTGATGCCGTCGGAGATGGCGAACTTCGGCGCCGAGCCGACGCCCCGGCTGACGCTTCCCAGAGGCGATAAGTCCGCCGCCTTCCAGAGCGAGACGCTGTCCCCGAGGAAGTTCGTGACGAGCAGGCGCTCCCCGTCGAACGCCGCGCCGAAGGCGCCGGAGAGGCCGTTTCCGGTGAGGGTCGCCAGGACCGCGCCGTTGGAGGCCCTCACCACCGAGACCGTGCCGTCTTCTCCGTTGGGCACCCAGATGTTGGCGCCGTCGAAGATCGGATACAGGGGATCGGTTCCAACGGTGACCGTCTGGAGGATCGCGCCGCTCGCGTTGAGCTTCAAGAGTGTTCCCTTGAAGCTGTCCGTAACCCACACGTTGGAGCCGTCGTAGAGAGCTCCGGCCGGTGAACCGAATCCGGCCGTCACCGTCGAGAGGGCACCGCAACAGGGCAACGGCACGATCGAGACCGAGCCGCTTCCGTTGGCCGTCCAGATGGCCGCTCCGTCATAAGCCAGGCCGTGCGGACTCCCCCCCAGGTTGCTTGCGACGACGAAGACGCTTCCAAAATCAGTCCACGAAATCCGGTAAAGGTTGCCGGGAATTGTCGACCCGGTGATGTAGACGTAGCCCTCGACGCTGATCGCGGCCGCGGCGCTCGTCGCGCCGGTCCACTGCTGCAAGAGACTTCGATCGCTGGCATGGATCCGGTAGACAGAGTTCCCACTCGCGCTCCCGAGGGGCAGCCAGATGTCCTCGCCATCGGACGCGGGGAAGCCGAGGTCGTCACCGGAGAAGCCCTCAGAGCCCAGAACGATCTTCTGGGTCCAGAACTGGTTGAGGGCGGCGCGCCGGCTGCCGCGATTCAAGACGCGGTCGACCGAACGCGAGAGGAACGCCGCCATCTGGAGGCGCGTGACGTTGCCGGTGGGATCGTAGGTCGTCGCGGTCGTCCCGGTCGTGATCCCGAGCGTGAAGATCTCCAGGACGAAGGGACAGAACGAATCGGCCGCCACGTCGGTGAAGGGACCGCATGTCCCGAGGACGGCACCTCCTCCCCCGCCCAGAAGCGCCGCCGACGCGAAAGCGGCAAGCCCCATGCCACTCCGAAAGCCTCGCGAGAGAGCCATGGAAACCTCCTGCCTGGAAGGGCCCTTTCTCGGGGCCGAAGTAAGACTCGCTTCAGAATCGCACCAGCTTTCCGGAGCCGTTCAGGGTGATCCAGAAATTGATGCCGTCGCTGCACGCCCCATAGGGTCCGCTCGAACCGACCGGAAACGCCCCGAGCGGCGTGAAGTCCGCCGCCTTCCAGAGCGAGACGCTGTTGCCGGTGAAGTTCGGCACCAGGATTCGCTGCCCGTCGAAGGCGACCTGCCCCGGGCTGTCCATCCCGTTTCCGGTCAGCGTCGCGAGGATCACCCCGGAGGAAGCGCGAATGACGTTCAAGGCTGTTACGGATGGACCGGTCGCCGCCCAGATGTTCGTTCCGTCGAAGACCGGGAATTGCGGATTCCCGCCGATCGTGACGGTCTGGAGGACGGCGCCGCTGGCGTCGACCTTGGCGAGCGTTCCGTTGCCCTGGTTCGAGATCCAGATGTTCGAACCGTCGAAGAGGGCCCCGGTCGGAAAATTGAATCCCGTCGAGACCGTGGTCACGGTCCACGGAGGCGCGGCCGTCGGCGTGACGATCGAGACGGAGCCTCCGTTGTTTGCGACCCAGACCCGCAGCCCGTCGAACGCCAGGCCAAGCGAGCCGGAGCCCAGGTTGGTCGCGACCGTGGTGACGGCGCCCGCGGGCTGGCTCGGATCGATCTCGAAGAGCTTGCTCGGGTTGTTGAAAACGTTCCCGGTGACGAGGACTTTACCCATGGCGATGAGAGCGGCCTGGGCGGAAAGCGCGCCAGTCCACGCCTCCAGGATCCGGCCGTCGCTCGTCCGGACCCTCGTGACAGTATTGGCGAACGAGCTCGGGACCCAGACGTCCAGGCCGTCGGACTTCGGAAGGGCGGGGGCCGCGCCAGCGCCGATCGTGGTCACTCCCAGGACGGTCGCCGCCTGCGACGTCCAGTACTGGTCGAGCGCGGATCGGCGGCTTCCCCGCTGCAGCGACCGGTCCACCGTGCGGGAGAGGAACGCCGCCATCTGGACGCGGGTGACGTTGGAGGTTGGGTCGAACGTCGTCGGCGTGAGTCCCGTCGTGATCCCGAGGTAGAAGATCTCCAGCACGAAGGCGCAGAAGGCATCGGACGGAGTGTCGGTGAACGGACCACAGTCGGCCAGCAGGCTGCCGCGGATGCCTCCGATCAGAACAGCCGCGCAAAGAGTGACGCCGGCGAAGACACGTCGGACGGAAAGATGACGCATAACACCTCCTCGAAGAGAACCGCGTACGCTCGCCGCAGGATCACGGCGGGTCAAGGCTACATCTTCCGGTCTGTGGCGTTGTACCTTTGATCTCTAGAAAGATGGCGAGGCCGAAGGGATGCGTCTTCTGCGGGATCGTGGCCGGGCGCGAGCCGGCCCACCTCGTGGGCGAGAACGAGCGGGCCCTGGCGATCCTGGACATCTTTCCATGGGCGGCGGGGCACACGCTGATCCTCTCCAAGCGTCACGTTCCGTACTGGCACCAGCTGACGCCGGCGGAGGCGGCGGACGTCTTCTCGCTGGCGCACCGCGTCGGGCGGCGCCTCGCGAAGGCGTTCGATCCCGAGTTCGTGTGCCTGATGGCGCGGGGACGGAGGATCCCGCATACGCACATCTTCCTCGTGCCGACGCAGCCCGGCGACGTGCTCGACCGGCAGTTCAACGGGATGGAGAAGATCCAGGTGGGGGCGAAAGAACTGGCGCCGCTGCGGAGTCATACTTCCCGCGCGAAGGCGGCAAGAAAAATTCAGCGGAGACGACCAAAGTAGGCCCTTCGCGTTCGCTCAGGATGACAAGGGTGGCCGGATTCCGGAAAGCGATGCTTTCCCCTTGTCATCCTGAAGGAGCGAAGCGACTGAAGGACCTACCTCGGCAGCACCGCTCCTTCCCTCACAACCCGGAAACCGTAATCCGAGTACCGGTAATCGGGAGGCAGGCTGGTTCTCGCCGACGGCGATGACCAGCGGATCCGGTGTCGCCAGGAGCCGCCGCGGCTCGCCTTGCGTCGGATCGCGCGCTCGGCCTCGTGCCAGTTCTCGCACCACTCGTGCACGATCGTTCCCATGTCGTAGAGGCCATATCCGTTGGGAGCGCCGCGCCCGACTTCCCAGGGTCCCGCGAGGGGGCCCTCGGGGATCTCGTTGGGCGGCAAGTCATCGCCCCACGCCGTTGGCGGCGAGACGAGCCCGCCGCTCGCCGCGAACTCCCACTCCTCCTCCGTCGGAAGGCGCCAGAGCCCTCCTGCTTCCTCGCCCAGCCACCGGCAATACGCCGCCGCCTCGTCCCAGGTCACGCCGACGACGGGCTGCCGCGGGCCGTTGAAGGCGGGATCGCTCCACCACGGCGGAGGTCCCGCGCGCGAGGTCTCGAGGAACGCGGAATACTCGAGACAGGTCACCGGAGAGCGGCCGAACTCGAGGCGCCCCGGAGGAATCGGAACCGTCGCGGGCGCCGTCAGGAGATGTTGAGGGGAGCTCATCGGGATCTGAAAGGCCGGTCGGACGGTAAGATCACATAATGGAGTCCTTGGGTCAACAAGACGGCGAGTATCGGCGTAACCTCGAGGCGGAGGGGAAGCACTGGGCCGACCACCTCGAGGTCGAGCGAAAGCGCGAGCTCCATTCCTGGATCGATCACCCTTCGATCCTCGCCCACTACAAGACGATCGGCCTGATCGACGGGCTGTGGTGGCCGCAGTGGCTGCGGGAGAATTTCGGCGGGCCGGCCGCCGTGAGCCTCGACCTGGGCTGCGGCAGCGGCTCGCGCAGCCTCCACCTCTTCCAGGTCGGTGCCGCCGCGCGGATCGAGGGGATGGACGCCAGCGCCGAGCGCATACGCGAGGCCGAAGACCAGCGTCGCGCCGTGGGAGCGGACGGGCTCTTTCAGGTCGTGGACTGCAACACCGCGCTCCTGCAGCGCGGCGCCTACGACCTCGTCTTCTCCGCCCACAGCTTCCACCACTTCACGGAGCTCGAGCACATCTACCGCCAGGTCCTGCTGTCGTTGAAGCCCGGCGGGATCTTCCTGCTGGAAGAGTTCGTCGGCCCCACGCAGTTCCAGTGGACGGACGCCCAGATCGACGCGACCCGCACGCTCCTCGGCCTTCTGCCCGAGAAGCTCCGCGTCTTCCGGTGGGGGGCCGCGAAAACCTGGGAGGGCCGGCCGACCGTCGCCGAGGTCGTCGCGGCGTCTCCCTTCGAATCGATCCGCTCGGCTGAGATCGTTCCCCTCTTCCGCAAGTTCTTCCGCGTCGTCCACGAGATCCCGCTCGGCGGGACGATTCAGCACCTCCTCTACAACGGGATCGTCCACAACTTCACGCCGGGCGATCCCGAGGCGGAGCGGTGCATCCGCGGCGTCTACGAGGCCGAGGACGCGCTGATTCGCTCGGGCCTTCTCCCCAGCGACTTCAAGCTGCTCGTCGGGACCGCGAGGGCCTAGCGTGCGCGTCCTCGTCATCGCCGGCACCCGTCCCGAGGCGATCAAGATGGCTCCGGTCGTCCTGCGCCTGCGCTCGGAGCCGGAGCGCTTCGAGACGCGCCTCTGCGCGACGGCCCAGCACCGGCACATGCTCGACCAGGTGCTCGACCTCTTCGATCTGGACGTGGACGTGGACCTGGACCTGATGCGGCCCGGCCAGACTCCCAACGAGGTCGCCTCCCGCGTCTTCGCCGCCTTCGACCCCGTGCTGGCGGAGCTCTCGCCCGACTGGGTCCTCGTCCAGGGCGACACGACGACCGCCATGGCCGCCTCGCTCGCCGCCTTCCACCGCGGCATTCGTGTCGGGCACGTCGAGGCGGGGCTGCGCACGGGCGATCTGCGCAATCCGTTCCCCGAGGAGATGAACCGCCGGGTCGTGGACGTCGTCGCGGACGCCTACTTCGCGCCGACGCGACGCGCGGCCGAGGCCCTGGCCGCGGAGGGCGTCGAGCCCGGGAAGATCTTCCAGACAGGCAACACGATCGTGGACGCGCTCCTGGAGATCGCGAAGCGGCTCGAGCCGGCGGAGGAAGAAGACCTGGTCCTCATCACGACCCACCGCCGCGAGAGCTTCGGCGAGCCCATGACCCGCGTCGTCCGGGCGATCGCCCGGCTGGCCTCCGCGTTTCCGGAGACCCGGTTCGTTCACGTCGTCCACCCCAACCCGAAGGTCCGGGCCGTCGTGGAGGTCAACCGCGGGCTTCCCAACGTCCGCCTGGTCGAGCCGCTGGACTACCGCGAGTTCACCGACCTGCTGCGGCGGTGCCGCGTCGTCCTGACCGACTCGGGAGGGGTCCAGGAGGAGGCGCCGACGTTCGGTAAGCCGGTCCTCGTCCTGCGCGAGAAAACGGAGCGGCCCGAGGGCGTCGAGGCGGGAGTCGCGAGGCTCGTGGGAACGGACCCCGACGCGATCTTCGCCCACGCCTCCCGGCTCCTGACCGACGTGGAGAGCCGGCTGGCGATGCGGGCGCGGGGCAATCCTTACGGCGACGGCCACGCGGCGCAGCGCATCGCGGACGCGCTCGCCCGGCTCGAGGCGCCGGCCGGCGCGGAGCCGGCGCGCGTTTCATGAACCCCGATCCGGGAGAAAAGCTGCGCCCCCGGCTCTACGCCTGGGGCCGCCGCACGCTGCCGCTCGGGTTGAGACGAAAAGTCCGGCGCCTGCTGCCGGTCGAGCGGCTCTTCGGCGTCCGCAAGCCCAGGATCCAGGGCCTGTCGCCGGTGTCTTCCGCGCAGACGGCCGCGAGCGGCCGGGCGGTGGTCTTCCTCCCGGTCATCTCGTGGTCCTACCGCTGGCAGCGGCCCCAGCAGATGGCCGCCGCGCTGGTGCGCCGGGGGCTGCGCGTCTTCTACGCCTCGCTGAAGGCGGCGAGCGAGCCCGTGCGGGAGGCCGCGGACCCGAGCGGCGTGATCCTCCTGCCGATCCGCGCGATCCGCTGGGAGGACCCGCCCGACCGGCGCCTGCGGGGCCGCGCGCTCGAGGCGGCGGAGGAAGCGTTCGAGAAGTACCGGAACCGCTTCCGGCTTCGCGACGTGGCACTGCTCCTGGAGACCCCCTTCTGGGAGCCGCTCGCGGCGGCGCTCTCGCGGCGCTTCGGCTGGAAGGTCGTCTTCGACTGCCTCGACAACTACGCGGAGTTCGCTTCCAACCGCGCCTCGGCCCTGCGCGACGCGGAGGCGCGGCTGTCGCGGTCGGCCGACCTGCTCGTGGCCTCCTCGAGCGTCCTCGCCGAAAAGCTCTCCGCCTCGGGCCGGAGCCCGCTTCTCCTCGCCAACGCCTGCGACGAGATCTTCGCCTCGATCCCGGACCCCGCGCCCTCCGCGCCGACACTCCGGATCGGGTACGCCGGGGCGCTCGAAGAGTGGTTCGACAGCGCCCTGGTGACGGAGCTGGCCCGGCGGCGGCCCAACTGGACCTTCGACCTGATCGGGGACCCGAGCGACGAGATCCTGGAGGCGCTGAAGGGAATTCCCAACGTCTTCCTCCGCGGCGAGAAGCCCTACTCGGAGCTTCCGCCTTACATGAAGGAATTCGACGTGGTCGCGATCCCCCACCGCCTGACACCGCTGACGCACGCGGCCGACCACGTCAAGGTCTACGAATCCCTCGCCTCGGGCCGCGCCGTCGTGGCGACGCCCACGCGGGCGCTCGAACCGCTCGCCGAGAAGGGCCTCGTTCGCCTCGCCTCAACCGCCGCCGAGTTCGAGAGCGCGATCCTCGCCTGCGCCGCCGAAGGCCCCGATGGGGCCGGGAGGCGCCGCGCCTTCGCCCGCGAGAACACCTGGTCGCACCGCGCCGCGGACCTGGAAGGCGCGATCTCCGCCCTCTTCGCGGCGGAGAAGCCCGTCACCGCATCGCGGGCCTGAGTTTGCGCGGCCTGCTGACGCTTGCGGCGGCCGCGGTCCTCCTCGCCGCGCTCGGCGTCGGCGCGAGGGGCTTCGCGTCGGACGCAAGGCTCGCTTTCGGGTCGGCCCCCAGCCACGCGATTCCCCCGGAGATCCAGTCCCGCGCCGCCGCGCTCCGCGCCCGGATCCCTCCCCGCGAGTCCGTCCTCTACGTGGGCAACGCAAACCCTCCGGACGCCTGGTTCTCGCGCCTGTGGCAGCGCGCCTTCTACCCGACCCGCCTGGTGATCTTCGAGCGGGAGAAGAGCCCGGTCGTGCTCGACCTGCCGGCGGACCTGCCGCGCCCGCCCAAGCTCGAGGACCTCCGGAAGGCCTACGGAATCCGCTACGCGATCTCCGCGGGCAACCCGCCGCTGGACCCGGGCTTCGCGAGCCGGGAGGAGATTCCCCCGGTCCCCGGCTACCCGTACGCGATCTGGTTCGGGGAGCTCAAGCCTTGAGCGCGCGGATCCCGGAGACGCTCGTGACGCTGCTCCTCGCCGCTGTCTTCGGGCTCGCGGGGGACCTCGTCCTGGCCAGGCGGTCGTCGTCTCTGCGCGAATGGATCGAGTCGTTCCTCGTCGGCGCCGGCGTCTCGGCGGCGGCGCTCTTTCCGCTGTCGCTCGCGTTGCCGGGCCGCGGCCTCGGCGCCCTCGCCTCGCTTCTCGCCGCGGCGGCCGTTCTCTCGATCATCCAGAGACGGCGCGCGCCGAAGGATTCGTCGCCGCGCCTCGAAGGGAGGTCCTCCCTTGCTCGGGACCCGCTGGCTCTCGCTCTTTTCTCGATCGCCGCCGCCTCCGGGATCGCTTTCCTGGTTCTGAACTGGCGCTACGTCTACCTCTGGGACGGCTTCCAGATCTGGGCGTCGAAGGCGCAGGTCCTCTTCTACAGCGGCGACCTCGCGCCCGACCTCATTCCTGGCGATTACTTCAACTCCAAGCTCGCCTACCCGCCGCTGGTCCCGATGTTCGAGGCCCTCCTCTCGATGCTTCGCGGCGGATTCGACTTCGACGCGCTCAAGCCGCCGTTCGCTCTCTTCTACCTCGCGATGGCCGTCGCGACCTACCACGCGGCTCGCCCGTCCGCCGGAAGGACCGGCGCCCTCGCCGCGACCGCCCTCTTGTGCCTGCTTCCGGCCGTCTCGACGGGAACGGCGGCCGGTGGCTATGCCGACCTGCCGCTGGCCGCTTACGTCGCCGCCGTCGCCGCGGCCTTCCTCGGAGACGGCGCCGGGAAGGATCGAGCGCTCCCCTGGCTGATCGCGTGCCTGACGACGGTCAAGTCCGAGGGAGCGATCCTCGCCGTCGCCTTCTGCGCCGTAGCGCTCGTCGAGCCACTGGTTCGACATCGGCGGCCGACGTTTCGAGCCGGGATCACGTTTGCCGCGCCGACGGCGGTCTTCCTGTTCCTACGGATCTCGTACGTACGATGGATCGGCGCCGGCGACACCACGTACGCGCCGATCAACACGTGGAGCCTCGGGAGGGCATTCGGGCGAATTCCCGACGTCCTCCGGCTGGCGGCGCAAGCGCTCCTGGACTGGAAGACCTGGGGCCTCTTCTGGGCCGTCTTCCTCCTCGCGGCGATCGCGCTTCTCGTTACCCGATCTGGACCGGGCGCCCGGACCGCCGCGGCGGCGACGCTCGCGGGGCTCGCCGCGTACACTGCGGTCTTCCTGTTCACCAACTGGCCCGTCCGCCTCCAGGTCGAGCAGGCGTATCCACGGCTTCTCCAGCAGCTCGCTCCCGCCGCCGCCGTGGTGATCGTCCTCGCGTACGCGAAGCTGCGCGAGGCGGCGAGCGCCGCGCCGGCCGCCGCATGACGCAGGCCGTCTGGCTCGTCTCCCAGCTGGGCGCTTGGGGCGCGATACTCCTCGCGGCCGGGGGAACGGGAGCCTGGTTGGCGCGACGCGTGCGATTCGCCGGCGCTGCCGAGCGGGCCGCTTTTTCGATCGCCCTTGGGCTGGGCGCCTGGGCGCTCGCGCTCTTCCTCCTGGCACTGGCCGGCCTTCTCTACCGCGAAGCCGTCCTCGCGCTGACGGCGATCGCGGCGGGCCTGACGGTGATGGAGCTCGGCGGGGCAATGTCTGCCGCGGCCAGGAAATGGCTGTCGAAGCTCCGGCACCGCCCTTTCCTCGCCGCCGTTCTCGCGCTCGCCCTCCTGTACTGGGGCGCGTTCGTGTACACGACGCTCTATCCGCCGATCGCCTGGGACACCGTCTCCCACCATTTCGTCCTCGCGCGCAACGCCCTGGCCTCGCACGCCGTCTCCGCCGATAAGGGGCTTCCGTATCCGGTGCTCCTCGCGTTGAACCACATGCTCTTCGCGTGGGGAATGTCCGTGGGCGGCGACACCACGGCGCTCCTCGTATGCCACGGCTTCCTGGCGCTGACCGCGCTGGGCCTCTTCGCCTGGGGAGAGCGAAGCGGCGATCCGTGGGTGGGCGCGGCGGCGGCCGCGTTTTGGATCGCGCAGCCGATCCTCGTCTGGCTCTCCCAGGCCGGCTACGTGGACCTCGGAATCGCCGCGTTCCTCTTCTTCGGCATCTACGCGCTGCGGGTCTTCGCCGACGGCGGAGAGCGGGAGTGGTGGTATCTCGCGGTTGCCCTGCTCGCGTTCGCGTCGGGAGTGAAGCTGCCAGGGCTTCTCGCGCTCGCGATCGCCGGGGCTTTCGGGCTGTGGCGCTTGGCCCGCCGCCCACCGGGTTTCACGGCGCGAGAGCTCTTCGGCGGCGCTCTCCTGGGCCTGCTCGTCGCCGCGCCGTGGTACGGGTGGATCGCCTTCCACACGGGCGATCCCTTCTGGCCGACGCTGCCCGAGCTGGCCCGCCGGGAGTGGGCGCCGGACGCGGTGTACGCGGCCTTCCGCGGAGGGCTCTACAGCTCGGCCGGCGCTCCCAAGGGTCTCGTGGACTTCCTCCGGATCCCCTGGGACTGGGTCTACCACTCCGACAAGTTCCAGGCGGAAGACGGGCGAGGGCTGCACCCTCTGCTGATCGCGTGGCCGGTCGCGTGGCTCGTGGCGCTTCGCGACCGGTCGGTACGCTGGTGGACCGCCTGCGCGCTGGCGTGGATCCTCTTCTGGTTTTTCGCCATGCCGCACGTCCTTCGCTACGTCGTCCCGGCGCTTCCCTTCGTGACGCTCGCCCTCTTCGAGTCCGTGAGCTGGATCCTGTCCGCCGTCCGCGACCGCGTGCCGCGCGCGGTCCGAAGCTTCGTCTTCGCCGCCGCCGGCGCGACCTTCCTCGTCTGGCCTCTTCCGATCGTGCGGGACCGCGCGCGCCATCTCGGCCGCCCGCCGGCGAGCCGGGCCGCCCGCGAGGCGTTCCTGGCCTCGCACGTGGAGGCATACGGGGGCGCGCGCTTCATCAACGAGCACGCCTCCGCCTCGGACAGGACCTGGCTGGTCAACGCGAGCTGGCTCAACTACCGCCTGCAGGGGCCGGTCATCGACGCGATCAGCATGCTCGAGCGCGACAACTGGCCGGTCTTCCACTGGCCGAGAGACGAACGTTGGCAGAGCTACGTCGAGTCCCGGGGAGTCGCCTGGATCCTCGTGGGCCGCAGCCCGGCCGCCTATCTCCCGCCTCCCGCCCTGCCGGAGTCCGGCACGTTCTGGCCGGATTACCGCCTCGCCTACGAAGACCCGACCGTCTGGGTCTTCCATCGGGAGCCGGGCCGCCCGGCCGTAAGATGACCACGCCGATGAGAAGGAAAACGTTTCGAGCGATGCTGGCGGGCGCGGGCATCGCCGCCATCGGACTCACGGTGGAATCGTGCTCCCGGCCTTCTGAGCGGAAATCGACGGACGCGGCGTCTCCCCTGGCGGCGGCGGCCCCGGCGAGCTACGAAGGAATGTACGACGTCGCCAACTGCAACGGGATCATGGCGTGGGCGTGGGACAGCGCCCGGCCGGACGAGTCAATCGCGGTAGACGTCTACGACGGGGAGAAGAAGATCGCCACGATGACGGCGGCGGACTTCCGCGAGGACCTGAAGGCGGCGGGAAAAGGAAACGGCAAACACAGCCTCACGCTGACCACCCCTTCCTCCCTCAAAGACGGAAGGCCCCACCGCATCGTGATGCGTTTCGCCGGAACCACCCAGGAACTCCTCGGCGACCGCAAAGAAATCACCTGCAAACCAGAATAGAACTCTCGACCGACCTTGGACCTTGGACCTTGGACCGTCTCCCTAAGACCCGGTCCTCGCCGCCTCCGCGCGAGCGACGTGACTCTCCGGCGCGGCAACTCCCGCCCTCGTCTTGTGCGGCTCCCACGACTTCCCCCACTTGGACTCGAAGTACGCCTGGTTCCGTTTCCAGATCTCGGCATATTCCGTGGGTGAAAGCAGACGAAACGCCCCCTGCCCGACGTGGTGGACGTACGCATCCTGCGCGCAGGCGACCCGGTACCCCGCCTTTCGAATCCGGATGGAAAAGTCGTCGTCCTCGAAGAGGCCGACGCCGAACGCCTCGTCCAGCGGGCCGACCTCGCGGAGCACCGAGGCCCGGGCGGCCACGCAGTACATCGCGGCGACCGCGATGTCGAACTCCTGCCCTTCGAACTCCCTCGCCCGGCGGGCCGCGAAGGCCGGAAGGCCCGAGAGATGCTGGTAGCCCGGCTCGATCCGCGCCTCGTTGCCGCAGAAGTTCGTCGTCGGGCATAGCAGCCCGATCGAGGGGTCGCGCTCGAGGTGCGCGACGAGGCGGCCGATCAGCCCCGGCGGGACGACGGTGTCGTTGTTGAGCAGGACGACGACGTCTCCCCCGGCCTGCCGGATCCCGACGTTGTTGGCCGCGGCGAACCCCAGGTTGCGCGAATTGAAGGTGCAGCGCACCCGCGGGTCCTTCTTCGCGACCGATGCCAGGTAATCGCGCGTCCCGTCCGGCGACGCGTTGTCCACGACGATGACGTCCAGCCGCGGCCATGTCTCTCCTTCGATTAGCGACTCGAGGCAGGCCTTCGTCAGCTCGAGCCCGCCGAAGGTGACGATGACGACCGACACGACCGGGTAGGTCTCGCGGATCGCCTCGTCGATCGAGCGGTACCGGACGCTCCAGTCGTTGGCCTCGGCGATCGCGCGGCGCTCCGGACGCCTCGGGTCGTCCGGCGGCTCCGCCAGGGCGCGGTCGATCTGCTCCAGGAACTGCTCGTGGCCCCTCGCGAGGTACGAGACCGAGGCGAAGGGACGGAGCTCGGACAAGTCCGGCGCGACCACCGGTTTCTCGCCGTAGAGGTACTCGTAGAACTTCACCGGGTTGGTCGCCTCGGTGATGTCGTTGACGAGGAACGGGATCATGCAGACGTCGAAGTTCCAAAGGAGCTTCGGCATCTCCTCGTACGGCCGCTGCCCCAGGAGCTTGACGTTGGGCAGCTCCGCGACCGGCGAGAGGTCCACGTCGAAGTGGCCGCCCGCCAGGACGATCGTTGCGTCGGGATGGCGGCGCGCGACCTTGACGATCAGCGGAACGTCCACCCACGATGCGAGCGCGCCGTAGTACCCGATGACCGGGTGCGGGATCCTCCCGAGGACCCGGTTCTCGCCGAAGAGGTCGCGGTAGTGCGCGAGGTCCACGCCGTTGCGAGCGAGGACGAGACTCTTCGCGCACCCATCCCACTTCTCCTGGAGGCGGTCGGCGGAGACGACCGTCACGTCCGCGGTCGCGACCAGCTCCTGCTCCAGCGCGAGGACCCGGTCCTTGAACCCGGGGAAGTTCGTCCACTCGTCCATGCAGTCGTAAACGACGCGCCAGCCGAACCGCTCGCGCAGCCTCCGGGCCAGCGGCCACCAGAACGGGATCTCGAGCAGGCAGACCGCGTCGCCGATGCCGTACTCGCGTGCGAGCGACTCGAAACTTCTCTCCAGCGTCTTCAAGTCCTCGGGCTCCAGGCGCCCGCCGTACACGTCGAGCATCCGGCGGTTGCGGATCTTCAGCTCCGCGACCCCGGGCGCCTTGGAGAGGAGCCGCCAGGGCTGGCTGTCTCCCACGATGAAGTCGGTCGTTGAGAGGAAGAAGACGCGGTGGCCGTTGCGTCCGAACTGCGTGGCGATCTGCTGCGGCCGCTGGAAGCGGAAGTCCCAGTCGATGATCGAGAAGACGATGACGTCGTAGCCGGTGGACGGCCGGACCGTCAGGATCCCGCCGTCCGTCTTCGGCGGAGGAGGCGCCGGGGGCGGCTCCCTGCGCGGCGGGTGCGGGGCGATCGCGCGTCGGACCCATCTCGCGAAGCCCTTGGGCATCATCTTCAGCCCGAGCTGGTAGAGGCGCGTTCCCGGCGCGGAGTAGCGGTAGAGGACCTCTTTGGGATGGCGGACGTCGTTGGCCCACTTCGCGAGCGTTCGACGGATCCTCGCCATCGGCGTGTTGCGCAGCTGGTCGAGCTCCTGCATGGCGTAGGCGAGGTGCCCGTGCCGCTGGAGCGACTCCGCCGCGGTCTTCTGGTACTCCTCCTCCAGCTTCTCCAGGGCTTCCCCGGCCTGCTTCAGCTCCACGGACCTCTCCTCACTCTCCTTCCGGAGCGCCGCGACCGTCTGACCCTGCGCGGCCAGCCGTTCGTTCAGGGAGGCCGCGGCGGCCTCGCGATCGGCGATCTCCCGCCGCAGCGCCGAGGTCTCCCGTTCGCGTTCGGCTGCGGAAGCCGCGACGGCCACGCGCATCTCTTCGGCGGAGGCCGCGACGGCCGCGCGCATCTCTTCGGCGGCGGCCTGGCGCGCCGCCTCCGCCTCCTGGCTGCTCAGGGCCAGCGACGCCTTCTCGGTCTCGGCGTGCGCCAGCCGCGAGTTGAGGGCGCCGACGGTCTTCTCCCGCTCGGCGAGGATTTCGGAGACGTAGCCCTGGGCCCTCTGGAGCTCGTCGGCGAGGGAAAGCCCCCGTTCCTCCATCTCGGCGAGCTCCCGGCGCCAGGCGGACCTTTCGCCGGCGGCCCGCTGCCGCAGCCGCGCCAGCGAAGCCTCGACCTCCGCCTGCTGCGAGGCGATCCGCGAAGCCTCGTCCCGGCTCGAGGAGGGCTCGATCGCCGGCGTCGCGATCGCAGCCGGTTGCGCCCTGGGCCGCGCCGCCTCGCGCCGGCGCAGCGCGAGGACCTCACGAAGGACGGGGCGCACGACTTTCCAGAGATCCGCCGCGCCCCCTTCGGCGGCCAGCGGAATCGAGGCGCGCAGTTCCGTGGAGCCCTCTGCCGCGGTGCGCGTCACCCGCAGCTTCCCCTTCTCGACTTCGAAAACGAGCGGCCGCAGAAGGTAGAGGTCGTCCTTCTCAGACAGGACGTGGAGCCTGGGATGCGGGCTCTGCCTCGAGCCGTCCGATTCCACCCAGTAGACATCGATCCCGCGCCGGGCAAGCTCGGCCGCGAGCGGCCAGAGGACCGGGGCGGGCGGCGCCGGGAAGAGCGCGACGACAGGCTCGCGCCGCGCCCGACGGACCGCGGCCTCGGGCAGAGGAAGCAAGCGCGTCGCGAGGAGGGTCGTCCAGCTCTCGCGCCACCTCTCGATGCGGAAGTCCCGCGCCGTTGCCGCGGCGTTGCGGCCGAGCCGCTCGCGCAGGTGCTCGTCCGTCACCAGGCGGTGGACGGCCGCGAGCGGCCAGAGGACCGGGGCGGGCGGCGCCGGGAAGAGCGCGGCGAGAGGCTCGCGCCGCGCCCGCCGGATCCCGGCGTCCCGCGGCGGAAGCAGGCGCGCCGCGAGGAGAGTCGTCCAGCTCTCGCGCCACCTCTCGATGCGGAAGTCCCGCGCCGTTGCCGCGGCGTTGCGGC
>DATFQY010000208.1:0-12530 GCA_035263845.1 Thermoanaerobaculia bacterium | reverse complement strand
TTCCTGCGCGGTCTCTCGGAAGAGCAGAGGGAGCGTTACCGCGCCGCCGCCCGCGAGTTCGTCGCCTCGCCCCGCTTCGATCCGTTCCGCAGGGAGGCGTTCCTCGGCTTCTTCCGCCGGATCGTGTCGGAGGAGACCGGGCTCGCCGTCTGACGGCTACTGGCTGCCCGCCTGGACGGCCGCGGGAACGCCGCCGTAAGGGAGATCCGAGGTGGTCCAGCCCCCGCCGAGCGCCTTGATGAGGTTGACCGCGGCGGTGAGCCGGCGCACCTGGATCTGGACGGCCGACCTCTCGTTGTTCAAGGCGGCAACCTGCGCCGTCACAACCTCGAGGTACGTCGTCACCCCCTCGAGGTAGCGGTTGCGTGCGATCGTCAGCGACTTCTCGGCGGCTTGCACCGCGGCGGCCTGCTGCCCGGCTTCGAGCTCGAGCAGGCGCAGGGCGGCCAGGTTGTCCTCGACGTCCTGGAAGGCGGTCAGGACGTTCAACCGGTAGGCCGCCGCGGCGGCGTCGTGGAGGGCCCAGGCCTGCTCGGTCACCGCCCGGCGGCGGCCGCCGTCTAAGAGCGTCGCCACGAGGGAGGGCCCGATCGACCAGAAGCGCGAGGGGAGCGTGAACCAGTCGGCGAGAGTGGGGCCCTCGTACCCGCCCGAGGCCCCCAGCAGGAGCCTGGGGAAATAGGCCGCGATCGCGACGCCGATCTGGGCGTTCGCGGACGCGACCCGGCGCTCCGCCCCGGCGATGTCCGGGCGCCTTTCGAGAAGCTGCGATGGGACACCCGTCGGGACCGAGGGGGGCGGCTGGAGCCCGACGTTGGCCTGGATCGAAAACACCGACGCCGGCTTTCCGACGAGCGTCGCGATCGCGTGCTCGAGGAGCGACCGCTGGAGCGCCGTCTCGGTCGCATCCGCGCGGGTCGCCTCGAGAACCGTCTGCGCCTGCGCCACGTCCTGTCCGGAAACGATCCCCTCCCGGTAGCGGTTGACCGTCACCTGGAGGGCCTTGTCGTAAGCAATGACGTTGGTGTCGAGCAGATCCTTGACCGTGTCGAGCCCGCGCAGGGCGAAGTAGTCCAGCGCGAGCTCGCTCTGCATCGTCAGCTTCACCCCCTCCAGGTCCGCCGCGGAGGCCTGCGCCGTCGCGACGCTCGATTCGACGCTGCGCCGGACCCGCCCCCAGATGTCCACTTCGTAGGTGAGGTCCAGCGGGAGGGAGTACTGGTTGACGGGCGGGTTGGTCCCGGTCTGCGAGCGCGTGAAGGAGGCGGTCCCCGTCACGGTCGGAATGAACTCGGACCTCGCGCCCCGCACCGCCGCCCGCGCGCCGCGGAAGTTGGCCTCGGCCTGGGCGATGTTCTGGTTGGAGACGTTGACCTGTTCCTCGAGGTCGTTCAAGAGCGGATCGTCGAAGACCTCCCACCACTTTCCGCGGTTCTCGGCGTCTCCCGGCGAGGCCGGCTTCCACGCCGCGGGCGACGCGGCCGGGTTGCCCTCCGGCGGCGGCTCCTTGAACGAGGCCGGGATCGCGGTCTCGGGCCGCTTGTAGTTCGGGCCGACCGCGCAGGCGGCCAGGGGCAGGGAGAGTAGAAGCGCCAGGACCCTGCGCATCGTCTCAGGCCTCCCGCGCCGCGGGCGCCGGTGCCGGGCGGCGGCGCGCGCTCTTGCGGCGAAGCCGGGCCCAGCGCAGTCGGAACCGGTCGAGGTACAGGTAGACGACGGGCGTCGTGTAGAGCGTCAGCATCTGCGAGAAGAGCAGCCCGCCGACGATCGAGATGCCGAGCGGTTTCCGCAGCTCCGCTCCCGTCCCGACTCCGAGCGCGAGCGGGAGTCCTCCGAGCATCGCCGCCATCGTCGTCATCGTGATCGGACGGAACCGCAGGACGCACGCCTGCAGGATCGCCTCCTCCGGGTTCTTCCCCTCGTTTCGCTCGGCGGCGATGGCGAAGTCGATCATCAGGATCGCGTTCTTCTTGACGATACCGATCAGGAGAATGATGCCGATCAGAGCGATGACCGACAGGTCGTTGCCGGTCAGGAGAAGCGCCAGCAGCGCGCCGACTCCCGCCGACGGCAGCGTCGAGAGGATCGTGACCGGGTGGATCAGGCTCTCGTACAGGACACCCAGGACGATGTAGACGGCGAGGAGGGCCGCCAGAATGAGGATCGGCTCGTTGGCGAGCGAGGCCTGGAAGGCCTGCGCGGTCCCCTGGAAGGTCCCGCGGATCCCGGCCGGCAGCCGCAGCTCCGCCTGCGCGCGCTCAATGGCGTCCACGGCCGTCCCGAGTGCGACGCCCGCGGGGAGGTTGAAAGAGATCGTCACGGAGGGGAACTGCCCCTGGTGGTTGACCGCGAGCGGGGCGGTCGCCGTCTCGTACTTCGCGAAGGCGGAGAGCGGGACGAGGTCTCCCTGCTGCGACCGGATGTAGATGACCTTCAGGCCGTCGGGGGTCTGCCAGAAGCGCGGGTCCACGGTCATGATGACGTGGTACTGGTTCAGCTGCGTGTACATCGTCGAGACCTGGCGCTCCCCGAACGCGTCGTAAAGCGTGTCGTCGATCATCCGGGGGGTAATTCCCAGCCTCGACGCGGTCGCCCGGTCGATGACCAGCGAGGCCTGGAGCCCCTTGTTCTGCTGGTCGCTCGTCACGTCCGCGAGCTCCGGCAGGTGACGCAGCGTCTGAAAGACCCTGGGCGCGGCGGCGAGCAGCTCATCGGAGTTGTCCCCCTGCAGCGTGTACTGGTACTGCGCGGCGCTCGTCCTGCCGCCGGTGCGGACGTCCTGGACCGGCTGGAGGACGAGGTTCGCTCCCGCGACGTGCGCCGTCTGGCGGCGCAGCCTCGCGATGATCTGGTCGGCGGTAGCCTTGCGCTCGCTCTTGGGCTTCAATGACAGGAACATCCGGCCGCTGTTGGCGGTGCCGCCGAGGAACCCGTTGGCGCTCTCGATGTCCGGGTCCTTCATGACGATTTCCATGAACTCGGTCAGCTTGCGCTGCATGGCCTGGAACGAGGTCTGCTGGTCGCCCTGGATCGAGCCGGTCAGCCTCCCGGAGTCCTGCTGGGGGAAGAAGCCCTTCGGCACCTTGACGTAGAGGAAGATCGTCGCCGCCATCGTCGCGAGCGTGACGGCGAGCGTCAGCGGCTGGTGGCGGAGCACCCACTCGAGCGACCGGTGGTAGCCCCCGATGACGGCGTCGAAGGCCCGCTCGCTCCAGCGGAAGAAGCGGCCCCGCGTCTCCACCCTCCGGTGCGGCTTGAGCAACCTCGCGCACATCATCGGGGTCGCCGTCAGCGAGATCACCAGCGAGATCAGGATCGAGACCGAGAGCGTGACGGCGAACTCGCGGAAGAGCCGGCCGACGATCCCGCCCATCAAC
This sequence comes from Thermoanaerobaculia bacterium, assembly GCA_035263845.1. Classification (GTDB taxonomy): domain Bacteria; phylum Acidobacteriota; class Thermoanaerobaculia; order UBA5066; family Gp7-AA6; genus JAWOLE01. The sequence goes on along the minus strand of DATFQY010000208.1, from coordinate 9,153 downwards.
AGGATCGGGATGAAGACCGCGATGAGCGAGATCGAGATGGACATGACCGTGAAGCCGATCTCCTTCGCGCCCTGGAGGGCGGCCTCGAGCGGCGAGATCCCCTTCTCCAGGTGCCGCGTGATGTTCTCGATGACCACGATGGCGTCGTCCACGACGAACCCCGTGGCCACGGTCAACGCCATCAGGGACAGGTTGTCGATCGAGTAGCCGAGCAGGTACATGGCGCCGAAGGTCCCGATCAGCGAGACCGGCACCGCGATGGCCGGGATGAAGGTGGACCGCAGGCTCCTCAGGAAAACGAAGACGACGAAGATGACGAGCACGATCGAGACGGCGAGGGTGATCTGGACGTCGCGCACGGAGGCGCGGATGGTTCGGGTCGCGTCGATGACCACGCCCAGGTCCACGGTCGGAGGGATCTCCGCCTGGAGCTGCGGCATCAGGTCCCGCACGCGATCCACCGTGTCGATGATGTTCGCCCCGGGCTGTCGGAAGATGATGAGCAGGACCGCCGGTTTCCCGTTGGAGAGGCCGATCGCCCGGATGCTCTCCACGGAATCCGTCACCGTCGCAACGTCGGAGAGGCGGACGGCGGCGCCGGCCTTGTAGTTGATGACCAGGTCCTGGTACTCGGAGGCCTTGAGCAGCTGGTCAGTCGTCGATAGGGACCAGGTCTTGCCCGAACCCGCGATCTCTCCCTTCGGACGGTTGGCGTTGGCGTTCGCCAGCACGGTCCGGACCTCTTCGAGCGCGATCCCGTTGTTATAGAGGGCGATCGGGTTGACCTCGACCCGGACGGCGGGGAGGGCGCCCCCTCCGACGATGACCTGGCCAACCCCCGGGACCTGGGAGAGCTTCTGCTGGAGGACCGAGGAGGCCATGTCGTACATGCGCGCCCGCTCCACGATGTGCGACGTCATCGCCAGCAGGATGATCGGGGCGTCCGACGGGTTGACCTTCCGGTACCACGGGTTGTTGGGGAGGTTGGCGGGGAGCTGGCCGCGGGCCGCGTTGATCGCCGCCTGGACGTCGCGGGCGGCCGCGTCGATGTTGCGGTTCAGGTCGAACTGGATCGTGATGTTCGTCGAGCCCAGCGACGAGGTCGAGGTCATCTCCGTGATCCCGGCGATCCTGCCGAACTGCCGTTCCAGCGGCGTGGCGACGGCGGAGGCCATCGTGTCCGGGGAGGCGCCCGGCAGGCCCGCGTTGACGTTGATCGTCGGGAACTCGACCTGCGGCAGGGGCGAGACCGGCAGGAACTTGTAGGCGATGGCTCCGGCGAGCGCGATCGCGATGACGATCAGCGTCGTCGTGATCGGCCGGTGGATGAAGGGGGCGGAGAGGTTCACGCGCTCTCCCTCTCCGCGCGGACGAGCCTTCGGTTTCGGGAGTGCCGGCCGGCCGGGCCGGTGACTCGCCGGGCCAGGCGGTCGAAGGCGAGGTAGATGACGGGCGTCGTGTAGAGCGTCAGCATCTGGGAAAAGATCAGCCCGCCGACGATCGCGATGCCCAGGGGCCGCCGAAGCTCCGCCCCGATGCCGCTGCCGAGCGCCAGCGGGATGCCGGCGAAGAGGGCCGCCATCGTCGTCATGAGGATCGGGCGGAAGCGCAGCAGGGCCGCCTGGTAGATCGCGTCCGTCGGCGCCTTTTTCTCCTTGCGCTCGGCGTCGAGGGCGAAGTCGATCATCATGATCGCGTTCTTCTCGACGATTCCGATCAGCAGGATGATCCCGATCAGCGCGATGACGGAGAAGTCCGTCCGGCAGATCATCAGCGAAAGCAGCGCGCCGACTCCCGCCGACGGCAGCGTCGAGAGGATCGTTACGGGGTGGATGTAGCTCTCGTAGAGGATCCCGAGCAAGATGTAGACCGTCACGATCGCCGCGAGGATCAGGAAGACCTCGTTGGCGAGCGAGGCGCGGAAGGCCTGGGCGGTCCCCTGGAAGTTGGCCTGGATGCTCTGCGGCATGCCGAGCTCCGCCTTGGCCTTCTCGATCGCGCGCACCGCCTGGCCCAGCGAGGCGCCCGGCGCCAGATTGAAGGAGATGGTCACCACCGGGAACTGCCCCTGGTGGTTGACGGCGAGCGGGGCGTTGACGGTCTGGACGTCGGTAAACGAGCCGAGCGGCACGGAGCCGCCGCCCGTGGAGCGCAGGAAGATGTTCTTCAAGTCTTCCGGCTTCTGCTGAAACTCCGGCTGCGTCTCGAGGACGACCCGGTACTGGTTCAACTGCGTGAACATCGTCGAGACCTGGCGCTGGCCGTAGGCGTCGTAGAGCGCGTCGTCGAGCATCTGGGGCGTGATCCCCAGCCGCGACGCGGTCGAGCGGTCGAGGACCAGGCGCGCCTGCAGGCCCGCGTTCTGCTGGTCACTCGCCACGTCGGTCAGCTCCGGCAGGCCCTGGAGCTTCGCCAGGAAGCGCGGGACCCAGACGGCGAGCTCTTGCGCGTCCGGGTCCTCGAGGCTGTACTGGAACTGGGTGCGGCTGACGCGGTCCTCCACCGTCAGGTCCTGCACCGGCTGGAGGTAGAGGGTGACGCCCTGGACCTTCGCCAGCTCCGGCTGGAGCCGCCGGATGACCTCTGTCGCGCTGGCCTTACGCTCCTCGAGCGCCTTCAGGTTGATCTGGATCCGGCCGCTGTTGATCGTCGTGTTGGTCCCGTCGACTCCGATGAAGGAGGACAGGCTGGCGACCGCCGGATCCTTCAGGATGACCGAGGCGAGCGCGCGCTGCCGGTCGGCCATCGCCGAGAAGGCGACCGTCTGCGAGGCCTCGGAGATGCCGAGGATGACGCCGGTGTCCTGCACGGGGAAGAACCCCTTCGGGATGACGATGTAGAGGACAATCGTCGTGGCGAGCGTGGCGACCGCGACGACGAGGGTCGCCGGCTGGTGCTTGAGGACCCAGGTCAGCGTCCGCCCGTAGAACTCGATGACCCGCTGGAAGGCCCGCTCGGAGACGCGGTAGAAGCGCCCTTGCTCCGAAGCCGGCCGGTGTCTGAGGAGCTTGGCGCACATCATCGGCGTCAGCGTCAGCGAGACGAACGCCGAGATCAGGATCGTCACCGAGAGGGTGATCGCGAACTCCCGGAAGAGGCGCCCGACGACGTCGCCCATGAAGAGGAGCGGGATGAGCACCGCGATGAGCGAGACCGTCAGCGAGAGGATCGTGAAGCCGATCTGCTCGGACCCCTTCAACGCCGCCTTCAGCGGCTCCATCCCCTCCTCGATGTAGCGGGAGATGTTCTCGATCATGACGATCGCGTCGTCCACGACGAAGCCGGTCGAGATCGTCAGGGCCATCAGGGTCAGATTGTTGAGGCTGTACCCGAGAAGCTGCATCGCCCCGAAGGTCCCGACGAGCGACAGCGGGACCGCGACGCTCGGGATGACGGTGGCGGCCAGCGTCCGCAGGAAAAGGAAGATGACCATGACGACGAGGGCGATCGTCAGCATCAGCTCGAACTCGACGTCGCGAACCGAGGCCCGGATCGTCGTCGTGCGATCCGTCAGGATGGAGACCTCGATCGCCTTGGGGAGCGAGGCCTGGAGCTGAGGCAGGAGCGCCTTGACGCGGTCCACGACCGCGATGATGTTGGCGCCGGGCTGCCGCTGGATGTTCAGGATCACGGCGGGCGTGTCGTTCATCCACGCAGCCTGCTTGGCGTTCTCGGTGTCGTCGATGACGTTGGCGACGTCGGAGAGCCGGACGGGCGCGCCGTTCTTGTAGGCGATGACGAGGGGCCTGTACTGGTCGGAAGTCAGGAGCTGGTCGTTGGCGCCGATGGAGTAGGACTGCTGCGTCCCGTCGAAGGTGCCCTTGGCCTGGTTCACGTTGGACGCCGAGATGGCGGTGCGGACGTCCTCCATCGTCAGCCCGTAGGAGGAGAGCGCGGTGGGATTGACCTGGACGCGGACCGCGGGCTTCTGCCCGCCGGAGATCGAGACGAGCCCCACACCCGGCAGCTGCGAGATCTTCTGAGCGAAGCGGGTGTCGGCGTAGTCCTCGACCTTCGAGAGCGGCAGGCTCGTGGAGGTCAGCGCCAGAGTGATGATCGGCGCGTCGGCCGGGTTGGTCTTGCTGTAGATCGGCGGGTTGGGCAGGTCGCGCGGGAGGTAGGTCCCCGAGGCGTTGATCGCCGCCTGGACCTCCTGCTCGGCAACGTCGATGTTCAAGTCGAGGACGAACTGCAGCGTGATGACGGAGCTCCCGGCCGAGCTCGCGGACGTCATCTGGTTCAGCCCCGGAAGCTGCCCGAACTGCCGCTCTAGCGGAGCCGTGACGGCCGACGCCATGACCTCCGGCGAGGCGCCCGGGTAGAAGGTGACGATCTGGATCGTGGGGTAGTCCACCTGCGGCAGCGCCGAGACGGGGAGCTGCTTGAACGCGATGCCGCCCGCGATGAGCAGGCCGGCCATCAGCAGCGAGGTCGCGATCGGCCGGAGGATGAAGGGGCGGGACGGGCTCATGCCGTAACCGGTCCGATCACGCCTTCTTGCGGGGGGCCCCCTCGCGGGGAGTTTCGCGCGAGCCGTCCTGGCGGGGGGGAGGCGCGCCCGGAGCGGCGACGGCCACCTTCGTGCCGGGCTGGAGCTTGTCCACGCCCTCGACGATGACGACCTCTCCCGGCGAGACCCCCTTGCGGATCGCCGTTTCGTCCCCTTCGGTCAGCGCGACGTCGACCTGGCGCATGTCCACGGTCGAGTCCGGCTTGACGGCGTAGACGAACGTGGACTGCGGGCTGCGCTGGACCGCCGCGGCGGGAATCAGCGTCGCGCCCTTCAGCGTGTCCACGAGGAGCCGCGCGTTGACGAACTGGTTGGGATAGAGGGCGGAGTTCTCGTTGGAGAAGGTCGCCTTGATCTTGACGGTCCCGGTCGTGGGATCGATCTGGTTGTCCACCGCGAGGACCGTGCCGACCGCGAGCTTGTTCTTCAGGTCCCGGTCGTAGGCGTCCACCTCGAGCTCCTTGCCCGCCGCGCGCATCTGCTGGAGGACCTGCGGCAGGCGGTCCGCCGGGATCGTGAAAACGACGGTAATCGGCTGGAGCTGCGTGAGGACGACGAGCCCGTTGGGGTCGGCGGCGTGGACGATGTTGCCCTGGTCCACCAGGCGCAGTCCGACCTGGCCGGAGATGGGCGCCGTGATCCGGCTGTAAACGAGGTTGAGCTTCGCGCTCTCGATCTGCGCCTGGTCGCTCTTGATCGAGGCCTCGAGCTGCCGGACCGTCGCCGCCTGGGTGTCGAGCTGCTGGCGCGCGATCGAGTCCTCCTTGACGAGGGTTTCGTAGCGGGCGAGGTCCACGCGCGCGTTGGCCAGGGTGGCCTCGTCCTTGGACTTCTGTCCCTCCGCCTGCATCAGCTGGACCTGGAAGGGGCGGGGGTCGATCTCGGCGAGGAGCTCTCCCTCCTTGACGATCTGCCCTTCCTTGAAGTGGACCTTGAGGAGCTCGCCGTCCACGCGGCTTCGGACTGTCACGGTGTTGATGGCGGTCACCGTCCCGAGGCCGGAGAGGTAGACACCGATGTCGCCGGTCTTCGCGGGCACCCCGGAGACCGGGACGGGACGGGACGCGGCTTCCTTCTTGGCGGCCGCCGCCTGCTCCTTCTTCTGCTGGGAGGCCCGAGTCGAAAAGAGGATGGCGAGGAGGATGGCCACTCCGATCCCGACCAGCCACGGCCACTTGCGGCCCCGGTGCTCCGCAGCCTCGATCCGGCCGGGCGCCTCCGAGGCGCGCTGGGGCAGCACCTCTTCGCGTGGCGCGAGAGCCTCGTCCCTGGCGATCGGGGCGTCCGTTTTCGTCGTCAAGCGCAAACTCTCCTCGGCGGCGTAGGGAAGGGCCCTGACCCTCCCGTCTGGTCTACGGAAAACCCGCCGCCAGGATTACCGCCTAATCCTCAACAGTCTATTCCCGGCCGGCTTCCCCGCGTGCAAGCCCCAGGCCGCGGTTTACGCCCCCTAAACGCCATCGGGATAAAGGCGTCTCGTCGCCGGACCCCCGTCTCGTGCCCACCCCTGGTCGCGGCATGAGGAGTCTCCCGAGCGTCACGAAGGGAGGAGCCTCACGCCGCGGGAGCAAAACCGCGGGTCGTGATCAGGCCGGCGGTCGAGCCAACAGGCGAGCCGCCGGCCGGTGAGCCAACGGCGCAGATCACGAACCGCGTTCTTGCGACGTGGTCGGGGCGGCCGGGATCGAACGGGCGACCATCTGCTCCAGACTCCCTCTGAACTCGTTTTGAACTCGTCATCCGTCCACAAAGCGGTCCGCGATCTCAAATCACAAAGCGCAAACCTCGGATTGCGATGTCATTTGAGTCCTTCCAGGACAAAGAGATCCGAGTGGTAGCGGGTGTAGCCGTAGGCATAGGATTTTCCATCAGAGGTCAACACGATTCCAAGAACCTGTCCCGAGCCGAGACCCGCTGGCAAGAACTCCCTCCAGGGCGTCTTTCGGCCAGAAGAGAGATCGAGTCGAAATACGGCGTTGGTCGGGTCTTTCCGGCGGACAAAGACGGATTTCCCGTCCACGGCCCATCGAAGGATCGCCTCATGCGAACCGATGCCGGAGACCGGCCGCGGCGAAACGCCGCTGCCATCGGCCGGATAAAGGAACCACCTTCCGTCGGCGTCGCGGGACGCGATTAGCGCGCCGTCTGGCGAAATCGGATTCCAGCCGAAAGCGACACCCGAACCCTCGCCAGGGGGGACGTGGGAAACACCCTCGGGCGTGATCGGCCGAGGCAACCCGCCCGCGACGTCAAGGATGTAGAGACGACTGCTATGTCCCGGTTCCGCTCCTGCCAGAAGGACCCGCGTCCCATCCGGAAAGAAGGCTCCTGCGTCGCGGAATTGAATCGCGCCGGAAGGCCAGATTCTGGCCTCTCCCGCGCCTGTGGGCAGGAGTACGGCCCGGCCCGATTGAAGCGTCAAGACCCACTTGACATCGGGCGAAAGGGCCAGCCCGATACCCTCTCCCAGGCGGACCGCGGGCGAGCCATCCATGCCGCGGATATAGACGGCGCTATCCGCTCCGGACCCGGCCCCGGTCTCGTTGATGAGAAGCGTCTTGCCGTCGGAGGAGAGATCGGCGACCCTGGATTGATCCAGCCAGGAAAGACTTCGTTCCCGCGGCTCGCCGGCGGTCATCCCGACGATCTCGTAACTCATCGAGTCCCGCTCCAGAAGAAGCTGTCCGTCCGGGCCGATGTCATCGAGGATGAAGTTTCCGGGCATCGCGTAGAGTTGTCGTCGCCGGCCGCCCGGGGTGACCGCGCGGATTGTGCTGTTGCCGCCTTCTGCGGCGGCGTACCAGATCTCACCGTCCGGAGACCAGGCAAGTCCGTCGATGTACCTTTCGCGGACGAGATCCGTCTTCTTTCCGGAGAGGTCAACTATCGAAATCTGGCTCCCCTCCTGGAAGGCGATCCGGTCTCCCCGAGGCGAGACTCGTGGAGACCAGGGGATGCGCCCTTCATAAAGAACCTTTCCCATCGGGAGCTCGAGGCGTCTCTTGTCGCCAACCTGACGCAGAACCGCCAAAGCTCTTCCGTCGGGCGTCCAGTCCGCTGCGACGACCCCCTCGAGGACCTGGCGGGGCGCACCGCCCGCAAGCGGTGCGCGGGCGAGAGTGCCGACAAAATCTGCTCCGAGACGCAGAGCCATCTCTCCCGAGGAAGAGATCGAAAAGATGCTGGCCGGCGGAAGACCCAAAGAGCGCGACTCGGGATTCCCCGGGCGCGTCGTGAACAGCTCGCTTGGTTTCCCGTCCCATTCGGCGCCGTAAACGACCGTCCCGTCGGGAGCGAATCTCGCAAGCTGGATTCCGCCATGGCGAAAAGTCAGCTGACGGAAGGTCGGGACCGGACGTAATCCAATCCTCTTGCCCGCCCAAAGCCCCGCGGCGGCGGCCGCCATGACCAGGAGCATGAGTGCCGCCGAAAGACGCCACCGCGCGCGGGGAGCGGAAGCCACGAGAGCCGCGCCGGAAAGGGTCGCTTCGGAGAGGTGGTCCCGGACATTTGCTAGGTCTCGGGCCAGATCTTCTGTCGAGGCGTAGCGTTCCCTTGGCTCCTTGGCCATGCAACGTTCGACGATCCAGCGCACAGGCGGCGGGATCTTCGAATTGACCGCGCCGATCGACTCCGGGTCGTCGCGGATGATCGCGGCCAGGATCTCGGGTTTTGTTTTCCCGCTGAAGGCTCGCTCTCCCGTCGCCATCTCATAGAGGACGGAGCCCAGCGAGAACTGATCGGACCGGAAGTCGAGCAGCCGGCCGGTCGCCTGTTCCGGCGACATATAGCCAACCGTTCCCATTACTACTCCCGGCTCGGTCCCCGCCGAGACCGTCGGTGCGTTGGTCTCCTGGCCGCTCTCAGGTTCCGGCCGCGTCAGTTTCGCCAAGCCGAAGTCCAGGATTTTGGCGAAGCCGTCGTCGGTCACCATCACGTTCTCAGGCTTCAAGTCCCGGTGCACAATCCCGGCCGCGTGCGCCTTGGCAAGACCGTCGGCCACTTGAGCGCCGACTGTAAGCAGGCGTCGAACTGGGAGCGGGCCGGCGAAGAGCAGTTCGCGCAGCGTCTTTCCCGCCACCAGCTCCATAGCGATGAAGGAGGTTGAACCTTCCCGCCCGATCTCGTAGATCGTCACTATCGCCGGGTGATTGAGGGAAGAGGCCGACCGAGCTTCCTTTTCGAAGCGCCGCAGCCGCTCCGCATCCGCAGCCACCTCGACCGGCAGCACCTTGAGTGCCACCGTGCGGTCCAACCGCGTGTCCCGAGCGCGGTACACCTCGCCCATCCCGCCCGCGCCGAGCGGCGACAGGATCTCGTAGGGGCCGAGGCGGGAACCGGCTGCCAACGTCATCGAAGCTTGCGGTGAAATTCTATGCGTGAAGCGGGGAATGACCCGTCTTGGGAGAGGATCCGGCAGGAACGTTCCCTCTCTCGTCGGTTCGCCCGCGACGCGGGCCGCTCAGATTCTGAGTCTGGCTGGGAGGCAGGGACTCGAACCCCGATTCACTGGTCCAGAGCCAGTTGTCCTACCATTGAACGACCTCCCAGTCGTTCGAGGGACGCGGATTATCGGAGATCCGCGACCCCGCGGTCAAATCGGCACCCACCGGCGCCGCCGGGGTAGGATTCGCCGTTCATGG
>DATFQY010000207.1:0-30203 GCA_035263845.1 Thermoanaerobaculia bacterium | reverse complement strand
AGGAGGAGCTTCTTGGCGAGGAACTCCTTGCGCGTCGCCTCCTTCATGTTGGGCATCAGCTTGGAGAGGTCGCGCAGCATCGGCGCGTAGATCGCCTGGAGGACGACCTCGGCCCGCTCCTTCGACACGCCCGGCTTCAGGCGTCCGACGATCTGGAGCCAGTAGTCCCTCGGGTCGCTCATGCCGTCCCAGGTGGGCGTCATCTGCGCCTTCATCTGGACCGGCACGAAGAGGTCCGCCGGGCGCCCGGGCTGGATGCCCGCGTAGCCGGCGCGAGAGACGCCCACGACCGTCATCGCGCGGCCGTTGACGGTGACTGTCTTGTTGAGGATCGCCGCGTTGCCGCCGAACCTGCGCTGCCAGTAGCCGTGGGAGAGGACGACGACGGGATGCCCGCCGGGAACGACGTCGTCGGAGGCGGTCAGCGTCCGCCCCACTGCCGGGAGCACGCCGAGCACGTCGAAGTAGTTGCCCGAGACGAGCTCCGCGCGGGCCCGGTCCGTCTCACTCGCCGTCGCCACGCTCGCGTCGAAGGGGTACTCGGCGAGAAGGCCCGAGAACACGGAGCCGCTCGCGTTGCGGATGTCGCGGTACATCGGGTACGAGAAGGACGTCGAGGTGTCGCCGTCGCTCCACAGGTGGCCGGAGAGCGGGCCGGGAGAGGAGAAGAGGACCAGCTCCTTCGGCGCCTTGACCGGGAGGAGGTCCAGGAGCACGCGGTTTACCAGCGCGAAGATCGCCGAGTTGGCGCCGACGCCAAGCGCCAGCGTGACGACGGCGACGAGGGCGAATCCCGGGCTCTTGCGGAAGCTTCGAAGCGCGTAGCGCAGGTCGGAGAAAAGGCTCGTCATCGCGGGTTCCTTTCCCTGGTCACTCGTTCTTCAACGTCTCGATCGGGTCGATCCGGGTCGCTCGTCATAGGTTTGCGTCCCTCACTCGGCCCGCAGCGCCGCGATCGGGTCGGTCCGCGAGGCGCGCAGGGCGGGAAGCGCGCTCGCCAGGAGCGTCACGGCGAGGAGCAGGGCCACGACCGCCGAGAGGACGATCGGGTCGGCGGGCCCCGTCTGGAAGAGGAGCCCCGAGGCGAGGCGGCCTCCCGCGGCGGCGCCGGCGAGCCCCACGGTGGTGCCGGCGAGGCCTAGCCGGAAGCCCTGCCCCAGGACCAGCCGCCGGATGTCGGCCGGCTGCGCGCCGAGCGCGATGCGGATCGCGAGCTCCCGCATCCGCTGCGCGGCGACGTAGGCCACGAGGCCGAAGAGTCCGAGCGCCGCGAGCGACAGGGCCGCTCCCGCGAAGACGGAGGCTAGGAGCGTCGCGAAGCGGCGGGTCGCGAAGCGATCCGCCATCAGCTGCTCCATCGTCGCGACGTCGAAGACCGGCACGTCGGCGTCGAGCGCGCGGACCTGCTCGGCGAGCGGCCCCGCGAGGCTTCCGCCGGACGTCGAGGCACGGACGACCAGGTGCATCCACCTCCACGGGTACTGGCGGTGCGACATGTAGATCTGTCCCTGCGACTCGGCGTCGAGGCCGTAGTGCTTGACGTGCCCGACGACGCCGACGACCTCCGCGAACCCGTCGCGCGCCGGCAGCTTGAGGCGCGTGCCGATCGCGGAGCCGCTCGGGGAGAGCCGGCGCGCGAACCGCTCGTCCACGACGGCGACCAGGGGACTGTCGTAACGGTCGGTCTCCTCGAGCACGCGGCCCGACTTCAAGGGGATTCCCATGACCGCGAAGTAGCCCGGACTGACGATGTAGCGGTCGCCCTCCGGCTGCTCGGACGGGCTCAACCCCGGGCGGCCTTCGACCGCGACGGAGATCCGGTCCCAGTTTCCCGAGAAGGGAAGGTCGCTCGAGACCGCGGCGCCCGCAACTCCCGGAAGGGCGGCGGCGCGCTCGGCCAGGGCGTCGAAGAATTGAGGCTGCCGCGGCTTCGGATACCGGCTCTCGGGGATGTTGACCGAGAGAGTCCAGAGATTCTCCGGCCGGATCCCGGGCTCGACGTTCTGCGCGCGCTCGAAGCTCCTCGCGAGCAGGCCCGCGAGCGCCGCGAGCGTCAGGGCGAGGGCGAGCTGCGCGACCGCGAGGCCGTTGCGAATCCGGTGGCCCCGGGCGCCCCGGCCGGACCGACCCGCTTCCTTCAGGTTCGCCTGGAAGCTGTCGGCGGAGACCGGAACGACCGGGACGAGGCCCGCGAGGAGGGACGCGGCGGCGCTCGCCACGAGCGCGAAGACCAGGACCCGGGCGTCGGTGTGGACCCCGGAGGCGCGGACGGACTCGGGCGCCAGAGCGAGCAGCAGCTGCGTCCCCCACGGCGCCAGGAGCAGGCCGACCGCGCCGCCGACGCCGGCGAGCGCGAGGCTCTCCGTCAGGAGTTGTCGGGCGATCCTCCAGCGGGAGGCGCCGAGGGCAACGCGGACCGCGAACTCCGGCGCCCGGGCCACGCCGCGGGCCACGAGCAGGTTGCCGAGGTTGGCGCAGGCGATGAGCAGCAGAAGGCCGGCCGCCCCGGCGAGGAGAAGGAGCGGCGCCCGCGTGTCCGTCGTCATCGCGCGGCGCAGCGGCAGCAGCCCCGCGGCCATCTTGTCGTTGTCCTTCGGATACGCCGCCTCGAGGCGGGCCGAGATCGCCTTCATCTCCGCCCGGGCCCGGGAGAGCGTGACGCCGGGCTTGAGCTTCCCCATGACCCTCAGATAGCGGGAGGTCCGCGAGTCGCGCGGATCGGGTGAGTTGTTCGCCCAGACCTCGACGTCGATCTCCGCCGGCGCCGCGCGGAATCCGGCGGGCAGCACCCCGATGACCGTGAAGGGCTGCGCGTTCAACGTGATCGTACGGCCGACCGCGGCGGGGTCGCCCCCCAGCCGGCGCTGCCAGAAGCCGTGGCTGACGACGGCGACGTTGGGCGCGTTGGGGGCGTTTTCCTCCGGCCGTATCGCGCGCCCGCGCTCCGGCCGCACGCCCAGGATGTCGAAGACCTCGGCCGTCACGAAGGCAGCGCGCAGCCTCTCGGCCTCGCCCAGCCCGGTCAGCGCTGGCCGCCACCCGTTGAAGATCGTCATCGCCTGGAAGCTCGAGCTCTGCGCCTTCCAGTCCAGGAAGTTCGCGTACGAGGTGCTGCTCGAGTGGCGCGGGTCCTCGTTGGAAGCCATCTCGCCGATCGTGACGATCCGGTCCGCGTCGGGGTAGGGGAGCGGACGCAGAAGGACCGCGTCCACGACGGAGAAGATCGCCGTGTTGGCGCCGATGCCCATGGCGAGCATCGCGAGGGCGAGGAGGGTGAACCCCGGGCTCTTGCCGAGCATCCGGGCGGCGTGGCGCAGGTCCTGGAGGAAGACGGTCATCGGGTCACCTCACTGGCTTATTGGCTCCGAAGCGCGCGGGCGGGATCGATCCGGAGGGCGCGGCGCGCAGGCAGCCAGCTCGCCGCGAGCGACACGGCCGCGACGCCGAGTGCGACCGCGGCGAAAGTCGCGGGATCGGACGGAGCCACCTCGAAGAGAAGACTTCCGAGGAATCGCGCGGCGAAGAGCGCGGCGGCGGCGCCGGCGGCGAGCCCCGCCCCGACGAGGACCGCCGCTCGCCCCAGGACGAGCCGGAGGACGTCCGCGCGGCCCGCGCCGAGCGCGACGCGGATGCCGACCTCCCTCGTGCGCTCGCGGACGGCGAAGGCCAGGACACCGTAGAGGCCGACCGCGGCGAGGAGCAGCGCTGCGGCCGAGAAGGGCGCGAGGAAGAGCATCGGCAGACGCCGCCCCTCGAGCGACCGGTCCAGCAGGGCTTCGAGAGTCGCCGGGCGCTCGACCGCGATCAGCGGGTCGAGGGCCGTGACCTCTTCGCGGATCTTCGGAAGGAGCGCCTCCGGATCTCCCGACGACTTCACGACGAGATTCATCAGCGAGTTGGGAGACTGAAGCGTCGAGTAATAGATCGTGGGCCGCGCCGGCTTGTCCACGGAGGCGAGGCGCACATCGCCGGCCACGCCGACGATCTCGACCGGGCCGTTTCCATCCGGCAGGCCCCACGAGACGTTCAATCGCCGGCCGACCGCCCGGCCGCCGAAGATGCGGTCCGCGAGCGTCCGGTTGACGACGACGACGGGAGGCGAGCCCGCGCGGTCGGACTCCGCGAAGCCGCGGCCGGCGAGAAGGGGGATCCCGAGGGCCGCGAGGCCGCCCGGGTCCACCGTCCGAATGTCCGCCGTGGGCTTCTCACCCGCGGCGACGGGGGGAGAGCCGTCCGGCAGAAAGCTCGTGCCGGGCCCGAATCCGCCGAGCGGCGGCGTGCTGACGAGGCCGGCGGCGCGCACGCCCGGAATCGCGCGCACCCGGGCCGCGACCTCCTCGAAGAAGTCGTTCTGGCTGCGGGCGGTCGCGTATCGGCTCTCCGGCAGGGTCATCCGGAAAGTCAGCACGCCTTCGGGATCGAAGCCGGGCCGGACGCGCCCGAGCTCTCCGAGCGAGCGCGCGATCAATCCCGCTCCGACCAGGAGGACGAGCGCGATCGCGACCTGTGTCGAGACGAGCGCGGCCTTCCAGAGCGCGGCGCAGCGGCCCGAGGTGGCGCGGTCGCCACCGGAGAGCGAGGCCGCCAGGTCTCCATTCCGGCGCTTCGCTCCCGACAGCAACCCGAAGGCGAGGCCGGCAGCGGAGGAAACGGCGGCGGCGAAGAGAACGGATCGGCCGGAGAGCGCCGCCTCCTCGACCCTCGGAAGCCTCCCGGCGGTGCGCGCGGCGATCGCATGAAGGGCCCACGCCGCCGCGGCGAGCCCGACCGCGCAGCCCGCCCCCGCCAGCAGAAGGCCCTCGGCAATCCACTGGCGCGCGATCGAGAACCTCGAGGCCCCGAGCGCCGTCCGGATCGCGGTCTCCTTCTCTCGGGCCAGCGCGCGTCCCAACAGGAGGTTGGCGACGTTGGCGCAGGCTAAGAGAAACAGAAGCACGACGGCGCCGGCGAGGACGAGTAGCAGGGGACGCGCGCTCCCGGAGACGTCCTCGGCGATCGGCACGACGCGCACGCCCCATCCTGCGTCGCTCTCGGGGCGGACACGCTCGAGCCCGCGGGCGATCTCCGACATCTCGAGCTGCGCCTGCCCGGCGGACACGCCGGGTTTCAGCCGCGCCCAGCCGATGGCGAACCGGCCCCAGCTCCCGGCCTGCTCGGTGAAGCGGAAAGGCTCCCAGTATTCCTCGTCCCCGAGCGGGCGGAAGTCCTTCGGCATCACGCCGGCGACGAGCGCCGGGCCGGAATCCGTTCCGACCTTCCGGCCCACGACGTTCGGGTCCCCGCCGAAGCGGCGCATCCAGAGCCCGTGCGAAAGGAGGATCGCGGCGGGCCCTCCTGGAGCTTCCTCCTCGGCGGCGAAGGTGCGGCCGAGCCGCGGTGCCACCCCGAGGACCGAGAAGAGGTTGGCGGTGACCGCGCGGCCGGAGAGCCTCTCGGGCGAGCCCGAGTCCGTCAGCGTGAGGCCGCTCCACGTGGAGAGCGCCATCTGCTCAAAGGAGCGGCTCTGCCTCCTCCAGTCGAGGAAGTTAGCGGCGGAGATGACGTTCTTCTCACCGGGCCGCGAGAGCCTTCCTTCCCAGAGGACGACCAGCCGTTCGGGGCTTCGATAGGGGAGCGGCTGGAGCAGAATCGCGTCGGCGAGGCTGAAGATGACCGTGTTGGCCGCGATGCCGAGCGCGAGCGTGGCGGCCGCTGCGAGCGCGAACCCCGGGTTTCGCGCCAGCGCGCGGAGCGCGTGCCGCAGGTCGCGGAGGAGTCCCATCCTCACTCCTGCCGAAGCGCGACGGTCGGGTCCACCGCGGCGGCGCGGCGCGCGGGGATGTAGCAGGCGGCGAGGGCGACCGCCCCGAGGACGACCGTGATGCCGCCGTAGGTCACCGGGTCGGTCCCCCTGACCCCGAAGAGGATCGGCGTGAGGCTCCGGGCGAGCAGCAGCGAAGCGACGATCCCGGCGGCGAGACCGGCTCCCACGAGCGACATCCCGTTGCCGATGACCATCCCGAGGATCTTGCCGGGGCCGGCGCCGAGCGCCATGCGCAGGCCGATCTCCGGGACGCGGCGCGTCACCGTGTAGGCGAGCACGCCGTAGGTCCCGACGGTCGTCAGGATGAGGGCCAGCGCGCCGAACGCCGCGAGCAGGAACGCTCCGACGCGGGAGAGGAACAGGGCTCCCTCGATCTGGGTGGTCAGCGGCCGCACGTTGAAAATCGGAAGGCCCGGGTCCATGTTGACGATCTCCTGGCGCAGCTGCGGCAGGACCGTGGACGGATCGCCGTCCGACCGGACGAGGAGGGTCATCGCCGGCGTGTAGTTCTGCCGCGCCGGCAGGTAGACGAAGCAAATAGGCTGCTCGCCCAGCGTGACGTACTTGGCGTCGCGGGCGATGCCGACGATCTGGATCGGCGGCGTGACCTCCCCGTCGCGGCCGTTGGGGACGGGGAACCGGAACGAGCGCCCGATGGCTTCCCGTCCCGGCCAGAACCGCTTCGCCATGGTCTGGTTGATGACCGCCACGAGCGGCGAAGTCTCCGTGTCCTCGACGCCGAAGGGGCGGCCGGAGGCGATCGCCATGTCCAGCGTCCGGAAGTAGTCCGGGCCGATGTTGGCGACGTTGACGAGGATGCCGCGGTCCTTTTCCGACGGGACGTCGCCTTCGATGAAGACGGTCCTCTGGAAGCCGAAGGCGAGCGGGGCGCGGGAGGCGATCTCAGCGGACTTCACTCCCGGCAGCGCCCCGACGCGGGTCACGAGCTGCTTGTAGAACTGCGCGCCGCGATCGGCGTCGTAGCCCTGGAGCGAGACGTCGAGGTTCAACGCGAGCACCTTGTCCGCCTTGAAGCCCGGGTCGATCGCGGTCGCCTCGTGGAGGCTCCGCAGGAGGAGCCCCGTTCCCGCGAGCGCGATCGTCGCGAGCGCCACTTCCACGACGACGAGGGCGTTGCGCATTCCTCCGCGGGCGCCGGCGCCGCTCTGGCGCCCCCCCTCGTTGAGCTTGTCCGCGATCGCGGGGCGGGAGGCCTGGAGCGCCGGGATGAGGCCGAAGAGGATCCCGGTGACGGCGGCGATCCCGGTCGTGAAGAGGAGAACCCGCCAGTCGATCCGCGCGCCGAGCACGAACGGGAAGGGGCCGGGAGGCTGGAGAGTCATCAGGAGCTTCGTCAGCCAGGAGGCGACCTGGATCCCGGCAAGGGCGCCCAGGAACGAAAGGAGCAGGCTCTCGGCCAGGAGCTGCCGGACGAGGCGCCAGCGCGTCGCGCCGATCGCGATCCGCACGGCGATCTCCTTGCGCCGCGACGAGGCGCGTGCCAGGAGCAGGTTGGCGACGTTGGCCGACGCGATCAGCAGGATCACGCCGACCGCGACGAGCAGGAGCGCGCCGATCCGGGGCATCGGATTGTCGGCGGCGCCGGTGGGATTGGCGCGGGCCTCGGCGAGCGTCTGGAGGGCGATGCTCCTTCCGCGGTTGGCGTCCGGGTACTCCTTCTCGAGCGCCGCGGCGAGGTTCTTCAACGCGGCCTCGGCCTGCGGCCTGGTAACGCCGGGCTTCAGCCGCGCGATCGGGGCGAGCCACAGCCCTCGCCGCTTTTCCGTCATGAACGAGACAGCCGGCTGGATGTGGAGGCGCATCCCGTACGGAACCCACAGGTCCGGTGAGAAGCCGGGGAACGTCCCCGTGAAGGTCTCCGGAAGGACGCCGACGACCGTGTAATCCATCCGGTTGATCGTGATGGGCTTGCCGACGATGGACGGGTCGCCCGCGAAGCGCCGCTTCCAGAATCCGTTGGAGAGCACGACGACGGGGTTCTTCCCGATCGGCTCATCCTGGTCCGCGCGGAAGCCGGCGCCGAGGACCGGGCGAACGCGGAGGACGTCGAAGTAGTTGCCGGTGGCGATCAAGACCGGCACGCGCGTCGTCTCCTTCTCCACCGTCACGTCCACGGCCGCGAAGCCGACCGCCGCCACGCCGGCGAAGACGTCGGTCTTGTCGCGAAAGTCCTCGAAGTTCAGCCGCGAGACCGGCAGGAAGCCGGGGTTCTTCTGGTCCGTCGTGTTGATCGCGACGAGGCGGCCCGGGTCCTCCACGGGGAAGGGACGCCAGAAGAACGCGTCCACGACGGCGAAGATCGCCGCGTTGGCCCCGATGCCCAGGGCAAGCGAGAGCACGGCGAAGATCGCCACGGAGGGGGTCTTCGCGAGCGTGCGGAACGCGAACCGGAGATCCTGCGAGAGCGTGCTCATCCGATCACCTCACTTTTCATTCGCTTCGGAGTGCCTCGGCGGGATCGACCCGTGTCGCCCGGAAGGCCGGGATCCAAGCCGCCGCGAGGGAAATGGCTGCGAGGAGGAGGGCCGCCGCCAGCAGCGTCGCCGGGTCCGCGGGCGAGACTCCGTAGAGAAGGCTCGCGATGACACGCGCAATCGCCGGAAGGAGGGCCGCGCCGAGAAGGAATCCGGCGAGCGCGAGGACGAGGCCGCGGCGCAGGACGTCGCGGAGAACGAGGCGGCGGCTCGCGCCGAGGGCGATCCGGACCCCGATCTCCCGGGTCCGCCGCGCCACGGAGTGGGACATCACCCCGTACTGGCCGACCCCCGCCAGGGCGAGCGCCAGGGCGCCGAAAAAGGCGAGCAGCCGCGCCAGCGACCTCTCCTGCGCGAGCGACCGATCCACCTGCTCGTCGAGCGTTCGGGCCTGAAACACCGGAACGCCCGGCGCCGCAGCTTCGACGGCGCGGGTGACCGCGGGAAGGATCGCCCGAGGATCGCCGTCTGCCCGCACGGCGAAGTTCATCTGGCCAAGCAGGCTCTCCGGCGCCTGGGAAACAGGCACGTAGACGACGGCGGGCTGGCTGGCCGCCTCGCCGTCCCGGAGGGAGAACGTCCTCGTGTCCGAGATGACGCCGACGACCTCGGTCTTCTCCTCCGGGGCCGTGCCCGGGACCGCGGCGTCGTCAGCGGGCGTTTCGAACCCGATGGCGCGGCCGATCGGGCTCTCTTCTCCGAAGAGCCGCCTGGCCGCGGACTGGTTGAGCACCGCGACCCGCGCGGAACGAGAAGTGTCGGCTCGGGACACTCCGCGGCCAATCCGAACCGGGATTCCCATCGTCTCGAAGAAGCCCGGGCCGACGGCGTCGAAGAAGACAGGCCGGGTCTCTCGGCCGCCGGCGCTCCCCTCCGCGAAGGCCTGCCGCTCCCATCGCCCGGCGAAGAAGCCGAATCGGAAGTCCGACGCGGACCGCGCGCCGGGAACCGTGGAGAGCGTCTCCTCCACGGCCCGATAGAGGTCCTTCTCCGCCGGGCCGTCGATGCCCGAAAGAGTCGGGTACAGCCAGAAAAGAAGCACGCCTTGCGGCCGGAACCCGGGGTCGACGGCGTGCAGGGACGAGAGGGTTCGCGCCAGGAGCGCCGCCCCCGTGACGAGGGCGAGGGAGAGCGCGAACTGGGACACGACGAGAGCGTCGGCGAACGGGAGCCGGCGGCGGGCGGCGCGTTCGAACGCCGGCCCTTTCAGGTCCCGCGCCGGATCCCGCGCGGCCGCCTTGAGCGCCGGCGCGAGACCGAAGACGGCCGCCGCCGCGAGCGTCACCGCGGCGGAAAACAGCAGAACCCGCCACTCGGTCGCCGGAGAGACGGGAAGGTTCCGGCCTCCGACCGCGTGGACGAGGGCGGCGCTCGACCAGGCGGCCGCGGCGACCCCGGCGACGCCGCCGATCGAGCCGAGCAGGAAGCTCTCGGTCAGGAGCTGCCGGACGAGGCGGAGCGTCCCGGCGCCGAGGGCGAGCCGAACCGCGATCTCCTTCTGCCTCGCCTTCGCGCGCGCGAGCTGCAGGTTGGCGACGTTGGCGCACGCGATCAGGAGCAGGAGCCCGGCGGCGCCGAGCAGGATGGTGAGCCGGCGCGAGAGCTCCTCGCGGAGGCCCTCGGTGCCCCGGCCGCCGGGGCGAAGCTCGATCGACGAGGCTCGAATCTCGCTACGCCTCGAGGGCGAAGGCGCGCCCCCCGCGGTTGCGAGCAGGGCATCGCGGTAGATTGCCGCCAGGACGGGCGTCGCGGCGGCGGCGGAAACGCCCGGCCTCAGGCGGCCCATCACTCCGGTTCGATCGTGGTCCTTCAGCCGGACCGCCTGCCAGGCGCTCATAGGAACCCAGACCTCGCTGGGGTGCCCCGGCTCGATGCCCGAGAACCCGGCCGCGGAAACCCCGGCGATGCGGAACGAGAGGCCCTTGATGTCCACGGTCTGGCCGAGGACCGACGGCTCCCGTCCGAAACGCCGCGTCCAGTAGCTCTCGCTGACGACCGCGACGGGCGCCGCGGACGCTCGGTCGTCTTCCATGGTGAGAGTCCGGCCGAGGGCCGCGCGGACGCGGAGCGTCTGGAAATAGGAGCCCGACACCACCGATCCCTGCAGGATCTCCGACTGGCCGTCGGCTTCGACTCGCAGCGGAGCCGAGTCGAAAGCGAAGAGATCCGCGACCGGCCGGCCGCGGTCTCGCAGCATCTGGAAGGTCGCCTCGTCGAAGCCGCCTCCGACGCGCCCGCGCGCGTCGACCGGGGAAATCAGCACGAGCTCGCCCGGCTCTCCCGCCGGCAGGGGCCGCAGGACGACCGCGTCCAGGACCATGAAGAGCGCCGCGTTGGCGCCGATGCCGAGCGCCAGGGTCGCGACCGCGGCGGCAGTGAAGCCCGGACTGCGGCGAAGCATCCGGAGCGCGTGCCGGAAGTCCTGAAGGAATCCGGTCATCGTTCGCTCACTCCGCCCTCAGCGCGGTCATCGGGTCCACCCGAGACGCGCGAAACGCCGGCGCCGCGGACGCGGCGGCCGCAACGGCCAGGAGAAAGAGCGCCGTCGCCGCCAGGATCGCCGGGTCGAACGGCCGCACGTCGAAGAGGAGGCTTCCGAGCAGCCGAGAGGCGGCGACCGAGGCCGCGAGGCCCACGGCGATGCCGAGAGCGGAGGTGGCGAGCCCCTCCCGCGAGACCATGAGCACGACGTCGCGGGCGCTCGCTCCCATCGCGATGCGAACGCCGATCTCGCGAGTGCGCCGCGCGATGCCGTACGAAAGTACGGCGTAGAGCCCCGAGCCGGCCATCACGATGGCGAGGCCGGCGAAGATCGCCAGAAGCGTCGCGTAGAAGCGGGGCCGCGAGACGCTCTGTGAGACGGACTCGGTCAGCGGCGCAACTTCGGAGACCGTCTGCTCCGGCTCGAAGGCGCGGATCGCGGCCCTCGCGGACGACGCGAGCGCGCGCGGGTCGCCCGAGGCTCGCAGGAAGATCTTGAGCGTGCCGCGCGGGAAGTGCGAGATCGGGCCATAGATCGCGCCGCCGGGGGCGGACCGGAGCCCCTCGTGGCGCACGTCGCCGGCGATCCCGATGACCTCGTACTGGATCTTGCGCCCGAAGACCATGCGCTTGCCGATCGCGTCCGAGCCCGGCCAGAGCTGGCGAGCGAGCGCCTGGTTGACCAGGACGACCGGGACGCTGGTCGAGATGTCGCGGTCCGTGAACGAGCGCCCGCGCAGGATCGGGATCCCGAGCGCCTCGAAATATCCCGGCGTGACGATGATGGTCCCCGCAGCGGGCTGGATGAGCGCGGACGGGTCCTTCTCCCCCGGCAGCCGGATTCGATAGGCCTCGCCGCCGCCCGAGAGCGGCAACGACTTGCCCGCCCCGGCTGCGACCACGCCGGGAAGCGATCGCATCCGACGCAGCAGCTCGTCCCGATAGGCGAACTCGGCCTCGTCCGTCGGGTACTTCCATTTCGGGATCGTGATCGACAGCGTGAGGACCTTCTCTCCGGAGATGCCGCTCGGCACACGCAGCAGGTTCCAGAAGCTCTTGGCGAGGAGCCCGGCTCCCGTCAGCAGGAGGGCGGCGAGGACCGTCTCGGCCACGACGAGCGAGCGGCGCACGTCGGCGCGCTCGCCGGAAGCGCCCCGACCGCCCCACTCCAGGGTCGCCGCGATCCTGGGGTCGAGCGACCGCCTCGCCGGCAGGATCCCGAAGAGGATCCCCGTCAGGACCGAGACCGCGGCCGCGAAGAGGGCGACTCCGGCGTCGGGCCGGATCTCTTCGGCCCGAGGGAGTCGGCCTCCGATCAGCGCGAGCAGGCCATCGACTCCCCAGAAGGCCGCGGCGAGGCCGATCGCCCCGCCCGCGAGCCCGAGCAGCACGCTCTCGGTCAGCAGCTGTCGCAGCAGCCGGGCCGGCTTCGCGCCGAGCGCGGTCCGGATGGCCATCTCCCGGCTTCGGGCGGCCGAGCGCGCCAGCAGCATATTGGCGACGTTGGCGCAAGCGATCAAGAGGACCAGTCCGACCGCGCCGAGCAGGACGTAAAGCGGAGTCCGGACCTCGCCCACGAGCGATTTCTCCAGCGAAACGACGAGGGACTTTTCGAAGCCCCGGTTGCTGTCGGGGAATTGCTTCGCCAGCCTCGCGAAGACGGCGTCCGCGCCTCCGCGCGCCTGCTCGATCGTCGAGCCCGGGGCCAGACGGCCCACCGCCTCGAGCCACCGCACGTCGCGCCGGTGCGGGACGTCGTCCTCCGTCATGAGGGAGACCGGTACCCAGAGGTCCGGCTCCGCCGAGGGGAACTGGAAGGAAGGCGGCAGGACACCCACCACCGTGAACGGCTTCCCGTCGAGCACGACGGTGCGCCCCGCGGCCGGCGCCTCGGCGCCGAAGACCCTTCTCCACAGCCGGTGGGAGAGCACCGCTACGCGGTCGCGGCCGGGAACGTTCTCCTGCGGCAGCAAGGCCCGGCCCGCTTCCGGGACGACCCCCATCGTCTCGAAGAACCCCGGCGACACGAAGCAGGCCGCGACCCGCATGGGCTCGCTCCGGCCGAGCAGGGTGAACCCCAGGCCTGGGCCGGCTTGGAAGGAGGCGACCTGCGAGAGCCCGGGCTTCTCGCGCGCGTAGTCGTCGAAGTCCTGCGGCGAGAAGGTTCCCGGGAGCCGTCCTCCCTCCGGACGGACGTGGCCGATCCGGATGATGCGGTCCGGGTCCTTGTAGGGGAGCGATCGGACGAGGACGCCCTCGACGACCGAGAAGATCGCGGTGTTCGCGCCGATGCCGAGGGCCAGCGTCCCGACGACAACCAGCGTGAAGCCAGGGGACTTCGCGAACGAGCGCCACCCGTAGCGGAGGTCCTGCAGAAATGAGCTCATCCTTCGCTCCGGAGCGCCGACATCGGGTCCACGCGCGTCGCGCGGCGGGCCGGCAAGCCGCTCGCGAGAAGCGTCGCCGCGATCAGCACGGCCGCCATCGCCGCGTAGGTCAGGGGATCGGTCGCGCTGACGCCGTAAAGGAGACTCGTCAGGAACGCGCGGGAGAGGAACGCTCCGCCGGCGAGGCCGAGCAGGACGCCCGCGCCCGCGAGCAGGAGCGACTGGCGCAGCACGAGGCGGACGACGTCGCCGCGCCTGGCGCCGAGCGCCATCCGGACGCCGAACTCGCGGCGGCGTCGCGACACCGCCTGCGTCAGGACGCCGTACACGCCGACCGCCGCCAGCGCCAGCGCAAGGCCCGCGAAGAGCGCGAGGACGAGGTTGCGCCGCGCCGGGGACTCGGTCGAGGCGCGCAGGATCTCCTCCATGGTGGAGACCTCGGTGAGCGGGAGGTTGGAGTCGAGGCTCCGGACCGCGGTTTTTGCGGCGGCGAGCATGCCTCGCGGATCGCCCTGCGTGCGGACCACGACACAACTCCACCGCTTCCACACCGGGGCGTTCTGCGAGTAGGGCGTGTAGAGGGCCGGCCCGTCCTCCTCCGCCAGGGAGTCCTGGTGGACGTCCCTGGCGACGCCGACGACGGTCATCCACGCGTTCTCCGGCCCGCGCGCCCAGCGGACCCTTCCGCCGATCGGGTCGCGCCCGGAGAAGAACTGGCGAGCGAAGGCCTCGTTGACGACGGCCGCCAGCGGCGCGCCTTCGCGGTCGGACTCTTCGAGAGCCCGGCCGCGGACGATCGGGATTCCCATCGTGCGGAAGTAGGGGGCGGAGGTCGTGCGGCTGTAGGCCGAGGGCTCGGAGCCTTTCGGGTAGACCGGCCCGCCCTCGACGACGATGTTGTGGTCGAGGCGGTTGCCGCCGAGCGGGATCTCGCTGATCAGGGCGGCGCTCTTGACTCCGGGAAGCGCCGACAGCCGCTCGGTCAGCGAGCGGTAGAAGCGCGTCCTCGGCTCGACTTCCTTGAAGCGGGTCTCGGGCAGGTCGAGGCGGAAGGTCAGGAGGTGGTCGGCCGCGAAGCCGGGGTCCGAGGAGGTCAGGCGCGAGAGGCCCTTGAACAGGAGGGCCGAGCCGTTCAAGAGCACGAGGGCGACGGCGATCTCCGCGACGACCAGGACGCTGGCGATCCGCGAATCCCTCGAGGTTCCGGACTCGCGCGTTCCCAGGTGCTCCGCGGCGGCCGACCGCGTCAGCGCGAGCGCGGGGAGCAGTCCGAACACGATCCCGGTGACGACCGACACGGCAAGAGCGAACAGGAGCACGCCGGAGTCGAGGCGCACCTGCTCCGCCAGCCGCGCGGGGACCGGCGGCAGCTTCGCGACGACGCCCTGGCTCCAGGCCGCGGCCACGAGACCGGCCGCGCCTCCGAGGAGCGACAGCAGCACGCTCTCGGTGACGAGCAGCCGCATCAGGCGCCCGCGCCCCGCCCCCAGCGCCGAGCGGATCGCGATCTCCCGCGACCGGCGGCTCGAGCGGGAGATCAGGAGGTTGGCGAAGTTCGCGCAGGCGATGAGCAGGACGACGGCGACCGCGGCGAAGAGCAGCAGCAGCGTCGGCCGCGACCGGGCCACCATCTGGTCCTGGAGCGGCATCAGGTTGAAGACCTGGTCGCCGTCTTCCTCGGGGTGAACCTGCTTGAGCTGCCGGGCGATGCCGTCGAGTTCCGCCTGCGCCGTGGCGCGCGTGACTCCCGGAGCGAGGCGCCCGAAGCTCCGCAGCAGGTGAGCGCCGCGGACCGGAGCGGCCTCCGAAGCCAGGACCTGAAACGCGACCCACATGTCCGCCGTCGCCCGGGGAACCTCGAAGGAGGACGGCATGACCCCGACGACCGTGTAGGGCCTGCCGCCGAGGTTGAGCGACCTGCCGACGACGCCGCGGTCGCCGCCCAGCCGGGAAGTCCAGAAGCCATGGCCGACCACCACGACCGGCTCCGCTCCGGGGCGGTCGTCGGAGGGGAGGATCCCGCGGCCGATCTCCGCCGCGGCGCCGAGGGCCGCGAAGGCCTGGCCCGTGACAACCGCAGCGGCGACCCTCTCCGGCTCGCCGCCGCTCGTCCAGTCGAGCGGCCATCCCTGAGCGCCGGCGGCGTAGGAGAGCTTCGAGCTCTGCCGCGCGATGTCCTCGAGGTCCGGCCCGGACTGGTTCGTCGAGAAGCCGACGAGCCGGTCGGCGTCGGGGTAGGGAAGCGGGCGGATCAGGACGGCGCGGACGACGGAGAAGATCGTCGTGTTCGCTCCGATGCCCAGCGCCAGGGTCGCCACCGCGATTGCCGCGAACCCGGCGTTCTTGGCGAGCATCCGGGCCGCGTAACGGATGTCCTGCAGGAGCCAGCTCATCGCCTACCTCCGCTCAACGGTTCGCCGTCTCGACTCCGATCCGGTCCGTGACCCGCTCCTCGCCGGCGATCCAACCGTCGAAGAGGCGGACGATCCGCCCGCCGTACCGGGCGTTCTCCTCGGAGTGCGTGACCTGGACGATGGTCATGCCCTCCTCGTTCAGCTTCTGGAAGAGGCGCATGATGTCGCGCCCCTGGTCGGAGTGGAGGTTGCCGGTCGGCTCGTCGGCGAGCAGGAGCTTCGGCTTCGCGATCAACGCCCGCGCGACGCCGACCAGCTGCTGCTGCCCGCCCGAGAGCTGACTCGGGTAGAGGTCCTTCTTTCCCACGATCTGGAAGCGGTCGAGCGTGTCGGCGACGGCCGCGGCGCGCTCGGAGCCCTTGACGTTCCTGTAGGAGAGCGGGATGTCGAGGTTCTCGGCGACCGTCAGGTTGTCGAGCAGGTGGTATTGCTGGAAGACGAAGCCAACGTACCGTTTGTTCAGCTCGATCCGCTCCCTGGGCTTCAAGCGGTCCACCTGGTGGTCCAGCAGCCGGTACTCGCCCCTCCACGCGTGGTCGAGCATCCCCAGGATCGAGAGGAGCGTGGACTTGCCGGCGCCCGACGGCCCCATGATCGTGACGAACTCGCCGGCCTCGATCTTCAGGTTGATCCGCCGCAGGACGAACGTCTGGCCCGCCCGCGTGTCGAAGGACTTCTCGATGTTGCGAATCTCGATCATGGGATCTCCTCTCTCATTCGTGCCGGACGGCGGTCATCGGATCGAGGCTCGCGGCGCGCCTCGCGGGGAAGCTGGCCGCGGCGAAGCCGGCCAGGGCGAGGACGGCCACGGCCGCGCCGAAGGTGGCGGAATCGGTCGGCGCTACGCCGAACAGGAAGCCTCCGAGGGCGCGGGCCGCGACGGCCGCGAGGGGAAGGCCGAGGGCGATCCCCGCGAGCACGGGGGCGGCGGTCTGCGCCAGGACCATCCGGAAGAGCCGCGCCGGCTCGGCGCCGAGCGCGAGGCGGATGCCGATCTCGCGCAATCTCCGGGCGACCGATCCGGCGACGACAGCGTAGATGCCGACGGCCGCGAGGACGAGCGTCAGCGCGGCGAAGAGGCCCAGCAGCGCCGAGCCGAAGCGCTGCGGCACGAGCTGGCCGCCCAGGGACTCCTCCAGCGTGCGCGGACCGAAGGGGGGAAGGTTCGGGTCGAGCGCCGCGATCGCCGACCGGAGGGACGCGGACGCCGCGCCCGCATCGCCCGGAAACCGAACGAGAAGCGTCATCGCGGCGAGCAGGCCGTCTCCTCCGACCTGCTGGATCGCGACCGCGACCTGCGGCATGTGCGGGTCGCGCAGCGTCTGGAACAGGCTGTCGCGGCAGAGGCCGACGACGGTCCTCTCGGCGCCGTAGATCCTGAGGCGCTGTCCGATGGGATTGCGGCCGGGCCAGAACCGGCGGGCCGCCGCCTCGTTGACGACCGCGACGGGAGCGCCGTCGGGCAGGTCGGTCTCCTCGAATTCCCGGCCGGCCAGGATCTTCAGGCCGATCGTGCGGAAGTACGCGGGGCCGACGGCGGTCGCCGCGACGGCCTGTCTCTGGCCCGGCGCCTCGCCCGGGAGCTCGACCGACTCGACCTCCCGGTCGCCTCCGAGGGGGAGCATGCCGGCCCACGCGGCCGATCGCGCGCCGGGCAGAGCGGCGGCGGCCCGGGCCGCGGCCGTGGCGAACGTCCACGCCCGCGCCGCGTCGTAGCGGGCGACGCCGAGTTGGACCGACGCCAGCGCGACGCCGCGCGCCTCGAACCCCGTGTCCGCGGCGAGGGCGTTCCTGAGGCTTCTCGCGAGCAGGCCCCCGCTCGAGAGCAGGATCAGGCAGAGCGCGACCTGCGCGGCGACGAGGGCGCCCGGAAGCAGCGCGCGCCGCCGGCGTCCGGGGCCGTCGTCCTTCAACGCCGCCAGCAGCGCGAACCGCGTCGCCTGGAGCGCGGGCAGGAGCCCGAAGAGCACGCCGGTCGCCATCGAGACGGCCAGGGCAAACGCCAGGACGCGGAAGTCGAGCGCCGCGCCGAAGGAGCCGAGCGCCACGTCTCCAGGAAGCCGGACTCGGGAGAGCAGCGCGAGCGACCAGTTCGCGACGGCGAGGCCGGCCGCTCCGCCGGCGAGCGAGAGCGCGAGGCTCTCGGTCAGCATCTGGCGGACGAGGCGGCCGCGTCCGGCGCCGAGCGCCTGGCGCACGGCGATCTCCCGGCGCCGCGCGACGGCCCGGGCGAGCAGGAGGTTGGCGAGGTTGGCGCAGGCGACGAGAAGCGACACCGCGACCGCGCCGAGCAGGAAGGCGAGGAAACGAACCGGGTCGGCGGGATGGCCCGCGCCGGCCGCCGCTTGCGTCAGGGGCCGGAGCCCGATGCGGTAGTCGTCGGGAGTCGCCTGCGGATAGAGCCGCTGTTCATCCCGGGCGGCGACATCGAGCGCGGCCTGGGCCTGCGAGCGCGAGATCCCCGGGGCGAGCCGGCCGAAGACGGTCATCCAGCTCCATCCGCGGCGGTGAAAGTCCAGCCGCGCTAGGGCGCCCGTCGCGACCCGCGGCCATGCGCCGATGGGGATCCAGAGGTCCGTGGGGGTTCCGAAACCGGCGCCGCGGAACGCCGGCGGCGCGACGCCGACGACAGTGAAGGGCGTCCCGTTCAGGACGATGAGCTTGCCGACCGCCTCGGCAGATCTTCCGAACCGCCGCTGCGAGAGACCGTGGGAGAGAACGGCGAGGGTCTCGCCGGACTCCTCGTCCCCGGGGCGAAGGAAACGCCCGGCCGGCGGCCGGACTCCGAGGACGTCGAAGTAGTTTCCCGAGACGACCGCCGCGCGGACCCTTTCCGCCGCCCCGTCGCCGGACACCGCGAGAGCGCGGTGCCCGTAGGCCGCGAGCGAGGAGAAGAGCGAGTTCTCGCGCAGGTCGCGGTACGAAGGGTACGAGAAGACGGACGAGGTTCTTTTCGCCTCGATTTCCCAGAGCTCGCCGGGCCGCGCGACGCCCGGCAGCGGCCGCAACACGACGGCGTCCACGAGGCTGAAGACCGTCGTGTTGAACCCCACTCCGAGCGCCAGGATCACGATCGCCGCCGCCGCGAAGACGGGGCTCCGCGCGAGCGTGCGCATCGTGTAGCGGAGGTCCTGGACGAGGTCACTCATGCCGGAGGGCATCCATCGGGCTGATGCGCGCGGCGCGGCCGGCGGGGAGGCTCGTCGCGGCGAGAACCGCGAGGGCCAGGAGGATCGAGACGGCGAGGTAGGTGAGCGGGTCCGTCGGTCGGACGCCGAAGAGCATTCCCGAGAGGAGCTTCGTCGCCGCGGCCGACAGCGCGAGTCCGACCGCGACGCCTGCGGCGGCGAGCGCGATCGCCTCGCGGACGAAGAGGCGCAGGACGTCGGAGCGCCGCGCGCCGAGCGCCATGCGGATGCCGACTTCGCGGGTGCGGCGGGCGGCCGTGTACGCGACCACGCCGTAGATCCCGACGGCGGCGAGGACCAGGGCGAGGAGGGAAAACGCCGAAAGCAGGACCAGCGCGAACCGCCGCTGCTTGAGGGAGTCGGAGACCTGGTCGGAGAGGCGAGCCGCGCCTTCGATGGGAAGCTGGTTGTCGAGGGCCGCGACCGCCGCCCGGACCGAGGGAAGGAGCCGCATCGGGTCGCCGTCGCCGCGAGCGCGCACGAGCACGACCATGCCGGACCAGGGCACCTGCTCGGCGGGGACGTAGATCTCCGGCGCCGCCGGCTCGGTCAGTCCGCCTTCGAGGACGTCGCCGACGACGCCGATGATGCGCCGCGGCTGCTTGATCCGGTCGCCGATGGTGATCTGGCGGCCGATCGGGTCCTCCCCGGCGAAGTGGCGGCGCGCCGCGGTCTCCGAGATGAGCGCGACGAGCGGAGCGTCCATCCGGTCTTCCGGGGTGAAGAGGCGTCCGGCCTTCAGCGGAATGCCGGCGGCGCGGAAGAAGTCGCCTCCGGCCACGCGGTACTCGAGCGACGGCTCGTCCCCCTCCGCCACGGGATGGTCCAGGAATTTCGTCGAGAGCTTCCACTGGCTGCCCGAGAGGGGCGCGAAGTTGACGCTGCCCACCAGCGCGACGTCCGGCAGTGCGGCAATCCTGCCGGCGAGCTCGCGGTAGAAGGAGGCCATGCGGATCCTCTCGGGATAGCGGGACTCGGGAAGCTGCAGGCGAAACGCGAGCGCGCCCTCGGGGCGGAACCCGGGGTCCACCTTCAGGACGGCGGACATGCTCCGAAGGAGCAGGACCGCTCCGGCGAGGAGGGCGAGCGTCAGGGCGAGCTCCGTCACCAGCAGGACGCTCCGGGCGGCGGCGGCGCGGCGGGGAAGACCCGCGGCCCCGTGGCCCTCGCGGAGGACCTCGTCGCCGCCCGAGCGCGAGGCGCGCAGCGCGGGCCACAGACCCGAGGCCACCGCTGCGAGGAGAGAAACGCCGAGCGTGAAGAGGAGCACGCGCAGGTCCACGCCCGCCTCCGCGGAGCGGGGAACGCTCCCGGCCGACAGCGCGACGAGCGCCTCCGAGCCCCAGACGGCGAAGAGGCAGCCGATGCCGCCTCCGAGCAGCGCGAGAGCCAGGCTCTCGACGAGGAACTGGCGGAGAAGTCGCCCGCGTCCGGCCCCGAGCGCCGTCCGGATCGCGACCTCGCGCTGCCGGCCGACCCCGCGTGCCACGAGGAGGTTCGAGATGTTGACGCAGGCGATCAGGAGCACGAAGGCGACGGCGCCGAGAAGAAGCAGGAGCGGCTTCTTGGCGCTTCCCGTGACGGCGTCGGAGAGGGGCAGCACGAGGACACCCCATCCCTTGTTCTTGGCCGGGTAGGCCGCCTCGAGCCTCGCGGCGATCGCCGAGAGGTCGGCCTGCGCCTGCTCCACCGAGACGTCCGCCCTGCGGCGGGCGACGACCCCGAGCCAGTGCGCTCCGCGGTTCTCCATGGCCTGCGCGTCGAGGACGAGCGGCGTCCACGCGTCCACGTCTCGGGAGGTCGGGAAGCGGAAGCCGCGCGGCATGACGCCGGCGACGGTCCTGGGACCCCCCTCGAAACGGACCTGCCGGTTCACGATCGAGCGGTCCGAGCCGAAGCGGCGCTGCCAGAACTCCCAGGAGAGGACGATTGAGGGAGCCTGGCCCGGCTGTTCCTCGTCGGCCCGGAAGACGCGGCCGAGCGCCGGCGCGACCCCGAGAAGCGGGAAGAGGGCGGGCGACACGGCCTCGCCGCGGATCCGCTGCGGCTCGCTGCCCTCGATCAGGGTGTCGTCGTCGTTGGTGAAGGCCGCCATCGCGACCAGCGTCTTGTTCTGCGCCCTCCAGTCGGCGAAGTTGGGAGGAGAGGCGGAGAAACGGTCGATGTGGCGCGCCGGGTTCGTGTCCACGATCCGGAGGAGCTCCACCGGCTTCGCGTAGGGCAGCGGCCGGAAGACCGCGGCGTCCACCACGGAGAAGACGGCCGCGTTCAGGCCGATCCCGAGCGCCAGCGTGACGATCGCCGCCGTGGTGAATCCCGGGCTGTGAACGAGCCCCCGAAGCGCGTACTTGAGGTCGCTCCACATGATCATTCGCTCCGAAGCGCGGCCATCGGGTCGACCCGGGTCGCGCGCCGTGCGGGGAGCCAGGCCGCCGCCAGGGCCACCGCGGAAAGGAGCAGCGTGACCGCCAGGAAGGTGGCCGCGTCCGTCGGCGCGACCCCGAAGAGCATCTGCGAAAGAAGCCGGGTGACCGCCGCCGACAGGGCGAGCCCGATGGCAATGCCGATGCTCGCGAGCTTTCCGCCGCGGCGCAGGAACAGGGCGCGCACCTGCGCCGGCGAAGCGCCCAGCGCCATCCGGATCCCGATCTCGCGGCGCCGCCGCGTGACCGAGTGCGAAAGGACGCCGTAGAGACCGACCACGGCGAGGCAGATCGCGAGGACCCCGAAGATCTCGACGACGAGCGTGCCGTTGCGGCGGTCCGCGAGCTGGTCCTCGAGGAGCCTCTCCAGCGACCGGACCCGGAAGAGGGGGAGACTCGGATCGAGCGCTCGAACCTCGGAGCGAAGCGCCTCCACCGACGGAGGACCGGAAAACCGCGCGATCAGGATCGTCTCCCCGTGGCGCGCTCCCTGCTGGAGGATGGAGAAGTAGGCGAACGGCCGCGGGGCCTCCGTCATGCGGAGGTACTTCCCGTCGCGCGCGACGCCAACGACCTGGAGAGTCGCCGCGCGCTCGCCTCCGGTCTGCAGGAACTTCCCGAGCGGGTCCTGCCCGGGCCAGAATCGGCGGGCCAGCGTCTCATTGACGATCACGACGGGCGGAGCGCCTTCTCGGTCCGCTTCCGTGAAGTCCCGTCCGGCGAGGATCGGCACCCCGAGCGTTTCGAAGTATCCCGGCGAAACGGTGTTGACGAAGACGGTCTCCGAATCGCCCGGGCGCGGGACCTCGCCCTTCGGAGCGATCGCGTCGCCGACCGCGCGGCCGGACAACGGCAGCGTCTCGGCCAGGGCTGCCGACTCCACACCGGGCAGAGCGCCGGCGCGGTCGAGAAGCGCCCGGAAGAACTCGCGGGACCTCTCCGGGCCGTAGCCCTGCGTCTCGACGTCGAAGGAGGCCGCCAGGGTCCGCGCGGCGTGGCGGCGCTCCAGGCCGATGTCCACGGCGGCCGCCTTCTGGAAGCTGCGAACGAGAAGGCCCGCCGCCGCGAGCAACACGAGGGAGATCGAGACCTGGGCGACGACGAGGCCGCCAGGGAGCCTGGAGCGCTCAGCCCCCTCCGAGGCCTCTCCCTTCAGTGACGGAACGAGGGCGCGGCGAGACGCCTTCCACGCCGGCGCGAGGCCGAACGTGATCCCGGTCGCGAAGGCGGCCGCGGCGGCGTACGCCGCGATTCGGAAATCGAGCCTCGGCGCGATGGCGGCCGGCGCTCCGAAGCGGTTCAGGATCAGGTCGATCGTCCAGAGGGCGAGGAGGAGCCCCGCGCCCGCGCCCAGGGCGGCGAGCAGGACGCTTTCCGTCAGGAGCTGCCGGACGATTCGGGAGCGCGAGGCCCCGATGGCCAGGCGGATCCCGATCTCCTTCCGGCGCCCGGCGGCGCGCGCGAGCAGCAGGTTGGCGACGTTGGCGCAGGCGATCGAAAGCACCAGGCCGGTCGCGATGAGCCCGAAGAGCGCGAAGGGCAGGACGTCCTTGAGCTGGCCGGGAGGGACCCATCCCTGCAGCGGAGTCGCCGCGGCCGAAAGGTCCCGCATCTCCGCCGAGCGGGAGGCGGCGCGCCGGCGCACGACGACCGCCGCGGCCGCGGAGGCCTCCTCGACCGACACTCCCGGACGGAGCCGCGCCTGCACCAGGAGCCAGGCGCTGTCGCGGTTCTCGAGGTTCCGGCGCCGCTCTCCGGAGTAGTAGGTCTCGAAGAGAAGATAGATGTCCGCGATCTCCTCGGGGTCGGACCGGAAGCCGATCAGCTCCTCCGCGGCGACCCCGATGATCGTGAAGGCCCGGCCGTTGACGTTCAGCGTCGAGCCGACCGCGCCCGGATCGGAGTCGAACGCGCGCTCCCAGTAGCGATGGCCGATGACGGCGACCGGGCGGGCCTCCTTCGCGTCGTCGGGAAGGAAAGTGCGCCCGAGGGCGGGCTTCGAGCCGGCGACGTCGAACGCGTTGTCGCTGACGAGGTGGGCGCGGATCCGCTCTGCGTCCCGCCCCCTGGCGACGTGGGCGGCCGCCCGCGAGACCGCGAAGACCCCGGAGAAGGCTCCCGTCTCCAGGCGGAGGTCCTCGAAGTCCGGGTAGGAGAGACCTTGGAGCCGGCCGCGCTGGACGCCGGAGATCCAGACCAGGGAGCCCGGCTGCGCGAGGCCCGGCGGCGGTCGGAGGATCAGCGAGTCCACGACCGAGAAGACGGCCGTGTTCGCGCCGATCCCGAGCGCCAGGGTCGCGATGGCGGCGGCCGCGAAGCCGGGACTCCGGCTGAGCGTGCGGAGGGCGTAGCGAACGTCGGAGAGGAGGTCGTTCATGCGGACCTCACGACCGGGCTCTCCGGCGCTGGCCTCACAAGAGGCCGGCCTCCTTGAGCTCCTGCTCGTCCGCGGCTCGCTCCTGCCCGCTCTCGTCCTCGACGACGCGGCCGTCGAACAGGTGGATCGTACGAGCGGCGTACTTGGCGAAGCGGGGGTCGTGCGTGACCATGCAGATCGTGGCGCCCTCGCGGTGGAGGTCGCGCAGCAGCGACATGACCGCCTCGCCGTTGACCGAGTCGAGGTTCCCGGTGGGCTCGTCGGCCAGCAGGATCAGCGGCTGGCCGGCGATCGCGCGGGCGACGGCGACGCGCTGCTGCTGGCCGCCGGACAGCTGCGAGGGGAAGTGGTTGGTGCGGTGCGCCATCCCGACCTTCTCGAGGGCCTCGTGGACGCGCTTGCGGCGCTCGGGGGCGGGCATCCCTCGGTAGGTCAGCGGCAGCTCCACGTTCTCGTAGACGGAGAGGTCGCCGATCAGGTTGAAGCTCTGGAAGATGAAGCCGATCTCGCGGTTGCGGATGCGCGCGCGCTCGGCGAGCTTCAACTTCTCCGCCGGCTTGCCGTTCAACCAGTAGTTGCCGGCGGTCGGCGTGTCGAGGAGTCCCAGGATCGAGAGCAGCGTGGACTTGCCGCAGCCCGACGGCCCCGCGATCGAGATGAACTCCCCGTGCTGGATCTTCAGGTGGACGCCCGAAAGCGCGTGGGTCTCGACCTCGTCGGTGAAGAACACTTTCGTGACGCCGTCCAGCTTGATGACCGCCTGTCCATTCGAGCCCATTGGATCCTCCTCCCCTTATCTCAAGCGAACCCGATCGAAGGCATCCCACGCGGACATGTCCGAAAGGACCACCCGGTCTCCGGGCTGGAGTCCTTCCAGGATCTCGACGGCATTGACGGAGCTCTTTCCGAGGCGAACCTTGGTGCGGACGGCCTCGTCGCTCCCGGGCAGGAGCTTGAAGAGCGTGATCGAGCCCTGCTCGGAGCCGAACGCGGGGCGGCCGACGTGGATGACGTCGGCGAGCCGTTCGAGCTCGATCGTGCCGTCCACCGAGAGGTCGGGGCGAGCGCCCTTGGGAAGCTCGCCTTCGAGGGCCACGTCCACGGTGACGGTGCCGCCCTGGACGGACGGGTCGATGCGCGAGACCTTTCCCTCGACGATGCCGTTGCGCGTGTCCACGATCGCGCGCTCGCCGATCTGGACGTCTCGCGCCTGCGTCTCGGCGATCTTCAGCTGCGCCTTGAGCTTCTCGGGCTGGACGACCTTGGCGATCGTCGTGCCCGGCGTCACGCGCTGGCCCGGCTGCACCGGGACTTCCTGGAGGACGCCCTGGATTCCCGCGCGGACCTTCAACGCGTCGAGCTGGTCGTGCTTCAGCCTGGAGAGCGCGCGGAGCTGATCTACCTTGGCCTGGCTCGCCTCGATCTGGGCCCGCTCGGCCTCGGAGGCGACGGAGAGCCGTTCCTTCTCGATGGCGTTGCGGGTCGCGAGCTCCTGCGCGCGCGTCTGCGACAGCTTCAACGTGAGCGCGGCGACGAGGCCCTCCTTGTAGAGGCCCTCGTTGGCCTCGGCCTGGAGCTGCGCCTGGTGGTAGTCCGATTCCACGGACGCGGCCGTCGCCTTCTGGTCGAGGAGGTCCTTCTGGAGCTTCACGCGGGTGTTGGCGAGGTCGGCCTGCGAGGCCTTTAACTGGAGCTCGGAGTCGATCGCGTCTTTTTCGAGCTCCGAGTTGGACATCTCGAGCAGGATCGTGTCGGGCTTGACCTGGGCACCCGGCTGGACGATCAACCGCTCGACGCGGGCGTCCGTGGCGGCGGAGATCTGGAGGATGCCCTCGGTCATGGGGACCAAGGAGCCGGGGCCCCGGACCTGGCGTTCCAGCGGCCCGCGCTTGACGGTGTCGATCAGGACGGTCGCCTTGTCCACCGTGGGGGCGGCGGGCTTCAACCTCGACAGGCCGAGGGTGATCAGGAGGATCGCGGCGACCCCCGCTCCTCCCATCAGGAAGCGCCTCTGGCGCTTCTTCTTTGCAAAGTCTTCTCGAACGATGTCCATGTTTCCGTGCCGAAGAAGGGCGAGATCCGTGCCACGCGCTTCCCGGCTCAAATCCCTGATACGAAAGGACGAATCCCCAGGTTTCGCTCGACTCATGCGCGGAAGCGGGACAGGCCTGTTCGGAAACGAACACTCACTGGGGAGGGACGGAAGAAGGTTCTTCGATGGACCTGCTCCGGTCGGACCTAGTCGTCGTAACGGCGGCCGTGGATCCTTCGGCTGACCAACTCCTCCACGGAGACGTCCCCGAGGCGCTCCTTCGTCTTCTTCACGTAGTCGATGGAGACGTTGTGGATCCGCATCGAGACGAGCGAGTCCACCGGGACGTGCCTGTAGCCCAACTCCTGGAGCTGGCGGATGTACTCGATCGAGACGCCGTGGATCCGCATCGAGACGAGGCTGTCCACCGGGACGCGCTCGTAGCCGAGGGACTTTAAGTCGCGGATGTACTCGGGCGTCACGCCGTGGATCCGCATGGACACGAGGCTGTCGGAGGTCAGCCGCTCGTAGCCCAGCGACTTCAGCTCGCGGATGTACTCGGGCGTGGCGCCGTGGATTCGCATCGAGATGAGGCCGTCCACCGGGAGTCGGTCGTAGCCCAGCTCCTTCAATTCGCGGATGAAGTCCGCGGTGGCGCCGTGGATCCGCATCGAGACGAGGCTGTCCACCGAGACGTGCTCGTAGCCGAGCGACTGGAGGTCGCGGATGAACTCGGGGCTCGCGCGGTGGATCCGCATCGAGACGAGGTGGTCCCGCGAGACGCGGTCGTAGCCGAGCGACCGCAGGTCGTCTAAGAACTTGCGGCTGACGTCGTGCATCGTGAAGGTGTAGTAGTCGTCGTCGGAGAGGCTGTCGTAGCCGCGGGACTTCCAGAACGCCTCGAAGTCGCGGTTGGGCGTCAGCACGAAGCGGCCCGAGCCGCCGGTTTCGTCCAGCTGTCCCTCGAACCGGATCGTCCCGGCGTCGCGGACGAGCTCGAAGCGCGCGGGCACCGGCGTCCTGCCGGCGGGGATGGAAAGTCCGCGGAACTCTTCGATCGAGTAGGAGTCGGAGTTGCTCCAGTTGCCGTGGGCGCTCGATCGCTTGACCGTGAGCTGGAAGCGGCCGCGCTCGTGGCTGTCGAAGTCGAGCATCCACCTCCCGTCCACGTCCTCGGCGCGCGAGGAGGCGGGCGTCGCGAGGCAGGCGAGGGCCAGGAGAGTGATTAGAGAACGGCGTTTCATCGATACCTCCGATGGATTCGAAGATCCAGCAGCTCGTCTGCGGAAAGCGGCGGCTTGGCGGAGCGGTTGGCGTCGCGGATGAAATCGGGCGTGACACCGTGGATGCGGAACGAGGTCAGCTCGTCCAGCGTGATCGTCTTGTAGCCGAGCGACTGGACCTCGCGAGCGAACTCGGGCGTGACGCCGTGGATGCGCAGCGAGGTCGCGTCGTCCGCCGAGATCCGGGCGTAGCCGAGCGCCTTCATCGCCTTGACGAAGTCCGGGGTGACGCCGTGGATGCGCATCGAGACGAGCGAGTCGAGGTCGGCGTCGACGCCCAACGTCTTCATCTCCCGGGCGTATTCCGGCGTCGCGCCGTGGATCCTCGCCGCGGTCAGCTCGTCCAGGCTCGGCCGGCGGCCGAGGAGCTTGCCCCACTCCGCCGCCATCTCGGGCGTGGCGCCGTGGATCCGCAGCGACTGCGCCGAGTCGGCGGAGATGTCCTGGTAGCCAGCCTCGCGGAATCCCTTCACGAACTCGGGGGTGACGCCGTGGATCCGCAGGGACGTCAGCTCGTCGAGCGAAAGCTGCCTGCCGAAGAGGGAGTTCATCGTCGAGATGTATCCGGCGGAGACGCCGTGGATCTTCAGCCCGATCAGGTCGTCGAGGCTCGCCTTCTTGTAGCCCAGCGAGTTGAGCGATGCGAGGAACTCGGAGTCCACGCCGTATCGGCGGAGCTCGAGGAGCTCGTCGTCCGAGAGCGAGCGCCCCTCAGCTCGACCAGCTCCCACCGGGGGAGAGGTTTGGGGACTGGGACTCGCTGCGACGACGGTCTCGGCAACTGCGGTGGCGACGGCCGGGGCGCCGGCGAGACCTCCGGAGACCTTTCCCTTGGCTCCCTTCGGGGCGGCGAGCTTCGGCGCGGGCGCTGCTTTGTCCGAAGCCTGGCCGAGGGCCGGCCGGGCGGCGGAATCGAACTCGGAGTGGGGGGAGTCGATTGCCGGATCCACGATTGCGGCCGGAACCCGCGACGCGGCGCCGAAAGTCCCGATCGCGGCGGCCGCGAGGACGACCGCGACCCAGCGCGACGCGCCGTCGGCCGGAGAGGGGGAGGGAAGGAGACGGGCGATCCGCTGAAGAAGCGTGCCGCCGGTGGCGGCGACCGCCAGCCGCGGACGGCGGTCCCGGATCTCCTCGAGACCGACGAGCGCCCGGGCGTAGGCGCGGACGTCGCCCGTCGCCTGGATGGCGATGTCGTCGCAGCAGTTCTCCCGCTCGATCCGGATCCGGCGCGAGACCCACCAGACCGCCGGGTGGTAGAAGAGGAGCGTCTCGACGGCGGTCTGGAGAAGGTTGACGAGGTAGTCGCGGCGGCGGATGTGCGCGAGCTCGTGAGCCAGGACCGCTTCGAGGCCCTCGGGCGAGACCCCCGCCAGCGCGGAAACGGGTAACAGGATGACCGGGCGCAGCGCGCCCAGGGCCGTCGGCACGGAGACGGCGGCGGACTGGAGAACCCGAACGGTCTTGCGGACGCCGAGCCTTTCGGAGAGCCGGGTGAGCGCCTCGCGCACGGCGGGAGGCGCCGGCTGGACACGGCGGAGGGTCAGCCGCCGCGCGACGGTCCAGCCGCCGACGAAACGCAGCGAGAGAAGCAGCACGCCCGCGGCCCACAGGGGAGCCAGTCGCGGCGCGACTTCGGCGGTCCCTGAGCGAAGCGCCCGGATGAAGACCGACAGCGAGGATTCCGTCCGTGCCGGGCCGGCGGGTACGACGGCCGCGTCGGACCGGAACGCCGTTGTGGAAGCCGGAGCGGGCGCGAGATCCGCCGAAGGCCCGAGGGAAACGAAGGTCGCGATCGGGCAGGCCAGCAGGACGACCATGGCGCAGCAGGCGGCGGCGTACCGGGCGCGGGAGCTGCTCCGCGCCAGTACCGCGTTGGCGGCGGCGAGCAGGAACGCGACGAGCACTCCCTGCCAGAGAAAGGCCGCGAGGGTCCAGCCGATCCTGGCCCAGAGCGGATTCGGATCGCTCATCGCTTGCCTCCTTCCAGTTCGTCGAGCAGCCGGCGGATCTGAGCGAGCTCCTGCTGGGAAGTCTTCTTGGAGGAAAGCGCCCGAAGGACGAGCGCCGAGGCGGAGCCCGAAAAGGCGCGCTCGAGGAGGTCGCCGACGAGCACGCCCTCGGTCTCCTCGCGGGGAGCGCGGGCCTCGTAGACGTGCGCGCGCTCGGTCTCGTCGCGGCGCACGAGGCCCTTCTCGGTCATGATCTGGAGGAGCTTGAGGACCGTCGTATAGCCGGTCCGGCGTTCGTCCTCCAGGCACTGGTGAACATCGCGGACCGTGCTCGGGCCTCTCTCCCAGAGGACCCGGAGGATCTCCAACTCGCCGTCCGTCGGCCTCACCGATGTCTTGTTCCGAGACGTCATTCCGACCTCCGCTCTGTCATACGAAGAAACTAGTACGAGGTTTTTCGTATTGTCAACAATATTCCGGGATCAGCCTCGTCGTGCCGTAGGGGAGGGGCCTAGCCTGCCCGCCCGGTCGTGCCCTCTCAAGCGTCGAAACGCTGTGGTAGTTTGCGGATCTTCATGAAAGGACGTTTGTTACGAGTCGCGCTGCTCCTCTTTGGGTCGGGGATGACGGCGCTCATCTACCAGGTGGCGTGGATGAGGGAGCTGCGGCTGGTCTTCGGGTTTTCGACGGCGGCTTCGGCGGCGGTCCTGGCGATTTTCATGGGGGGCCTGGGGATCGGGGGGTGGCTCCTCGGCCGGAAGGCCGACGCGGCGCCCCGGCCGCTCGCCTTCTACGGCCGGCTGGAGCTGCTGATCGCCGGTTCGGCTGCCCTGACCCCCCTGTGGGTCTTCCTCGTCCGCCTCGTCTACGTCGCTCTGGGAGGGACGCAGAGCCTCGGTCTCCTGGCCGGGACGCTGGCGCGTCTCGTCCTTTCGGCGCTGGTCCTCTCGGTGCCCACGGTGCTCATGGGCGGAACGCTGCCGGCGGCGACCCGGGCGGTCGAGACCGCGGAGGACCGGCGCCGGCGATTCCTCGCGGTCCTCTACGGAACCAACACTCTCGGGGCGGTCGCGGGCACGGTGCTGTCGAATTTCCTCCTCCTCGAGCACCTGGGAACTCGATGGACGCTCTGGGCGGCCTGCGCGGTCAATGCCCTCGTGGGCTACGCCGCGGTCCGCCTGGCAGGCCCCGTCGCGGTGGACGCCGCGGAGGCGGCAACGCCGGCGGGCGCCGCCCCGGCGGAGTCGCGCAAGGAACGCCGGGAGGCCCAGCGGCAGAGGAAGCGAGAGGAGGCGACGGCGGCCGTGTCGGAGATCCCGGCGGAGCTGCCCCCGCGGGGGTTCGTCCTCGCCTCGGCGGCGGTGGTGG
>DATFQY010000206.1:0-5337 GCA_035263845.1 Thermoanaerobaculia bacterium | reverse complement strand
GGCCCGTCGGCGGCTCGCTCTTCCGGATCTACCGCGACACCCGCTTCTCGAAGGACAAGAGCCCCTACAAGACGCACGCCGGAATGTACTTCCCGCTCCGGGCGGGCAAGGACGTCCACACTCCCGGCTTCTACCTGCACCTGGAGCCGGGAGGATGTTTCGCCGCCGCCGGCCTCTGGCACGGGGACGCGCCGGCTCTCGCGAAGGTGCGTGGAGCGATCGCGGAGCGCCCCAACGACTGGAAGAAGGCCTGCGGCCGCCTCCCGCTCCAGGGCGACGCCCTGAGCCGGCCGCCCCGCGGCTTCGACGCCTCGCATCCCTTCATCGAGGACATCAAGCGCAAGGACTTCATCACCTCGGTCCGCTTCAGCGACAAAGACGTGGCGGGCCCGCGATTCCTGTCCGCTTTCGCCGCGGCGTGCCGGAAGATGAGCCCGCTCCCGAAGTTCCTGGCGAAGGCCCTGGATCTTTCGTGGTGATCCTGGCCGCTTTCCTGGCTCTCCTGGCCGCCTCGGGCGCGGCCGCGCCGACAGCGAACGATCTCGGTCGGATCGATTTCCCGACCTCCGGGTCAGGCGAGGCGCAGGCACACTTCCTTCGCGGCGCGCTGCTGCTCCACAGCTTCGAGTTCGAGGACGCGGCCGAGGAGTTCCAGGCGGCGAGGAAGGCCGACCCGGGCTTCGCGATGGCGTACTGGGGCGAGGCAATGAGCTTCAACCACCCGCTCTGGCGGGAGGTGGACGCGGCGTCCGCGCGGAAGGTCTTAGACGAGCTCGCGCCCACGCCCGAGGCGCGCATGGCGAAGGCGCCGACCGAACGGGAAAAGATGTACCTCTCGGCGGTCGAGGCGCTCTACGGCAAGGGGAGCAAGGAGGAGAACGACCGGGCGTACGCCGAGGCGATGCGGCGCCTTCACGAGAAGTTTCCGGAGGACGAGAACGCGGCCGCCTTCTACTCCCTGGCTCTCCTGGGGACGTGCGAAGGCCGGCGCGACTACTCGACCTACATGAAGGCGGCGGCGATCTCGGAGGAGGTCTTCGCGAAGAACCCCCTGCACCCCGGCGCCGTGCACTACCTGATCCACTCCTACGACGATCCCGTGCACGCGCCGCTGGGGATGCGAGCGGCCCGCGTCTACGCGAAGATCGCTCCGGCGGCGGGCCACGCCCTCCACATGCCCTCGCACATCTTCTTCGCGTCCGGGATGTGGGAAGAGGCCGCGGCCTCCAACGAGGCGGCCTGGAAGGCGTCGGTGGACCGCGGCTCGCGCAAGAAGCTTTCGTCGGACAGCCACAGCTACCACGCCCTCTTCTGGCTCGAGTACGCGTACCTGCAGCTGGGCCGCTACGCGGACGCCCGCGAGGTCCTCCGGAAGATGGAGAAGGACGCGGCGCAGACCTCCTCGGAGACGGCGAAGAACCACCTGGCGATGATGCGCGCGGCCTACATCGTCGAGACCCGCCGGTTCGACGGCGACGTGGCCCGGTCGCTTTCCGGTGAGACCCGGGCGGTGACGCTCTTCGCAGACGGGTTCGCCGCCGCCGGGATGGGGGACAAGGCCCGGGCCGCCAAGGCGGCTTCCTCGATCGAGCCGGGTTCTTCGGGCGAGCACCACGGCGGGGGCATGATGTACCGCATGGGCCGGCCCACCGGCCCCGAGGCGGACGCGGTCATGAAGAAGCAGCTCGAGGCACTCCAGGCGAGATCGGACAAGGACCTTCCCCGCGCGATCGCACTGGCCCGCGAGGCCGCCGCCGACGAGGACCGCATGACCTTCGACTTCGGGCCTCCCGCCGTCGTCAAGCCCGCCCACGAGCTGGCGGGCGAGCTGCTCTTGGCGTCCGGGGACGCCGCGGCTGCCCGTTCGGAGTTCGAGAAGTCGCTCGCCGGCGCTCCCAACAGGGCCTTGTCTCTTCTGGGGCTCGCCCGCGCCGCGGAGAAGGCGGGCGACCGCGCGGCCTCGGTCGAGGCGTACCGGCGCCTCGCCTCCGTCTGGAGCCGGGCCGACGCGGACCTGCCCGACCTGGCGGAGGTCCGCCGGGCAGCACCGTAGGGAGGATTGCGCCGCTTCCGTCCTCCTCGTCGGGGGACTAAGTGAAGGTCAGGGTTCGACGGAGGGAGCCGCGGTGGGAGAGGGGAGAGCGCTCGGGGCCGAGACGTGGGCGGGCTCTCCCAGGCGCGACATCAGGAGCGCGGCGCCGAGGCCGAGGCCGAAGGTCGAGAGCCAGAGCGTTTTCGGGCCGAAGCGGTCGAGGACGAGCATCCCGGCCCACGGGCCGATCATGAACGCCAGGCCCATGACCATCTGCGAGAGGCCCATGTACTCGCCGCGGCGGCTGACCGGAGCGATGTCGGTCAGGTAAGCCGCCATCCCGGGGAAGAAGAACATCTCCCCGAACGTCCAGACGACGACGGTCGCCGCGGCCGACCAGAAGTCCCATGCGAAGGCGAGCCCGCCGAAGCCGATCCCGAAGAGGAGCGCCCCGAGCGCAAGCGTGCGGCGGTGCGGCCAGTGCGCGGTCGCGATGTTGATCGGGACCTCCAGGAACACGATCAGCAGGCAGTTCAACGTGAAGAGCGCTCCATAGGAAGCCTCGGAGAGCTTCAGGGTGTTGACGAGGAAGACCGACATGCTCGCCAGGTGCTGGAAAAGGATGATCGCGACGGGCAGCACGCCGGCGAGGAAGAAGAGCAGGGTCGGATCGCGGTAGCCGGGGGTCCGGTGAACGAGCGGCGAGACCGCCGCCTCGATCTCGGTGCCTTCGGCGTGGTGACGGTGGAGCGGGAACGTCGCCATCACCAGGACGAGCCCCGCGAGGATCGACGTCGTGCCGTTGACCAGGAAGAGCCAGCCGAACGAGATCGCCGCGAGGAACCCTCCCACGGCCGGCCCGATGCTCATCCCGAGGTTGATCGCCAGGCGGTTCAGCGCGAACCCGGCCTTCCTCTGATCGGGCCGGACGAGGTCCCCGAAAATCGTCAGGTTCGCGGGCCGGAAGGCCTCCCCGAGGACCGACAGCGCGAGCGTCAGCGCGATGACGGGCGCCAGGCTCCTGGCCAGCGGGAAGACCAGCATCACGAGGCCTGCGAGAAGGAGCGAGCCGCGCATGATCCGGATTGGCCCCAGCCGGTCCGACAGGATCCCGGAAACCGGCGCCGCCACCAGCGCCCCCGCCCCGTAGAGGAAGAGCACGTTGGCCGCCGTCCCGACGGAGAACCCGAGCTGCCGAGTCAGGTAGAGGGCCAGAAAGGCCAGCACCATCGACCCCGCCTTGTTGATCAGGGTCGCCAGCGAAAGGACCCAGACTTCCCGCGGCAGTCCTCGCAGTCCTCGCCAGGGATTGAACCGGTCCACGTACGGGCTCATCGCGACTGCGGGGTAGTACGGGGAAATCCCGCTTGTGTTTCGACTTACGCCGATCAGTGGCGGTGGAGCAGCCACGCCGCGCCGTAAGCGAGGAGGGCGAGCGCGGCCATGAAACCGAGGACGTAGAGGAGAATCGAGAGGAACGGCGTCTGGCGGGACGGGCCGGTGGTTTTCGTTTCCCGGTTCCCGTTTTCCGGGTCGGTCAGTGGATTCCCCGGCTGGCGAGCCAGCGCTCGGCATCGATGGCGGCCTTGCAGCCCTCGCCCGCGGCCGAGACGGCCTGGCGGTAAGTCGGGTCGGCGACGTCCCCGGCCGCGAAGACCCCTTCCACCGACGTGTACGTCGAAGGGCTCTGGACCTTGATGTAGCCGACCTCGTTCATGTCGAGCTTGCCTTTGAAGATCGCCGTGTTGGGCGTGTGCCCGATCGCGATGAAGACGCCGCCCGTCTCGAGCTGCAGGACCTTTCCTGTTCGCGTGCTCTTCAACGTGATTCCGGTGACGCCGCTCTCCGGAGTGCCGTGGATCTCCTCGACGGCCGTGTTGACCCTCCAGGCGATCTTGGAGTTCATCCTCGCGCGCTCGAGCATGATCTTCGAGGCCCGGAACTCGTCGCGCCGGTGGACGATCGTGACCTTCGACGCGAACTTCGTCAGGAAGGTCGCCTCCTCCATCGCGGTGTCGCCGCCGCCCACGACCACGACCTCCTTACCCTTGAAGAAGAACCCGTCGCAGGTCGCGCACGCGGAGACCCCGTGGCCCATGAGGAGTTTTTCCGACGGCAGCCCGAGCAGCTTGGCCGACGCGCCCGAGGAGACGATCACCGCGTCGGCCGTCATCGCGCCGCCGGCGTCGAGCGTCAGGCGGAATGGGCGCATCGAGAAGTCCACGTCCGTGACCGTGTCGAGCTCGACGTCGGTGCCGAAGCGCTTGGCCTGCTCGCGGAAGATCTCCATCATCTCGGGGCCCTGGATGCCGTTCTGGAAGCCCGGGTAGTTCTCGACCTCGGTCGTGATCGTGAGCTGCCCGCCCGGCTGCGGCCCCTCGATGACGACTGGCTCGAGCTCCGCCCGCGAGGCATAGAGCGCCGCCGTCCACCCGGCTGG
This sequence comes from Thermoanaerobaculia bacterium, assembly GCA_035263845.1. Taxonomy (GTDB): domain Bacteria; phylum Acidobacteriota; class Thermoanaerobaculia; order UBA5066; family Gp7-AA6; genus JAWOLE01. The sequence goes on along the minus strand of DATFQY010000206.1, from coordinate 865 downwards.
CCCGGACCCGATGATGGCAACACGGTAGTGTGTCTTGCTCGGCAAAATAGCTCTCAGCTTTCAGCTATCGGCTTTCAGTTCCGAAGTTCGGCCCCGGAGCTTATGCGATTCTTTGACCTTGAGAAATACGTCAAATCCGGCCCTTCCGATTCTCATTGCCATCTCGCGGCTGACAGCTGATAGCTGATAGCTTTCCCTCGTGCGCCCCACCATGGCCCGGCGGCTCGAAGGCTTCGGCACCACCATCTTCACCGAGATGACGCGCCTGGCGCAGGAGCACGGCGCCGTCAACCTGGCGCAGGGGTTCCCGGACTTCGACGGCGCGGAGTTCGTGAAGGAGGCAGCAGTCGCGGCGATCCGGCATGGCCACGGCCAGTACGCCCGGATGAGCGGCATCCCGGAGATCCACGCCGCCCTCGCCGCCAAGTACCGGCGCGACTACGCGCTCGACTACGCGGAAGGGGCGGAACTCACCGTCACCTCCGGCGCGACGGAGGCGATCTTCGCGGCGATCCAGGGCATCTGCGACCCGGGCGAAGAGGTCGTTCTCTTCGAGCCCTACTACGATTCCTACCGCGCGAGCGTCGTCATGGCAGGAGCGATCCCTCGCTTCGTCACGCTCCACGCCCCGGACTGGCGCTTCGACATGCGGGAGCTCGAGCACGCGTTCACCTCGAAGACGCGGGCCATCCTGGTCAACACGCCGCACAACCCCACGGGCCGGGTCTTCTCCCGCGAGGACCTCGAGACGATCGCGCGGCTCTGCAGGGACCGGGGCGTGTTGTGCATCACGGACGAGGTCTACGAGCACATCCTCTACGAGGGGAGCCACGTGCCGATGGCGACGCTCCCGGGGATGCGCGAC
>DATFQY010000205.1:0-13012 GCA_035263845.1 Thermoanaerobaculia bacterium | reverse complement strand
TTATCGATCCCGTCCTTGCGCGCGTTCTTCCAATCCGCTTCGAGCGCGTCGCGATAGGCCTTCTCCGTCAGCGGTCCCTTCTTCTCCGCCATCAGGAAGAGCTCCTGCCCGAAGTAGGGCATCTCCCGGTCGCGGTTCTTCTCGTTGAACTCGATCGCGTCCTTGAGCGACTTGATCCGCGCGCTGGGAAGCGCCGCCAGGTAGAGGTTCAGGTCGGTCTTGAACTCGTAGAGCAGCACTTCGAGCTCGTTTTTCTCGAACGCGCTGACCGTCTCGATGTCAGCCGGGTCTACGATGACGGCTCCGAGCTTCTTCATGTCCTCGAGCGCCCGCTCGACGATCCGGTCCGCCGCCGCGTTCTGACCGTAGAGTCCCTTTCGCGGCACGCCGATCCGGGCTCCTTCGAGGCCCCTCGGGTCGAGAGATTTCGCGTATCCCCTCCCGAGCCGCGCGGTCGCCTCCTTCGTGGCCGGATCGGCGGGATCCGTTCCGGCCATCGCGGCGAGGAGCGCCGCGGCGTCCGCGACCGTGCGGCACATCGGGCCCGGCGTGTCCTGGCTGTGCGCGATCGGGACGATGCCGGCGCGGCTGGCGAGCCCGAGCGTGGGCTTGATCCCGACGAGCGAGCAGTTGTTCGACGGTGAGACGATGGACCCGTCCGTCTCGGTTCCGACGGAGACCGCGCAAAGGTTTGCCGCCGTCGCGGCCCCCGAGCCCGAGCTCGATCCCGACGCGTTGCGGTCGAGGGCATACGGATTCCGGCACTGCCCGCCCCGCCCGCTCCAGCCCGAGGAGGAGTGCGTCGAACGGAAGTTCGCCCACTCCGACATGTTGGTCTTGCCCAGGAGCACCGCTCCCGACTCGCGCAGCATCTTCGCGACGAAGGAATCGGAGGAGGGGATGGACCCTTCGAGCGCGAGCGACCCGGCCGTCGTCGTCATCCGGTCCGCGGTCCCGATGTTGTCCTTGACCAGCACCGGAATGCCGTGGAGGAGCCCGCGGACCCGGCTGGCCTTGCGCTCCTCGTCCAGCTTCTCGGCGATCGCGATCGCGTCGGGGTTGATCTCGAGGACCGACCGTAGCCCCGGCCCGCGCTTGTCCATCGCCTCGATCCGCGCGATGTACTTCTCCGTCAGCGACCGCGCGGTCTCCTCGCCCGAGACCATCTTTTTCTGGAGGTCATTGATGGTGAGCTCGTCGAGCTCGAAGGCTTCGACCTTCGCGGGCGCGTCGGGCGCGGGACGCCGGTCCGCACCGAGCGCCGGCCGCGCCGCCGCGACCGCCGCCGCGGCCGCTCCGTAGGCAAAGAGCGTCCGGCGGTCCATTCCTTCGCGTTTCGCCGCGCGGCGTGATCTGCCCATCGCGTCCTCCGTCCTCTAAAGGGTTTCTGAAAGAGATATCACGGCGCGGCCTGCCGTTTAGGCGCGGCTAAGGGAACGCAAACGATCCGCCCGGCAGGCTTTTCCGCGTCGCTGCCTGCCGGAGGAGGCGTCCGGCCGGGGCCGGTGGCAGCGTGGTTGCTTTTTCTACCGGCGATGCGCCCACGGCGCAGAGGCGTTCCTCGCGAGCGCCGCAAGACTGGAGGTCTCATGAAGAAGTTGGTCGTCTTTCTCATCCTGATCGGCGCGCTCGGATATGTCGCCTGCGGCGGCGGCAGCAGCAACTCGATGCCGACGCAGCCCGTCGTCAACACGCCGATGCCCGGATCGACTCCTCCGCCGCCGACCCCGACGCCTTACTAGCCGTCGCTCCGCGCTTTTGCCGGAATCTGCGGGTAAGTCGGTGAGAACTGCAGGAGGCTCCGGTTGGTGCCGTAGGGGAGGGGCTTGCCCCTCCCGCCCGGTCGTGCCGGTTTCTATTTGCGGCGGCGCCAGAATTCCTATTCGCGGTACTTCGGCTCGAGCTTGAGAATCCGCTCCCGGATCTCCTCGGGTGTCAGGCTCGCGGCTGGCGTCGGCGTCGGGGGAGCGGCTTCACCGGAAGAAGGTTTGACGGCCTCGACGGCTACGCGGCGCGCCTTGGGATCGCGGACGCTCGGAAACCTCTCGGCGAGCGCGTCCAGGCCCTCCATCTCCACCCCTGGCGGAGCCAGAGCGGTGGCCCACTCCTCCCGTCCACCCATCGCGGTGCCCTGTCGTGTCTTGATGTCGAGGTAGGTCTGAAGGATCCCGCAGACCTCGCGGCAGTTCGTGATGAGAACGCAGCGGTCTTTCCCGGGTATGCGATCCGCCGGCGTGCAGTCGGTCTACAGCTCCTCGAAGCGCCGGCGGCACGAGCCGGGCTGGAAGACGTCGCTGTCCGGGACGGTGACGTCCCACAGCTTCCTCGGCGCTCCAGGAGACCGGCGGTAGAAGAAGTAGGGCTTCTCGGCGCTGTTGCCTGCGGTCGTTCCGCGATAGATCCAGATCTGTAGATCGCGGAACATGTCCTGACACCCGACGAGCTCGTTGATCGACGCTGGCTCGCCGTGTGCGATGACCATCCGCCCCGCGTCTTCCCGACGGCCGTCGTAGTTCGTGTCGGCTAGCCGCAGCAGCTCGAGATAGCGCGTCCGATAACCGGGACCCAACGGATGGAGGAGCCCGACCTTCTCCCGCCGTTTCCAGAACTCTTCCTTGAAGATCTCTCTCTCGTGTGCCTGGGTCAGGAGCAGAAAGAGGTTCTCCTCTTCGGCGAGGATGATCGGACGGGCGATCTCCTCGAGCCAGCTCCTTTCTTCACCGGGAAGTAGGCGAATCCGCTCCGCGCGGTCTCTCTTTGAGAGCACAGGGACGTTCGCGCTTCCAACTGAGGCTGCCAGATTGGAGGGGGCGGTTGCTGGCGAAACTCCGGACGGTTTTGCTCTCTGGTCCGGCGTGCTCGGGATGCTATCGGCGCTTGCCGTCACGACCGCGATGGCAAGAAGGATCGGCGCGACGAATCGGAATGTCACGGTGGGCCGCCTGGAGGCGGATTGTAGGCCGATATACTTCGCCGCCAATGCGCGCGGCGTCCTTTCGTGGGCTTGTTATCGTCTTCTGGGCGGCGTCCGCGTTGAACCGGGCGGGAGGGGCAAGCCCCTCCCCTACGGCACGACCGGAGCAGATACCAGGCGGGGGGCAGGCCTCGTCTTTGCCGGCGCCCGCGCCGGCGCCTTCTCCGGCGGCGGCCCCGGTGGAGAGGGTCGAGATGGACGAGTACACGCGGTACGAGCTGCTCGCGCCGGAGAGCGCGCAGTTTCACATCCTGTACGAGGTCACGGCGATCCAGGCGGGGGCGACGACGTTCTTCAACCCGATCCGGAAGGGAAGCGAGGCCTCCGGCGAGCGCGCCTTCGACCGGATGAGCGGGGAGGAGCTGAAGTTCGAGGTCGTGTCCGGAACAGAAGCGCGGAAGACCGGGCTGCCGCAGGCGGACTTCGAGATGGACTACATCCGGATCAAGCTTCCGCGGCCGGTTCCGGCGGACGGCGGGCAGGTCCGGCTGCTCATCGAGAAGACCTACAAGGACCCGAAGAGCTACTCCCGGGACGGGAACACGATCGCGTTCTCGCGGTCGCTGGGGATCAAGCGCAACTCCGTCGTTTTGCCGGCCGGCTACGAGCTCGTCTCCTCCAACTTCCCGTCGCAGGTCCTCACCGAGGCGGACGGACGGATCGCGATCTCGTTCTGGAATCCGGGACCCGACGCGGCACCGTTGAAGCTCGCCGCGAGGAAGCTGCCTTGAAGAGCCTCGCGGTCATAGCCCTGCTGATCGTCGCGGGGGCCGCCGCGACGGCACCCGCCCAGGAGCGGGGCGACAACCGGTTGACGGAGCGGGCGCACCAGGACCGCGACATCGTCTACTTCCTCCAGCAGCCCGAGACGCACTCCTTCGACCTGTACCACGACTACACGGAGTCGCGGCCCGGCACCGACAAGTACCTGAACGTCGTCCGGAAGGGGAGCCGGGCGTCCAAGCCTTCCGCCAAGATCCTCGATACGGGCGAGAGCCTGAAAGTCGAGACGCTCCGCGGCGCGGAGATCACGAAGGCGTCGCTCGACATCGGAGAACCGGTCAACGCGGAGTCGGAGGTCGTCGTCATCCGATTCCCGGCGGTCGCGAAGGGCAAGTCGGTCCGCCTTCGGATCTCCGAGACCTATAGCGACGAGAAGAGCTACCGCCTCGAGGGCGACACACTCGTCTTCGACCGAAGTTTCGGCCGTCCGCACAACGCCGTCGTCCTGCCCGCCGGCTGGTACCTGACCGCATCGGCGATCCCCGCGACCGTCTCCGAGACCGCCGACGGAAGAATCCGGCTCGACTTCGTCAACCCCCGCCCCGACGAGATCGCGGTCCTGATCAAGGCAAGAAAGAGGAGGAGTCCGTAGTCCTTAGTCCAGAGTCCCTGGTCGCGGGCCCCGACCAAGGACCAAGGACAAAGGACCAAGGACTGATCAATGCAGTACGCCAGCCTCGGCAGGAGCGGGCTGAAAGTCTCCCGGATCTGCCTGGGGATGATGAGCTACGGCAGCTCGAAGTGGCGGCCGTGGGTGCTCGACGAGGACGCGGCGCGGCCGTTCGTGAAGAAGGCGCTTGACCTGGGCGTCACCTTCTTTGACACGGCCGACATGTATTCCGAGGGGATGAGCGAAGAGGTTCTCGGCCGCGCGGTTCGCGACTTCGCGAAGCGCGAGGACCTCGTCATCGCGACGAAGGTCTTCTACCCGATGGGGAAGAGCCCCAATGACCGCGGCCTTTCCCGGAAGCACATCCTGTCGGCGATCGACGCGTCGCTCCGGCGACTCGGGATGGATTACGTGGACCTCTACCAGATCCACCGCTACGACCCGGAGACGCCGATCGAGGAGACGATGGAGGCTCTGAACGACGTCGTGCGCTCCGGCAAGGCGCGCTACATCGGCGCGTCGAGCATGTACGCGTGGCAGCTCGCGCGGATGCTCGACATTGCGGATCAACACGGCTGGACCCGTTTCATCTCGATGCAGAACCACTACAACCTCGCCTATCGCGAGGAGGAGCGCGAGATGCTTCCGCTCTGCCGCGAAGACGGGATCGGGGTCATCCCGTGGAGCCCGCTCGGCCGGGGCCTCCTCGCCGGGAAGCGCCGAGAGGGACAAGCGGGCGACTCGGCGCGGGCGAAGAGCGACGCCTACTCCCGGCAGCTCTACATCGACGAGGACCTCGAGGTCGCGCGGCGGGTCGTCGAGACAGGAAGCAAGCGGGGCGTCTCGCCCGCCCGGATCGCGCTCGCGTGGCTCCTCTCCCGGCCGGGCGTCGTCGCGCCGATCGTCGGGGCGACGCACCTGGACCACTTGGAGGATGCCGCCGGCGCGGTGGACGTCTCCCTCTCCGAGGAGGAGAACGGTTTCCTCGAGGAGCCGTACCGCCCCCACGTGGTTCGCGGCATCGAATAGGGCACGACAGGAGGCGGGCGGGCGCGAGGCCCGCCCTACGGCCCCAAGGCCGGGAGCCCTCCGTTGTCATCCTGAGGAAAGCGAAGCGACCAAAGGATCTTCTCGACCGAGCCGTCATCGCCCTTTCCGGAACTTCCCGTCTGGGGCTGCGTACCTAGGAGCAGCGGGAGGTTCGCGATGAGACTTTCATTAGCCCATGCCGGTCTGGCCGCCCTGGCTCTCTCGGTCGCCGCCCGGGCCCAAGCCTCTGACATCAAGGAAGTTCACAAATCGCTCGCCCTGGACAAGGACGGCCGCGTCTCCATCCACACCTTCAAAGGAAGCGTCACCGTCACGACCTGGGACAAGCCGACCGTCCAGATCGACGCCCGGATCGAGCCAGGCAGCGACGATTCGTACGACCGGGAGAAGGTCCAGTGGACCGAGGTCCGGATCTCGGGCTCCGGGTCTTCCGTCCACATCGAATCCGACTACGACGAGGTCAAGCACCACACCCACGGCTTCTTCGGCCTCTTCGACTGGGACAGCGGCTCCCTCCCCCTCATCCAGTACACCATCCAGATGCCGGCGACCGCGAACCTCGCGATCGAGGACCACAAGTCCGACATCAAGGTCTCGGACCTCAAGGCCGACCTGAAGCTCAACACCTACAAGGGAACCGCCAGGGTAACGAACCTGGACGGCGCGGCCCGCGCCGAGACCTACAAGGGAGACGTTCGGATCGACTTCGCCCGCTACAGCCGCGCCAGCCGGTTCGAGACGCACAAGGGCGAGATCGAGCTGCGCATGCCGAAGGACAGCCGCTTCGATCTCGACTCCGACAGCGGCCGCCACGGCGAGGTCGAGACGGACTTCGCGATTCTGAGCCACGCCGGCCGCAGCAGCCGGTCCTATCGCGCCTCCGGCTCCGTCAACGGCGGCGGCCCCGAGCTCCGCATGACGACCTACAAGGGAACGCTCCGAATCCGCGCGAAGTAAGGCCCTCTCGGGGGGGCCGGGCTTTGCGTTAGCCTAGTCCCCCTTGTCTCTGCCGGATCCCGACGTCCCCGCCGAGGCGGCCCCCGAGGGCCGCTGGCGCGCGCTCACGCTTCTCGCCGTCGCCGAGCTCCTCGGGATGTCTCTCTGGTTCTCGGCGTCGGCGTCCGTGCCCGCGATCCAGGCGGAGTGGCGCCTCTCCGACTCCGCCGCCGCGTGGCTGACGCTCGCCGTCCAGCTCGGGTTCGTGCTCGGAACGCTTGTGTCCGCGCTCTCGAACCTGCCGGACGTCGTCAACACGAGGCGCCTCTTCGCCGCGTCGGCGCTGCTGGCCGCCCTCTCCAATGCGGCCTTCGGCCTCTTCGCGAAGGGACCCGGGCTCGGCATCCCGCTTCGCCTCGCCACCGGCTTCTTCCTCGCCGGCGTCTACCCGCCCGGCATGAAGATCATGGCGACGTGGTTCCGCCGCGGGCGGGGACTGGCGCTCGGCGTTCTCGTCGGGGCGCTGACGCTCGGCAAGGCCTCGCCCTACCTCGTCAACGCGATCGCCGGCTCGGGCTGGCGCGGCCACGTCCTCTTCGTCTCGCTCCTGGCCGTCTTCGGGGGAACGCTCGTGCTCTTCTTCGTCGGCGACGGGCCGTACTCCACCGGCAACGCCCCGTTCAACATCCGCCAGGCCGGCGAGGTCTTCCGAAACCGCGGCGTGCGGCTGGCCAACTTCGGGTACTTCGGCCACATGTGGGAGCTCTACGCGATGTGGACGTGGGCGCCCGTGATGATCCGCGCGAGCTTCGCGGTCAGCGGCTCCTCTCCCGTTCTCGCCGAGGCGGGGTCGTTCCTCGTCCTCGGCGCCGGGGCGGCGGGCTGCGTGGCGGCCGGATTCCTGGCCGACCGCATGGGACGCACGCTCGTGGCGTCCACCGCGCTCGTGATCAGCGGGACCTGCTGCCTCGTCGTGGGCTTCCTCTTCGGGGGAGCGCCGGCGGTCCTTCTCGCGGTGATGGCGGTCTGGGGCGCCTCGGTCGTCGCCGACTCCGCCCAGTTCTCCGCGTGCGTGACGGAGCTGGGCGACCCGCGATATCTCGGCACCGCCCTGACGCTCCAGGTGTGCCTCGGGTTCCTGCTGACGACGTTCTCGATCCGGATGATGCCGCCGCTCGTGAAGGCGGTCTCCTGGCGCTGGGCCTTCGCGTTCCTCGCTCCGGGCCCCGTCTTCGGAGTGCTCTCGATGCTGCGGCTGCGATCGCTCCCCGAGGCGGCGAAGATCGCGCAGGGACGCCGATGATTCCGATCGAGGAAATCCGCAAGGCGGCCTCCCGCATCGCGGGGAAAGTCCACCGGACGCCGGTCTTTTCGTCGGAGAGGATCGGCGAGCGGGCCGGCGTCCCGCTGTATCTGAAGTGCGAGTGCTTCCAGAAGACCGGCTCCTTCAAGCCGCGGGGAGCACTGAACAAGATCCTGTCGCTCTCCGAAGCGGAGAGGGCCCGCGGGCTCGTCACGGTGTCGGCGGGAAACCACGCGCAGGCCGTGGCGTGGGCGGCGAAGATCGCGGGAGCGTCCGCGGTGGTCGTGATGCCCATGGACGCGCCGCGCTCGAAGATGGATGCGGTCCGGGGCTACGGCGCGGAAGTAGTCGAGCACGCCGACCGGACCACGCTCTTCGACAGGTTGAACGAGGTCAAGGAGGCGCGCGGCCTGACTTTCGTCCACCCCTTCGACGATCCGGTCGTGCTGGCGGGAGCAGGAACGACGGGGCTGGAGATCGTCGAGGACGTGCCCGACGCCGGCACGGTCGTCGTTCCGGTCGGGGGAGGGGGGCTCCTGGGAGGCGTCGCGTCGGCGGTCAAGCAGCTCGAGCCGCGGATCCGTGTCGTCGCCGTCGAGCTCGCCGAAGGCCCTGGCCTCGCGCCGGCGCTCGCCGCGGGAAAGCCGGTGCCCGCGCCGCGGCCCCCCGGTACACTGGCGGACGGAATGACTCCTCCCTTCGTCGGCGCGCTTCCTCTCCAGATCGCCCGGGAGGCGGTGGACGAGATCGTCTCGGTCACCGAGGCGGAGATGATCGAGGCGATGCGGCTCCTGATGACGCGCGCGAAGCTCTACGTCGAGGCGTCGGGAGCTGCGGCGACGGCGGCGCTGCTCCACGGGAAGATCCAGCCGAGGTCCGGCGAGAAGGTCGTCGCGCTCGTATCGGGAGGAAACGTGGACCTCGAACGGGTCGCCGCGGTGCTGGGTCCTGGCTGGCGGGCGGCGTCGTGATGGAAAGCCCCGAGGAGACGGCGGTCGCGGCCGCCAACCTCGCTTTCTACCGGGCGCTGGAGGCGCGCGACCTCTCCGCGATGGAGCTGGTCTGGCTGCACGAGGAGGCGGCGAGCTGCATCCACCCGGGCTGGCACCGCCTCGACGGCTGGTCGGAGATTCGCCGGTCGTGGGAGAACATCTTCGCCAACGCGCGGCCGTGGTCGGTGACGTACGAGGACCTGCGCGTCCGCATCTCCGGCGACGTGGCCTGGGTCACCTGCGTCGAGCTCCTCGCTCCCTTCGGCTCGGACCCGGAGGACGGCGCCGCCCGCATGCAGGCAACCAACATCTTCGCCCGCCGGAACGGCCGCTGGGGCCTCCTCCACCACCACGCCTCGCCCACCTCGACCGGAGGCAGCGAAGACGAGGACCAGCCGGTCAACTAAGAATCTGCGATCTGCGATTTGTGATTGACCGGAGCCCTCAATCACCCAGCCTCTCTCGACTTCGCCTACACGTCGTTGGACGCGCGGGGGGCGCCACCAAAGTCAACGAGTCTCGGAGAAGGCGGATTGATAGAAGGCCGCGATGTCCGAGGTCATCTTCACGAGCGACGCCTTGTGGATATAGACCATGTGGCCCGACTCGTAGCGCTCGTGGCGGATGTTCTTGTAGAGGGTCGGGTCGAGGCCGAGGTGGTCGAAGGTGTACTCGGCGGCGAAGTACGGCGTCGCGAAGTCGTAGTACCCCTCGGCGACGAAGACCTTCAGGTCCCGGTTCTGTGAGATCGCGCCCCGCAGCGTGTCGGCCACGTTGACGTACCGGTTCTGCGCGGTGCCGTAGTTCCACGGCCGCACGCGCCCCGTCAGGATCTCGTAAGGAAGATCGTTCTCGTACTTGAGCTCCGTGCGGACGTAGTCGTTGATCATCGCGGTGTACGTCCCGTAGATCGCGGCGTAGCTCGGGTCGAAGTCGAAGCGCTCGCCGGCGGCGTCCCGGTCGATCCCCTGGAAGCGGCTGTCGAGCCGCCCGATGGTGCGGCGGTCGTCGCGCAGCAGCTCCTTGGTGAACCGGAAGAGCGGCACCCGCAGGTCGTTGGACTCGATGAACTTCTCCGACAGCCCGGTCAGCCGCGACAGCTTCTTGACGACCGCCTGTCTCTCGGCGGCCGGCAGCTCCGACCCGCGCATCAGCGCCTGGTCGTATTCGCCCAGCGCGAACTTTTCCGACTCGGCGACCGCTTTGGCGAGCGGCCCCGACTGGAGGTCCGCCGGGAGCTTCTTGTGGTACCAGGCCGTGGAGGTATAGCTCGGCAGGAAGAGCACGTAGGGCAGGTCGTTGCCCACGTTGAAATCCGCGGTCTGGAAATTGAGGATCGACGAGATCAGGACGATCCCGTTCAGGTACATCCCGAATCGGTCCTGGAGGTACCCGGACAGCCCGGCCGCCCGCGTTGTGCCGTAGCTTTCCCCGGCGAGGAACTTCGGCGAGGCCCACCGTGCGTAGCGTGTCGTGTAAAGGCGGATGAACTCGCCGACGGACTCGATGTCCTCCTGCACGCCGTGGAACTGCTCGGGCTTCTCGCCCACGGCCGGGCGGCTGTAGCCGGTCGTCACCGGGTCGATGAAGACGAGGTCCGTGAACGCGAGCCACGAGTACTCGTTGTCCACCAGCCGGTACGGAGGCGGGAGAGGCTCGCCGTTGTCACCCATGACGACCCGCCGCGGTCCGATCGCTCCCAGGTGCAGCCAGACGGAAGAGGAGCCCGGGCCCCCGTTGAACGTGAACGTGATTGGCCGGCGGCCGGGAGCCACTCCGTCCCTGGTGTACGCCATGTAGAAGATGTTCGCCTTGAGCTTGCCGGCCTCGTCCTTCATCGGCATGTAGCCGGCGGTCGCGGTGTACCGGATCACCACTCCGCCGGCCCGGATCTCGTGGTGCGTGACGGAGGGCTTCTCCTCCTTGGCCGGCTTCTCCTCGGGCTTCTTTTCCTTGTCTTTGTCCTTGTCCTTGTCCGCCGCCTTCTCCTCCGAGGTGGAGGCGGGTGTTGGAGTCCGCTGCTGTGCCGCAGCAAAGGCGGGCAGCACGAGAACCGCGAGCGCGGCGAACAGAGACCGGAGCCGGCGTTCCAGTCGCATGGGAGAGCCTCCTTGCGTCGAGTTGTCGAAGGCCCGCGATTATACGGATATGCTCCCCGGAAAACGGGAGGAGCCATGGGCACGGGAATTCCTCTGCGGGCGAAAACATGGATCGCGGCCGCGACGATCGCTGCGCCGGTGCTTTACATCTGCGCCGCCGACAAGCCCTCCACCGGCTCGGAAGCCGTCCGGAAGGCCGCCGACGAGTACTGGAAGTTTCTCGAGTCGGAGAGCATCCCGATCCGGGTCCGGGGAGGCCTGCCGGTGGACCGGCTGCCCGACCTCTCGCTGGAGCACACCCGCGCCAACGCCGAGTTCGGCAAGTCCCTCCTCGCCTCTCTTTCCGCGGTCGACGAGAAGGCGATCGACCACGAGGACGCGCTGTCTCTCCAGATCCTTCGAAGCGAGGCGAAGATCCTGACGGAAGGGCCCGACTACTACTGGCTCAGCTTCCCGGCGACGCCTTACGTCTTCCAGTTCCTCGGAGTGGGGCAGGCCTTCTCGTCGCATCCGTTCAAGAGCAAGGCCGATGGCGATCACTACCTGGCGCTGCTGGTTAAGTACACCGACCTCGTGGCATCCATCAAGGCGCGGCTCATGGCGCAGGCCGGCCGCGGCATTCTCATGGCGAAAGAGGAAGTCCCGCTCGTCGCGGGCGCCTTTGCTTCGGCCGCAAGAAACAAGGAAGCGAATCTCTTCTGGGTCAAGGACGAGCGGCTCGCGTCCTGGCCCTCCGAGGACCGGCAGGACTTCCAGCGGCGGCTGTCGGAGGCGATCACGACCCGCGTCGCCCCGACGGTCAAGGATCTGAACGATTACCTCGGCGGCGAGTACGCGAAGAAAGCTCCGGACTCCGTCGGACTCGCCCAGTACCCCGGCGGCAAGGAGTTCTACCGCGTCATGGTCCGCCGCTCGACGACCCTCGATGTCTCGCCCGAGGACATCCACAAGATCGGCCTCGCGGGCATCGCCCGGCTGAACGAGGAGCTCGACGGGATCCGCAAGAAGCTCGGTTTCGCGGGAACGATGGACGACTTCCGCAAGCACCTGAAGACCGACGCCCGGTTCTTCGCGAAGACGCCGGAGCAGATCGGCGACCGGCTGATGGCGATGCAGAACAAGATCCTGCCGGAAGTCCCGAAGTGGTTCGGCAAGACGCCGAAGGCCCCGTTCGGGGTCCAGCGGCTCGAGCCCGCCCTCGAGGCCGCGGTGACCTTCGGCTACTACCAGACCCCGACCGCGCAGGACCCGAAGGGCTACTACAAGTACAACGGCTCGAAGCTCGAGGAACGAAGCATGCTGATCGCCGGGGCGCTCATCTCCCACGAGCTCGTCCCCGGCCACCACTTCCAGATCAACCTGGCGCGGGAGAACGAGGGCCTGCCGCGGTTTCGCCGCGAGTCCTTCTACACGGCCTACGGCGAGGGGTGGGGCGACTATGCGTCGGACCTCGCGGGCCAGATGGGGATGTACGAGGAGCCGTACGACCGCGCGGGCCGGATCGCCATGGACCTCTTCCTGACGAGCCGCCTCGTCGTGGACACCGGGATGAACTTCTACGGCTGGCCCCGCGCGAAGGCGATCGCCTACATGAAGGAGAACACGCTCCAGTCCGACGCCGAGATCGAGACCGAGACTCTTCGCTACTGCTGCGACCTGCCGTCCCAGGCCCTCGCCTACAAGATGGGGATGCGCAAGTTGGTCGAGCTGCGTGAGAACGCCAGGAAGACTTTGGGGCCGTCGTTCGACGTCCGCAAGTACCACGATACGGTCCTCGGAAGCGGTTCGCTGCCGCTCGACGTCCTCGCGAAACACGTCGACTGGTACATCGCTCGCTCGAAGTGACCGGGTTGAACCGGAGTCCGGCTTCGGAATGCTTGACCCGGGGACCGACACCGACTAGCCTGCCCTCCATCGACTCTTAACCGAAGATTCGGAGGAAGGCTTTGAGGGGCCGGATCGGCTGGGTTCTGGTCGCGGCCGCCACGGCGACGTTCTCGGCGGTCTTCCTGGCGCCGTCTCTGAGGGGCCAGGTCGGACGGATCACGAGATCCGCGCTGCTCCTTCCACGCAACCTCCTCTCGGTCTCTCCGGCACCGCCGCCCTCGACCGCCGCGCCGCCGCGCGCGAGGTCCGCCTCGAGCGGCGCCGCCGGCGGGGGAGTCGTCTCCGGCGTCTCCTACCGGCACGACACCTCGCCGCCGCTGCGCGACATTCCGCCGGTCCCTTACGGCGCCGGCCGGGACCGGGAGGAGAAGAACGGGC
>DATFQY010000204.1:0-30043 GCA_035263845.1 Thermoanaerobaculia bacterium | reverse complement strand
CGGCGGCGTGCGCGGCCGCGAGTCCCTGCGCGATCTGGAGCGAGTAGCCGACGGCTTTTCTCGCCGGCAGCCTCCCCCCGGCCAGCACCGACCGCAACGTCTCTCCCTCGAGAAGCTCCTGGACGACGTAGGGCGCGCCGTCGCTTTCGTTCGTTCCGACGTCGTATACCGTGGTGACATTGGGGTGGTTCAGGATTCCGGCCGCACGCGCCTCCTGCTCGAAGCGCCGCAGCCGGTCCGGGTCCGCGGAGTAGGACGCCGGCAGCACCTTGACCGCGACGTCGCGTCCCAGGCGCGGATCTTTCGCCCGCCAGACCTCTCCCATTCCTCCCGCCCCGAGTTGGGAGAGGACCTCATACGGCCCCAGTCGCGATCCGGGTGTCAATGTCATGAAGGAGGCGGAGATTCTCGCACGGCGAGACTTAGGAGTATGTCCGACTAATCCTATTCGGACACACTCCTCTTCTGAAGCGGGGGACCTTGCGGTCCCCCGAACCCCCTAGCGGCCTCGGCGGATGGGCGGCGAGACCCCGGGAACGCCGCTGGCCTCCACCACGCTGAAGATGCGCTCCCAGCTCGCGAGGACGATCGTGGAGCCGTCGGGCGAGATCCCGAAAGATTCGGTTTCCGCCTGCCTGTCGAAGCCTCCCACCGGGCGCCGGGTGCCGGAGGTGTCCCGGCCCGGGACGAAGTCCTGCTCGAAGATGCCGTGGACCCCGTTCTCGTCCTGCCCGACGAAGGCGATCGCGCGGCCGTCGGGCGTCCATCGCGCCCGCCCGACGCGGATTGCTCCGAGCCGCCGGATCGGGATGCGGGTCTCCGCCGCCGGGCTCCCGTCGGCGATCCGAGCGACGCGCACGGTCTCCCGCTGGTCCTGGATCCCCGTGAGGTAGACGACGTACTGCCCGTCGGGCGAGACCTCGGGATGGGCGGTGGTTCCGGCCACGATCCGAGTCGCGCCGGACCCGTCGGGATGGATCTTCCAGATTCCGTTGCCCACCGGGTTCCCGGAGTTGTAGACGATCCACGTCCCGTCACCAGTGATTGTCGGGTTCTGCGCGTCCACGCCGTCGTGGGTCACCTGCCGGGGGCCGCTGCCGTCGGCGTCCGCGATCCAGATCTCCAGGTGCCCGCCGCGCCCCGAGGACCAGATCAGGCTCCTGCCGTCACGCGTCATCGCCGGGTCCCAGTCCTCGGCCGCGTCTTCGGTGAGGCGGCGGACGGCCCCGGTCTTCAAGTTGAGCTTCCAGATGTCGAGGTTGCCGCTGCGATTGGAGGTGAAGAGGACCCACTCGCCGTCGGGAGAGAAGACGGGCTGGCGATCGGCGCTGTTGCCCCGGGTCAGCCACCGCTCCGCCGGAGAGGGTCCCGCCGAGATCGTCCGCAGATTCTGACGCGTGGTGACGGTCTCGTAGAGAAGGCGCTCCGGCCCGAGAATGTCGAAGAGGCCGCTGTCGGCAGGGATCCAGAGCAGGGTCCGGTCCGCGCCGGGGCCGTCCCGCCGGACCAGGCGTGTCTCCGAGCCGCGCACCGCGACCGTATAGACGGGCTCCTTTCCATCGCCGGACCAGCCCGCCGCGATTGCCGCGCCGCGTCCGGACGCCGCGACCTGGCGCGTTTTTCCGGTCTCGGCGTCCACGAGCAGGACCGGCCGGGACGCGCTGGCGAGGCCGTTGTCCACCAGCGCAATCGTCCGCCCGTCGGGAGACCAGCGCGCCCATCGCAGGGCGTGTCCTTCGATCCGCGCGATCTCCCGGGCGCCGGAGCCGTCGGCGTCGGCGACCAGGACCGAGGACCCCAGGACCCCGCGCTTGACGCTCTTTCGGACGAACGCGATCCGGCGCCCGTCCGGAGACCAGTCGCCGTCGGAGGCGTCTTCCGCCAGCCGGCGCGGCTCGCCGCCGAGCATCGGCACGCGGTAGAGCGTGGTGCCCGAGCCTTCCGACCGGGAGAAAAGAATGCTCGAGCCGTCCGGAGAGAAGCGGGGATCGTCATCCGGGCCCGAGGTCAGCGCGACTTCGTTTCCGCCGGAGAGCTGCTTCAGCCAGATGCGACGGAGGCCGTCCCGTTCGGACGCGAACGCGATCGTGCGGCCGTCGGGGGAGGCGGCGGGGGAGAAGTCGCTGCCCGAGTAGGTCAGCGGACGGAAGGTCACCGGGCGCGGCTGTCCCGGGGGCCGCAGGAGCCGGTCGAGCAGGACTCCGGCCAGAATCGCGGCTGCGAGCGCCAGGATCCACCGCACCGACTTCCAACGCGGGCGGGCGAGCCTCCGGACGGCGACGGGCAGCGCGGCGGAGATCGAATCGGTCGTTCCGGACGCCGCCTCGAGCGCGAAGGCCAGATCGTGCGCCGACCGGAACCGCTCCTCCGGCTGCTTCTCCAGGCAGTGCCGGATGATTCGCTCCAGCGCCGCGGGAACCGGCCGGTCGGCCTGCGAGACGTCGGGCGGGTCCTCCTTCAGGATCGCGCTGATCGTGTCGGCCGCGGACTTGGCGAGGAAGGGGCGCCGGCCGGTCACCATCTCGTAGAGGACCGCGCCGAAGGAGAAGATGTCCGAACGCGCGTCCGGCGGGTGGCCGCGCACCTGCTCGGGCGCCATGTAGGCGAGCGTGCCGAGGACGAGGCCCGGCTCGGTCTTCGCCCAGGTCGTCGCCTGCTCGTCGGGAAGCCCGTCCGCCCCGGCGAAGCGGGCGAGGCCGAAGTCGAGGATCTTGACGTGGCCGCCCCGGGTCAGGAAGAGGTTCTCGGGCTTGATGTCGCGGTGCACGATCCCCTTTTCGTGCGCCGCCGCGAGGCCGCGGGCGATCTGGAGCGCGTAATCGATCGCCCGGCGCGGGGAGAGCGGTCCTTGCGCCAGGCGATCCTCCAGCGTTTCCCCTTCGAGCAGCTCGGAGACGAGATAGACCGTCCCCTCGTGCGAGCCGACGTCGTAGACGGTGGTCAGGTTGGGGTGATTGAGGATACCGGCCGCGCGCGCTTCCTTCTCGAACCGCCGAAGCCGCTCCGGATCGGAGGAGAGCAACGCCGGCAGAATCTTGATCGCGACTTCGCGCGAGAGGCGCGGATCCCTGGCGCGGTAAACCTCCCCCATGCTCCCCGCGCCGAGATGCGACAGGATCTCGTAGGGCCCGAGCCGAGACCCCGATGTGATGCTCATGGGGGTGGCGCAGATTCTCTCATTTGGGGCGCGACGTGGCGGGAGGCCCAAGGGCCCGTGCTACAGCACGACGAGAACTTGGGACCTGGGCCTATTGCGTGATGCCGAGCTGGTTGAAGACGAAAGCGTAGTCGAAAGACAGCTCCTTCAGGCGGTCATAGCGTCCGGAAGAGCCGCCGTGGCCTCCCGCCATGTTGATCTTGAAGACGAGCGGGTTCTTGTCGGTCTTCAGCGTCCGCAGCTTCGCGACGTACTTGGCCGGCTCCCAGTACATGACCTGGCTGTCATCGAAGGAGGTCTTCACCAGCATCGTCGGGTACGACTTCGCCGCGAGGTTGTCGTAGGGACTGTATGTCCTGATGTAGTCGTATTCGTCCTTCTTCTTCGGGTTGCCCCACTCCTCGAACTCGCCGACGGTCAGCGGCAGCGACTCGTCGAGCATCGTGTTGATGACGTCCACGAACGGCACACGCGACACGACGATCTTGAAAAGGTCCGGACGCATGTTGGTCACGGCGCCCATCAGCAACCCGCCGGCCGAGCCGCCCTCGATGACCAGGCGGTCCTTCGAGGTGTACTTGTCCGCGATGAGCTGCTCGGCTACCGCGATGAAGTCGGTGAAGGTGTTCTTCTTGGACATCATCCTGCCGGCGTCGTGCCACGGCTTGCCCATCTCGCCGCCGCCGCGGATGTGGGCGATGGCGAAGACGAAGCCGCGGTCGACCAGCGTGAAACGGTTCGAGTTGAAGGTCGCGAAGGACGGCGAGCCGTACGAGCCGTAACCGTTCAACCACAGCGGGGCCTTGCCGTCCGCGACGAACCCCTTCTTGTAGAGGAGCGAGATCGGGATCTTCGTGCCGTCGGAAGCGGTCGCGTACCGCCGCTCGGACTGATACTTCTCGGGATCGTAGCCGCCGAGCACCTCGGTGCGCTTCAAGAGCTTTCGCTCCTTCGTCGCCATGTCGTAGTCGTAGACCGACGGCGGCGTCGTGAAGGACTGGTAGCTGAACCGCAGAAGTTTCGTGTCGAACTCCTCGTTGTTCTGCGTAAAGACGGCGTAGACGGGCTCCGGGAAATCGACGCGGTGCGCCGTGTTAATCGCGAGATCGATGATCCGGATGCGCGGCAGACCGTCCTCGCGCTCCGAGATCGCGGCGTGGCCCGCGAAGACGCTGAGGCCCGAAACCATGACCGCCGGCCGGCAGGGGAGCATTTCCTTCCAGTTGGACTCGCCGGGAGATGCGACCGGCGCCGTCACCACGCGGAAGTTGCGGCAGCCCTTGTTTGTCCGGATGTAGAAGAGATCGCCGCGGTGATCGACCGCGTACTCGTGGTCCTTCTCTCGGGGCGAGATCATCGTGAAGGAGCCCGCCGGCTTGTCCGCCGGCAGGTACTGCCACTCATCCGCCGTGTGCGAGCCGGAAACCAGGAAGACGACCTTCATGCTTCGCGACCGGAAAACCCCGACGCGGAACATCTCGTCCTTCTCCTCGAAGACGAGGGTGTCGGACTTCGGGTCGGTCCCGAGGACGTGCCGGTAGAGCCGGTAGGGCCGCTTGGCGTGGTCGTCGACCGTGTAGAAGAGCGTCTTGTTGTCCGCCGCCCAGGCGACCGAGGAGACCTTCTCGACGGTCTCGGGGAAGTCCTTGCCGGACGGGAGGTCCCGGACGTGCAGCTTGTACTCGCGGAAGCCGACGTTGTCCGTAGTGTAGGCAAGGAGGTTCCCGTCGTCGGAGACCTCCTGGTCCGCCACCGACATGAACTTCTCGCCTTTGGCGAGCTCGTTGACGTCGAGGTAGACCTGCTCGGGCGCCTCCGTCTCGGGCTTTCTGCGGCAGTAGATGGAGTACTGCTTGCCCTTCTCCGTTCGGGAGTAGTAGAGCCACCCACCCTTCCGGTACGGCACCGAGAGGTCCGTCTCCTTGATGCGGCCGAGCATCTCGTCGTAGAGCTTCTTCTGGAAGGCCTCGGTCGGCTTCATCACGGAGTCGGCGTACGCGTTCTCGGTCTCGAGGTACGCCTTGACGTCCGGGTTCTTCTTGTCGCGGAGCCAGTAGTAGTCGTCCACGAGCTTGTCGCCGTGGATGGTCTCGACGTGGCTGATCTTCTTGGCCATGGGCGCGCTGGCGACCTCCCTCGTGTCCTTCGCATCCTCGGCCAGGAGCGCCTGGCCCGCGAGAATGCCTCCGGCAACCGCCGCTGGAACTAGAAAACGTTTCATGGATCCTGGCTCCTTCATTTCGCCGGCGCCGCGGGCGACGACGTCGCCGCCTTGGCGAAATCTCCGGCCTTCACGATCGTCAGCTTCTCCGGATCGAGATGGCGGCGCATCGCCGCACCGATCTCTTCGGGCTTCAATGCCGCAACCTTCTTTTCGAGGTCCGCTGACCAGGCGAGCGTCCTGGCCAGGTAGAGGTTCGTCGCGAGGGTCCGCGCCAGCGTCCCGTCCTGCGCACGGCTAACCTGCTGCGCCTGCAGCCAGCCCGACTTGGCCTCCTCGACCTCCTTGGTCTCGTAGCCGTCCTTGAGGACCCGGGCGACCTCCTCCTTGAACGCGGCCTCGAGCTTCGACGCGTTCTGCGGAGCGTAGATCGCGAAGGCGAAGAACTGTCCGGACTTATCGAGCGACGATGCGCCGAACTGCGATCCGACTCCGTAAGAGAGTCCTTCCTTCTGCCGGATCCGGACCGCCAGGCGCGAGTTCAGGAACCCGCCGCCCAGCATGTAGTTGCCGAGCACCATCGCCGGGTAGTCGGGGTCGTCGTCGCGGATCGGGAGATTCATGCCCGCGACGAAGAACGCGTTGGCCTTGTCCGGGGCCTCGAAGGAGCGGTTCTCGGGCTTGGCTTCCTGGTAGGGATTGGGGACTCGCGTGAACGGCCTCGGGCTTTTCCATCCGTCGAAGAGGTCGCCGGCGAGCTTGCCGATCTCCTTCGCGTCGAAGTCGCCGACGACGGCGAGCTCCCCGACGGACGCGCCGTAGAAGTCGGAATAGAACTTCTTGACGTCCTCGAGCTTCAGAGCCTGGACCTCGGCGATGTCCTCGTCGGGAGTGGAGGTGTAGCGGATGTCCCCCTTGGGGAAGGGCGACACGTGCCGCCGGTACGCCGTGACGGCGATCTGCTGGGGCTCGCTCTTTCCCTGCTCGATGCCGGCGATCGTCTCCTGCTTCAACGTCTCGAACTCCGAGGCGGGGAAGACGGGGTCGCGCAGGCACTCGGCAGCGAGCGCCAGGGCGCCGGGGAGGTTCTCCCGGGTCGTCTCGATCGAGACGGTGGCTTGTGTCGGCCCGCCGCTGACTCCCGCGCGCGCCTTCAGCCGGTCGAACTCGTCCTTGATCTGCTGGCGGGTGTGCTTCGAGGTCCCGCGCATCAGCATCGCGCCCGCCATCTGCGCCGCGGTCGCCCGGTTCATCAGGCTCTTCTCGTCGCCGTAGCGAAGCGTCATCGCCACGACGACCGTCGAGCCGCGGGTCTTCTTGGGAAGCAGGGCGAGCTTCAGGCCGCCCGGCAGCGTCATCCTGGCCACCCGCGACTCGATGGCCGCGGGGCTCGGGTCGAACGCTTCGCCGGCGGCGATCGCAGCGTCGCCCTTGTAGTCCTTCACCAGCGTCGCGACATCGGGCGGGGCCGGGATCTCTGCTCGGTCGGGCTTGACTGTCGGGTAGAACATGCCGACGGTCCGGTTGGAGGTCTTCAAATACGCGGCGGCTGCCCTTCCGACGTCCTCCGGCGTGACCTTGCGGATGCGGTCGCGGTGGATGAAGAAGAGCCGCCAGTCGCCGGCGCCGATCCACTCGCTCATCTGGAGGCCGACGCGGTCCGCGGCGTTCAGCGTCAGCTCGATGTTCTTGAGGATCCTGGCCCGCGCCCGCTCGACTTCTTCCTTCGTCGGCGGGTTGGTGACCGCGCCGTCGATCGCCTCGAGCATCAGGCCGCGGGTCTCGTCGAGCGGCTGCTCCTGCCGCACTTCCGCCCGCAGAATCAGGAAGCCCGGCTCCTTCAGGTCCAGGAAGAATCTCGACACCCGCGTGGCCTTCTTCTTCTCGACGAGCGCCTTGTGGAGCCGGCCCGAAGGCGTGTCCCCGAGGACCTCGCCCAGGATCTCGACGGCCGCGGCGTCGGGGTGGGAGCCCGCGGGCACGTGGTAGGCGACCGCGAGCGCCTGGACGTCGCCGACTCGGCGCAGCGTCACCGAACGCTCTCCGTCCTGCGTCGGCTCGGAGGTATAGGTCGTAGGCACCGGCGACGTCGGGCGCGGAATCGGCGAAAAGGTCGCGTCGATCATCGCCAGCGTTTTCGCCTCGTCGAACTTCCCGGCCACCAAGAGCACAGCGTTGTCCGGCCGGTAATAGGTGCGCCAGAAGCCCTGGAGCCGCTCGATGGGAACGTTCTCGATGTCCGAGCGAGCGCCGATCGTGTCCTTCCCGTAGTTGTGCCAGAGGTACGCCGTCGAGAGGACGCGCTGGTCGAGCACTCCTTCGGGATCGTTCTCTCCGGCCTCGAACTCGTTGCGGACGACGGTCATCTCGCTGTCGAGGTCCTTCTTCGCGATGAAGGAGTGGACCATGCGGTCCGACTCGAGATCGAGCGCCCACTTCAGGTTCTCGTCGGTCGCCGCGAAGGTCTCGAAGTAGTTGGTCCGGTCGTACCAGGTCGTGCCGTTGGGGCGCGCGCCGTGCGCCGTCAGCTCCTGCGGGATGTTGGGGTGGTTCGGAGTCCCCTTGAACATCAGGTGCTCGAGCAGATGCGCCATCCCGGTCTCGCCGTAGTTCTCGTTGCGCGATCCGACGAGGTAGGTGATGTTCACGGTGATCGTCTGCTTGGTGGGGTCGGGGAAGAGGAGGACCCGCAGGCCGTTGGCCAGCCGGTACTCGGTGATCCCCTCGACGGACGTGACGCGCTCGGGCCTGGACGTCGCGGCAGCAGCCGGCGCGGCCATCGAGGCAGTCCAGGCGGCGGCCAGCAGAGACAGGAAAAGGGTCTTCTTCCTCAGGGTCATGAACGCTCCTTCAGGGTTTCCAGGATTTCGGGTCAACCGCGCTCGCGTTCGCCCTTGTAGCGGATCGCGACCGCGATGATCTTTCGCCCGGTGATGGGATAGGCCCGACGGTTCCACCAGGGTCCCTCGACCATCGTTCCGACCCGCTGGGTCTTGTCGAAGACGATGACCGCGGCGTCGCCGCCCAGCTTCGCCGTTTCTTTCCGGATCGCCGCCTCGATTTCTTCGACCGGCGGCTTTCCGTCCGGATCCACGTAGACGTGGCCAAGCCGTTCGTGCGGCTTCTTGGGCTCGCGCCTCAGGATCAGGACCGTCTCCGTCCGTGTCGGAGGGTAGGCCGCGGACCCGATCAGGCGTTCCGAGGAGGCGCTGACAGAGCTGCACGAGACACAGCAGGTGGCCACGGCAAGCGCCAGGAGGGCTTTTTTCACGAGGGGGAATCCTATCGTTACCCGGATACGTAATCTCCCCGGGACCAGGTCTCGTCTAAGAAAGGGAACCCAAATGATGGACGTGCAGGGGATCGAACGGCGCTGGGCGAGAAGGACGATCCTCCTGCTCCTGCTCCTAAACGCCCTGCTCTGGGCGCCCTTCGTCCTCTCCGCGACCCACCTCTAAAGAGGTTCCAGGTTCCAGGGGGCCTCCCGACTTGGCCCCGGGGATATGATTTCGTGAAGCGGGCGTGATCCCATGGAGGCAAGGACTTCGGACCACTCGGGCGAGGGCGGGGCGCAGGATAGCGACCTCCCGCGGGAGGGGAGCGCCTCCGACGACCGCGACACCCTTCTGCGCCTGATCGTCGAGCAGATGCCGGCGGTCCTCTGGGCCACCGACCTCGACCTTCGGCTGACCTCCTCGGAAGGCGCGGGCTTGACCGCGATGGGCGCCCGGCCCGGACAATACGTCGGCGTGACGCTTTTCGACTTCTTCAACACGAAGGACCCCGAGTTCCTCCCGCTCGCCGCGCACCGCAAGGCTCTTCTCGGCCAGTCGGTCAGCTTCGAAGTGGATTGGGCCGGCCGGACCTACGCCTCCCACTGCGAGCCGCTGCGCAACCCCGACAACTCGATCCGCGGCGTCATCGGGGTCGCGCTCGACATCACGCGGCAGAAGCGCAACGAGCGCGAGCTCCAGAAGGCGGCGTCGCTCATGCGGGCCACCCTGGACTCGACCGACGTCGCGATCCTCGTCGTGGACGAGAGGGGAAAGATCTCCAACTTCAACGAGAGCTTCGTGCAGCTCTGGGGCATCCCGGAGGACATCGCGAAGACCCGCGACGAGGAGCGGATGCTCGCGTTCCTCCTCGACACGGTCGCGGATCCGGGCGACTTCGCCAAGCACGTCATGGGGCTCCACGCTCGCCGCGACGTCGAGACAAAGGGGCCGGTGAAGCTGAAGAGCGGCCGCGTACTCCAGCGCTCCTCCAAGCCGCAGCGCGTGGACGGCAAAACCGTCGGAACGGTCCTCTCCTTCCGCGAGGGGCCCGCTTGAGGCGGGCCCTCGCGGCCGTCTCCTTCCTTTTCGCTGCGGCCTCCGGACTCGGGCAGGCGCCCGCTGCCGTCACGGTCATCCGCGCCGGCACCGTGATCGACGGAAAGTCCCCGTCGCCGCGCAGGGACCAGGTCATCGTCGTCCGCGGCAACCGGATCGAGAGCGTGGGCGCTGCCGGAGGCGCGGTCCCCGCGGGCGCGACCGTCATAGACCTCTCGAAGGCCACGGTGCTGCCCGGGATGATCGACGCGCACACGCACATCTTTCTGCAGGGCGAGGACCCGGCCGAGGGCGGCTACGACATCCAGCTTCTGAAGTACCCGATCGCCTACCGCGCGGCGAGGGCGGCTGTGGCGGCGCGCCGCGCGCTCGAGCAGGGCTTCACGACGATCCGCGACGTGGAGACCGAGGGCGCAGGCTACGGCGACGTCGGCATCAAAATGGCGATCGAGCAGGGGCACATCCCGGGCCCGCGGATGTTCGTCGTCACGCGAGCGATCTCGACGACCGGCGGCTACCCCCTGGAGGGCTACGCGCCGGAGATCGTCGTGCCCAAGGGCGCGCAGATCGTGGACGGTCCGGTCGAGGCGAGGAAGGCGGCCCGCGAGCAGCTCGACAACGGCGCGGACTGGATCAAGGTCTACATGACGCACCGCTCCTGGGTGGACGCCGCCGGAAACCTCGTCTCCCAGCCGACGCTGACACTAGACGAGATCAAGGCGATCGTGGACGAGACGCACGGCTGGGGAAAGAAGGTCGCTTGCCACGCTTACAACGGCGTAGGGCTGCACCGCGCTCTCGACGGCGGCTGCGACTCGATCGAGCATGGCCTGGAGCTCGATGACGCGGCCGTCCAGCAGATGGTCAAGCAGGGGACGTGGTACTGCCCGACGATGAGCGTCTACTACACGCACAACGAGCCGCCCGACACGCCCGGAGGCAAGCGCGACAGGAAGCGCGTGGCCCTCCATGGCCCGTCGCTGACGAAGGCTTACAAGGCGGGGGTGAAGATCGCCTTCGGAACGGATGTCGGCGGCTTCCCCTGGACCGATCCGATCGCGGCGGAGTTCCCGCGGATGGTCGAGTTCGGTATGACACCGATGGACGCGATCCGGTCCGCGACCTCCGCCGCCGCGGAGATGCTCGGCATGTCCGGCCAGATCGGCGTGGTCGCCCCCGGCGCCTACGCCGACATCGTCGCCGTCCCCGGCGACCCGTTGAAGGACGTCAAGGAGCTCTCGAAGGTCTCCTTCGTCATGAAGGACGGGAAGGTCTACAAGAACTAGCGGAGCCCTTCGACGAGGTAGAGGTCCGAGAGCATCTGGGCGTGGCCGTAGACATAGGACTTCCCGTCGGGCGCGATCGCGACGCTCAAGACCGCGCTGGATCCCGCCGGGTCGAAGGGCTTCAGCTCCTTCCAGGGAGTCCGGCGGCCGCTCGAAAGGTCCAGCAGCGAAACGCGCGCGACCGTCTCCTGCGGGCGATAGACGTAGAGGGAGCGGCCGTCGTCCGTGAACTGGATCGGTATTTCTCCTTCCTCCCATCCCGGAATCGGAACGGGAGACCCGCCTTCCAACGGATAGAGAAAGTAGCCTTTCTCGGGGCCCGGCCCCGTCGCGAACCTACCGTTTGGCGAGATGACATTGCGCCGGAAGATCGCGCCGACCCCCTCCGGAGTGATCGGCCTGGGTCCTCCGGCCTCGAGATCCTGGACGTAGAGCCGTGCCCGGTGACCGCGCTCCTTTCCGGCGAAGAGGATGCGCCTGGAGTCGGGAAGAAACTCGGCAGACTGATAGCTCTCGATCCCGCCTCTTTCGACCTTCCTGGCCTGGCCGGTACGGGTCGGCAGCAGGTTGAGCTCGGAGAAGTTGATTGGCGCCGTCAGGGCCCACTTCTTGTCGGGCGACAGGGCGAGCGCATATCCGTCTCCCAGCCGCACAGGCGGAGAGCCGTCGTTCTTTCGGAGATAAACGGCGCCGACTCCGCCGCCCGCTTCGCCTTCCTCCGCGAAAAGGATTTCGCCGTCGCGAGAGATATCCGCGGGAATCGTGTTGTCCAGCCAGGAGAGATCGATCTCGCGCGACTCGCCAGAGAGAAGAGCGACCATCCGGGCTCGGACGGAGTCCCGACCAATGAGCGCGCGGCCGTCGGCGGAAACATCATGCAATGTGCCAATGGAGTTGCCGATCAGGCGCGAACGCCCCGACAGCGTGACCGATCGAAGATCCCGAACGATCGACATCTGCGAGGCGGTAAACCAGATCTCCTTTCCGTCGGGGGCCCAGGCAAGACCCTGCGTGCTCGGCCAGGGTCCGGAGAGAACCGTCTTCTTGCCGGAGCGGTCGACCACGACGACGGAACCAGTGTCATCGTTGCGCAGCGGATGGTCGAGGAAGGCGACGAGCTCTCCGTCTCGCGATACGCGGGGGTTACCGATCCATCCGGAAGTCTCATAGAGGGTTTTCCCGATCGGGTACTCGAGGCGGCCCCCGGTCTCGCTCAGATAGACGACGGCCAGGTCGGTTCCGTTGGGAGCCCAATCCGCCGAGTGCACGCCCTCGGCGACCTCGCGCGGGGCGTTTCCAGATAGCGCCATCCGGGCGAGCGTGCCGCCGGTCTCCCAGGAGCCGACGTAGCGCCGTCCGAGCGACAGGGCCAGCTCTCCCGAACCGGAGATCGAAAGGACGTCAGCGCTGGGAAGCGAGAACGCGTTGGATTCCGGGCTTGCCGGGCGCGTCGAAAAGAGCTGGACCGGCTTGCCATCCCAGATCCCGCCGTAAACGATCGTCTTGCCGTCCGGAGCGAACCGCGCCGACCAGATATACCCGCGGCGGAAGGTCAGCCGCTGGAAGGACGGGATCGGCCTCCTGCCCGCGCGCGTCCCCAGGAAGAACGCAACGGCCGCGATGGCCGCGAGGATCGGGACGGCCACGAGCGCCGCCGCAAGCGGGCGGCGCCGGCGCGAAGGGGCCGCGACGGAAGGTCCTGACGTCGCGGCCTCGGAGAGGTGGTCCCGGACGCTCGCCAGGTCGCGGGCCAGGTCGCGGGTCGAGACGTAACGGTCCTCCGGGCTCTTGGCGAGGCAGCGCTCGATCGTCCACCGCAGGGGCGCGGGCGCCCGCGGGTTGAGAGAAGCGATCGGCTCCGGGTCCTCGCGGATGATCGCTGAGAGTGTTTCGGCGGCCGTGTTCGCGACGAACGCGCGGCGTCCGGTTGCCATCTCGTAGACGATGGATCCGAACGAAAACTGGTCCGACCGCCAATCCAGCGCCTTCCCGCTCGCCTGCTCGGGGGACATATAGCCGACGGTTCCCAGCACGATCCCCGCGGCGGTGCCGGAGGTCGCGGTCGGGGCCTGCGTCGCCGGGTTCGCCGCCATGCCGCGTTCCTCGACCCGGGCCAGCCCGAAGTCGAGGATCTTGACGAAGCCGTCCTTCGTCACCATCACGTTCTCGGGCTTCAGGTCTCGGTGGACGATTCCTTCCTCGTGCGCCCGCGCGAGGCCGTCGGCGATCTGGCAGGCGATCAGAAGGAGGCGCCGCGCCGGCAGGGCGCCCTCGACGAGCAGCTCGCGCAGAGTGCTTCCGTCGATCTTCTCCATGACGAGGAAATCGCGGCCGCCGTCCTGCCCGACCTCGTGGATCGTGACGATGTTGGGGTGGTTCAGAGCCGAGGCGGCGCGCGCTTCGCGCTCGAAACGCCGCACCCGCTCGCGATCGGAGGAGAGCTCGTCGGGCAGCACCTTGATCGCGACCTCGCGCCCGAGCCGCGGGTCCCGCGCGCTCCAGACCTCGCCCATTCCTCCGGCGCCCAGCGGAGCAAGGATCTCGTATGGTCCGAGCCGGCTACCCGGCGCGATCGTCATCGCAGCCCTTCGACGAGGTAGAGCTGGGAGAGGGTTCGGCCGACGGAGTAGGCATAGAACTTCCCGTCCGGCGTCACTGCGGCCCCGGCCGCGCGCGCCTCCTGCTCGAAGCGCTTCAGCCGGTCGGGATCCTGAGGCAGCGCCGCCGGAAGGACCTTGATCGCGACGTCCCGGCCCAGGCGCGGGTCCCGGGCTCGCCAGACCTCTCCCATGCCCCCCGCCCCGAGAGGGGCGAGGATCTCGTACGGGCCCAGCCGGGTTCCGAGAGACAGGGGCATGTCGTTTTTCGGAATTCTGAGTTTATCGGCCGGGACGCCTTGGGAGTATCCTTTTTGAAGCGGTAACGACCTCGGAACGACAAGAGATGGAGGAGATCCTGCGGAACTGGTTCGCGCGGCATCGCTACGCGCTGGGTGTCGGAGCGCTCGTGCTTCTGACCGCCCCGCTCGGGGTGCGCAGCCGGCCTCTGCGTATCGGAGACGAGACGCGCGAGGCGGCGATCGCCAAGCAGATGGCGGAGAGCGGGGACTTCCTTCGGACGCGGCTCGCCGGGCGCTCCCTCGAGGAGAAGCCGCCCTTCTACTACGCCTCGGTTGCCTCTTCGATCCGGCTCGGTCGCGGCGCGACGCCGTTCTCGACGAGGCTTCCCTCGATTCTCTTCTCCGCGATGACGCTACTGGCGGCCTCGGGCATCGCGCGGATCCTCTTTTCGGAGCGCGCGGCTCTCCTTTCGGCGGTCGTCCTCGCGACGACTTACCTCTTCGCCGCCAACGCCCACAACGTCGTGGTGGATGTGGCCCTGACCGCGTTCGTGTCGCTCGGCCTCCTGGCGTTCGTCTCCTCGACGAAGAGAGCGGGCTTCCCGCGCTGGGAGGCGAGCTTCGGCTTCGCGGCGGCGGGAGCGCTGCTCGCGAAAGGCTTGATCGGCGTCGCACTGCTCTTCCTCCTGACGGTCCCCTTCTGGGCTCTGGGCGCCCCGAGACGGCGCTGGCGCGAATGCCTCTCGCCCGCCGCTCTGCTCGTCCCGGCTGCGGCGCTGCTTCTCTGGACGGGCGTCGCCTACGTCGGCGGCGGAGCGGCGGGTCTTTCCGAGGCGATCTGGAACCAGCAATTCGGGCGGCTTCTCGGCCTTCGTCACCGGGAGTACTCGCACCACCGCGCCCCGTTCTATTTCTACCTGGCGTATCTGCCCGGCGTGCTCTTTCCGTGGACGGTGACCCTTGCCTACGCGGTGGCTCGCGGGGTACGCGAGCGGGCCGCGCGCTCGAAGATGGCGGCGCTGGCGCCGCTCGTTGCCGGGCTCGGGGCGGCGGTCCTTTTTCTCTCCGTGGCGGGGACGAAGCGAACGATCTACTTCCTGCCACTCGTCCCGGTCGTCGCGGTCCTGACGGGAGCGTTCCTCGACGCGAAGCTCGAGGAGCCGCGCGGCGCGACCTCCCGCGGTCTCTGGCTCCAGTTCGCCGCGGTCTCTCTCGTGGCCGTCGGCGTCCTCCTCATCCCGGCGGTCGGAGACCGGCGGATCAGCCCCGCCGAGGCCGCGGGAGTCGTCGCCGCGGCCGCGATCTGCCTGTCTCTCGTGCCATTCGCGCGGAAGTCGGCCTCCCGGCTGATCTCCGTGTCGCTCCTCGTCGCGCTCGGCTCGCTGCTCCTGCTCGACCTCTACGCCCTGCCCCGCTGGAAGCAGGACCGGGCCACGAAGCGGTTCTTCGCCCGCGTCGAGCGGCGGATGTCTCCGGCGACGCGGTTGTACAGCTTCGAGTTGAACGAGGACGTTCTCGGCTGGGCTTGCCTGGAGCTCTCGCGGGCGCCGCTCGCGGAAAGCGACCCCGCGCTTCTGCTCGAGCGGCTGAAGGCTCCCGACGCGCTGGTCATCCTGGAAAAGCCCGCGCTCGCCGGCGTACCCGCGGACGTGAAGGACCGGCTGGAAGCGGTCCTGCGGGGACGAGTCGAGAGCCGGCCGATCGCCCTCTACCGCCTCCGAGGCAGTTCCGCGGGCGGGCCCGCGGCTCGGGCGTCTCTCCGGGACCTGGTTTCGCAGCCGCTACCGGGAGAGGTGAAGGCCCTCCCGAACTCCGTGGGGGAAGAGGAACCGGCCGACCAGTAGCGTGACCACGACCATGGCGACGACGGCGGCGATCTTGGTCCCGGTCGCCTGGCGGATCCAGAAGGACCGTTCTGACACGACGCCCTTCTTCACGAGGATCCGCTCGACGACGAAGTAGAGGATCAACGCCAGCGCGACCCCGAGCAGGATGCCTTCCCACTCCCGCGAGAACTTGATCGCGTCCTCGATCCGGTTTCCGAAGTAGAGGCCCAGGCCGGTCCAGGCGAGGCAGTTGATGAGCGAGGCCCCGAGGTCGCAGAGGACGAAAGGGACGAGCCGCATCTTCGAGGCCCCCGCCGTGAAAAAGACGACCGGGCGCAGGCCGTAGAGGTACCTGGCCAGGAAGATCAGCCGGTAGCGGTGCTTGTGGAACGACTCCCGGATCCGGGCGACTCGGTGCGGCGGAAAGACTTTCCGCATCAGCCGGTGTCGGTCGAGGTTCTTCCCGAAGACGACGCCGAAGGAGTAGAGGATCAGGTCCGAGATCAGGATCCCGCCCAGCTCCGCGCCGATCATGAAGGGGAAGCGCGCGACCTTCTTGAAGATGAGGTAGCCGGCGATCAGGAGGATGAACTCCTCCGGCGGGCTCGGGCCGAAGGCGCCCAGGAAGAGGAGGAAGAAGACCCCGAAGTAGCTTCGCCTCTCCAGGTACTCGGTCATCCGCTGGACAACCGGCTCGTGGACGAGCGACCACAGGGGAAGATGAATGTCCGGGAACACTGGGACGCGATTCTAGGCGACTAGGGACAGGGCTCCCTACACATCTACGGGGACGACCTTCTCGCCCTCGCGCCCCAGCAAGGTCGCCATCTCGGTCTTGTTGACGGAGAGCCGGTAGGCCTCCTTGACCTCGATGACGTTCTTGCGGACGAGCGTGATGAGAGAGTCGTTCAGCGTCGTCATGCCCTGCGCGCGGCCCGTCTGGATGATCGAGTAGATCTGGAACGTCTTTCCCTCGCGGATCAGGTTGGACACGGCGCTTCCGCCGATCAGGATCTCGTAGGCGGCGACCCTGCCGCCGCCGAGCCTCCGGCAGAGCACCTGCGCAATCACGCCGATCAGCGAGCCCGCGAGCATCTGCCGGATCTGGTCCTGCCGGTCCGCCGGGAACTGGTCGATGACGCGGTCGATCGTGGACGGCGCCGTCGAGGTGTGGAGCGTTCCGAAGACGAGGTGCCCCGTCTCCGCGGTCTCGACCGCGATCGCGATCGTCTCCAGGTCGCGCAATTCGCCGACGAGGACGACGTCCGGGTCCTCGCGCAGCGCCGCCCGCAGGGCGTCCTTGAAGGAGTCGGTGTGGGAGTGAACCTCGCGCTGGTTGACCAGGCACTTCTTGTTCTCGTGGACGAACTCGATGGGGTCCTCGATCGTGACGATGTGGTCCGTCCGGGTCCGGTTGATGTGGTCGATCAGCGTGGCGAGGGTGGTGGACTTTCCCGAGCCCGTCGGCCCGGTCACGAGGACCAGGCCCTTGGTGCGGTCGCAGAGCTCCAGCACGCTCGCCGGCAGCCCCAGCTCCTCGGGAGTGCGGATCTGGAAGGGGATCGCCCGGAAGACGGCCCCGGGCCCGCGCCGGTCGCGGTACACGTTGACGCGGAACCTCGAGGCGCCGGGGATCGCGTAGCCGAGATCGGTATCGTTGCGGCGCTCGAACTCCTCCCGGTTGCGCGCCGGCAGGATCTCGGTGAGCATTCCGTAGAGCTCGTCGGCCGTAAGAGGCGCGGATCCCGGCATGGGCTGCATGACTCCGTGGATGCGGACGAAGGGCGTCGAGCCGGTCGTCAGGTGGAGGTCGGAGGCTTCGAGCGCGAGCATCCTCAGGAGCAGCCGCTCGATCGCGTTTCGGCCCGCGGCCGCGACCGCGTGCCCCGCGGAGACCGCCCTGGCGGCCGGCGCCGGCTCGGGGGCAGGCGCGGGCCGGGAGGAAATCTGTTCGATCGAGACCCGCCAGGCCTCGCCGTCGGCCTGGACACGGACACGGACCGATGTGGCGCCCGTTTCATGGACGAACTCCGTCGAGCCGTCCGGCGCGACAGTGACCTCGGCCGGCAGAATCTCCTCGATCATCGCGACGAGGGAATCGTGCGGCGTCGTCTGGCTCGTGTAGCGATTCCCCGTCGGGAAAGCCATCTGGACCTTTTCGCCGCTTTTGAGCAGCGCCCCGTTCGCTCCGAATTTCCGCATCGCCTGGAGAAGCTGGTCGATCTGCGGCATCGTCTCCTCGGCCTAACGGCGGTCCCTCTCGACGACCCGCAGGACGAAGGCCTTGTTGATGAGGGTAAGGAGGTCATTAGTCCAGAGCCGCAGGAAGCGGCCCGGCTCGTTGACGTAGTCCACCAGACGGGTGCTCTCGGCCGGGGCGGAGTAGAGGATCTCGCCCTCGAGCGACTGGCCGCCCATGAAGTCCACGCGCACCGGCCGCCGGAACTCGAAGAGCTCGTCGGCGGCGCCCTCCGGCGCGCTTCCCAGGGGAGAGGGCGGCACGCCGATCCAGAGAAGCGCATCCTTGTTGAAGAGCTCCCACTCCCCGGTCGCGACGTTGCGCGCCGGCAGGAAGGCCTGGACGCGCTCGAGCAGGTCCAGGACGTCCTGGCGCCGGAACTCGTTTTCACGGTGCTCGGCGACGAAGACCTCGACGCGGCGCGGCTCCCCGCCGGCCAGCGCCAGCTCCACGGCGACGGCCTGCTTGAGGATTTTGAGCGGCCCGGTGCGCTCGTAGTCCGGGTTTTCCGGCATGGCGGTCAACGCCCGGCCGCGCCGAGGAGCGCGGCGAGCTGCTTCTGCTTCTCGACGGCGAGCGCCCGGATCGCCGCGAACTCGGGGACGTCCCTGGCCTTCGCGTAGAGCGGATCGAGGTCCATGGCCGGGACCGCCAGATAGCCTCCCTCGACGGCCCGCCGCAGGAGGCGCAGTCCCGTGCTCTTGCAACCGCAACCGGCCAGCCTGGCGCCGTCGAAGTATTTCGGCTCCGAATCCCGCCCGGCCGAGCTGGCGGATTCGTATTCCCGAACTTCCGGAGCGTCTTCGCCGAGGAAGCGCCCTTGCAGGCAGGACCGCGCGAACTTCAGGGCAGCGTCCCGCGTCCCGGTCAACTCGAACAGCCTCGCTGCCTCCGCCATCTTCCCCTGGCGCATCCGAATGTCGGCTTCCAGGACGTGCGCCCACTGAGATCCCGCGTCCGGCCGGAGGAAGTCCATGGCCCGGTCGTAGTTGCCGAGCAGGTCGAACGTTGCGGCGCAGGAGCGCAGGGTCCAGTCTTTCGAATCGAGCGCCAGAGCGCTGTCGCACTCCCGCGCCGAGGCTTGCAGATCACCGGCGTAGCGGAGGACGTAGGAGTGGATGAAGTGAGACCGGGGGATGTTGGGCGCCTGCTTCAGGATCCGAGAGGCCTCCTGCATCGCCCCGGCGAGGTCACCGCCTTCGACCTGGAGCGTGACGAGATTGGCCTGGGCGTCGATGAGGTTCGGGTCGATCTTCAGGGCCCGCTCGTGGGCGGCCCGGGCTCTCTCGATCGCCGCGGTGCCGCCGTCGCTGTAGCTGCCGTCGTAGTACTCGCGCTTGCCCAGAGCGTTCCAGGCAGGGCCGTAGCTGGGGTCCAGGGCGACGGACCGCTGGAGCATCGCGATCGCCTGCTTGTTGGGCGCAGGGTCGCGCGAGACGGCCGAGGCCCGAAGGTAGAGGTCGTACGCCTCCGAGTTCTTCGGAGCGGACGGGGCGCCGCTTCCGGCATCTGCCGCGAGAAGCGGGAAGAGCCCCTGTTTCAGGTGCGTCGTGATCTGTTCGCGCAGGGCGATCAGGTTGCCGGCCGCCGCGTCGAGGGTGTCGCGCCAGAGGACCCGGTTGGATTCCGTGTCGGTGACTTCGAGCGTGACCCGCAGAGCGTCTCCCTCCCGCAGGAAGTGGCCGGAGAAGACGTCCGAGACGGCGAGCTCCTTTCCGGCCGCCTGGGGATCCACGTCCTTCCTGTCGAATCGGCGCGAGGCGGCGAAGGGCCGGATGGCGAGCGTGGGAACGTAGGACAGCGTCGTCGCGATCTCGTCGGGGAGAGCGAGCTTCAGGTAGTCGCTCGAGCCGTCGGCGCCCAGGTTCTGGAAGGGGAGGATCGCGAGCGTCGTCCGCCCGCCGGGGGCCTTCGCCCCGGGCTTTCGGCCGGCCGCCCACCACGCCGCCCCCGCCGCGATCAGAACGAGAACGGCGGCGGCCGCGATCAAGGGCGCCTTCGATCTCGCCGGGGCTTTGGGCGGAGGAGCCGGCTCCGCGGCCGGCACCGCGCGCGATCTTCCCGACTCCGTCTCGCGGCGCAGGCGCTTCAGGTCGGCGCGCATCTCGGAGGCGGTCTGGTACCGCAGCTCCCGGTCCTTCTCGAGCGCCGTGTTGACGATCCGCTCGAGCTCCGGCGGCATCTCCGGGTTGAGGCGGACGGGCGGGACCGGCGGGCGGTTCAGGATCTGGTCAAAGATGACAGCCGAGGTCGAGCCGGAGAAGGGCTGCCGCCCTGTCGCCATCTCGTAAAGCACCGCGCCGAAGGAGAAGAGGTCGGTGCGGGAGTCGAGGGTCTCGCCCCGCGCCTGCTCCGGCGACATGTACGCGACCGTTCCCATCGCGGTGCCCGGGCTCGTCAGGTTCTGCTGGGCG
This sequence comes from Thermoanaerobaculia bacterium, assembly GCA_035263845.1. GTDB lineage: Bacteria > Acidobacteriota > Thermoanaerobaculia > UBA5066 > Gp7-AA6 > JAWOLE01. The sequence goes on along the minus strand of DATFQY010000204.1, from coordinate 9,790 downwards.
AACTCCGTCGCGAGGCTCGAAGCCCCGGATGCCAGCGCCGCTTCCCGCGCCTCGAGCTTGGCCAGGCCGAAATCCATCAGCTTGACCTGGCCGCGCTTCGTCACGAAGATGTTGGCCGGCTTGATGTCGCGGTGGACGATCCCATGGGAGTGCGCCGCTTCCAGCGCGTCGGCGATCTGGATCCCGAAGTCCAGAAGCGTGTCCGCGGCTAGCGCCTTCGGCGCGAGGCGGTCCTTCAGCGTCTCCCCCTCGAGCAGCTCCATGACGATGAAGGCCTTGCCATCGGCCTCGTCGATGTCGTGGATCGTGCAGATGTGCGGGTGCTCGAGCGCCGAGGCCGCCCGCGCTTCTCGCTTGAATCGCTCCAGCGCCTGCGGGTCCTTCGCGAACTCCTCGGGCAGGAACTTCAGCGCGACCTGCCGCCCGAGCCGCGTGTCCTCCGCGCGGTAGACGACGCCCATTCCGCCGCCGCCCAATTTCTCGACGATGCGGTAGCGGGAGATCGTCTGGCCGATCATCGGGAGGGTTACTTGCGCTCGCGCAGCAGGTGCGTCCAGTTCTGGATCAGCGTGATTGGAAGCGAGACCTCCTCGCCGACCGGCGCCGCGACCAGGAATCGCTGGCCGTCGGCCGAGACGTCGAAGTGGCGGTCCGGGTCGTTTCTCTGGCGCAGCGCGAAGAGAGGCGCGGGGGTTCCGGGCTCGAAGGTCGCCCCGGTGGAGACCGGCACAGCCATCACCCGCAGGTCGGCTGCGACGTAGAAGAGCTCTTTTCCGTCGCGACGCCAGACCGGCATGGCTCCGCCGCTCGTCGAGACCTGGAACTTCCCGCCGGGCCCCGGGAAGGGCTGCACGTACACATCGTAGCGACCCGACTCGTTGGAGGAGTACGCCACCCAGCGGCCGTCGGGAGAGAACGCCCCCTGGTTCTCGTCGAAATCGGTCTTGACGAAATCGCTCATCTTCCGGTCGGCGACCGAGTAGACCTCCAGGTCCCACTTGGTCTTCGAGTTCAGAACGCTGCAAAGGAGCCATCGGCCATCGGGCGAGACGCTCGAGACCCCCTTCAGGCTCGGGGAAGTGGCGAGGCGTTCATCCGCTCCGGTGCCCGAGGAGAGCTTGGTATAGATGTCGCCTCCGCCGCTCCTCAGCGACGAGAAGTAAACCCGGCTGTCGTCCGGGGACCATTCCGCGTACGAGTCGTCGGCGGGATCGAACGTCAGCCGGGACCGGACATGGCGGCCGAGATCCTCGATCCAGAGATCCGCGGGGTCTCCGACGCTGTAGAGAATGCGCTTCCCGTCGTGAGAGATCCGCGGGTACCAGAGGTTTCCCTCGGGGCCGACGGTCTCGAGCTTCTTCCCCGCGCGGTCGAACCACGTCAATTGCTGCAGGTTGCCGCTCCCGCCGGCCTCCTGGTAGGCCAGCAGCCCGTTGTCCGACGCGGTGAAGACAGCCGTGAAGAAGCCGGGGTCCTCCTGGACGTTCTCGACAACCGGGATCGGTTCGCCCGAAAGGGTCCCGCTCTTCGGATCGAAGCGCTGCGCCATGAGCGTCTTCTGCCGGACGAAGAGGAGGTTCTCGGACGCGTAAACCGGCTTGGACCGGACGTTGACGACGAGCTTCGGCGTGCCGCCGTCGAGCGAGGCGAAGTAGATCGAGTGCAGCTCGCTGTCAGTCCCGGCGGAGTGGCTCGCGGCCTCGTAGAGGAAGTGCTTTCCGTCCGGCAGGAAAAAGGGGAAGCGGTGTGTGGTCTCTCGCCGCGACTCGTCGAACTTCGTCACGGGCACGGGCTTGCCGCCGGTCGCGGGGACGCGGAACAGAGGCTCCCGGAAGTGCGGCTCGAAGACGATGATGCCGTCCCGGTTCCAGGTCCCGCCCCGCCCGTCCCCGGCGTCGCACAGCGAGAGCACCGGGCCGCCCGCCGCCTCGGTCTTCTTCAGCTTGGCGCCTGCGAAAAATCCGATGTGCCGGCCGTCGGGAGACCAGAACGGGTGGCTGGCGTCCTCGGTCCCGGGCAGCGCGCGGACGCCGCCGGTATCGAGCGGTCGGACCCAGAGAAGGTTCTTGCCGGCGGCGTCCTTCGCGACGAACACGATCAGTGTGCCGTCGGGGGAGAGCGCCGGCGGGCCGGCGGAGTCGCTGATGAAGTGGTAGGTGGTCTTCTCCGGTGGAAGGAGCGAGCTCCGCACCATCCGCGGGTCCGGGCGAGGCCGGGCGAGCTGGAGCGCCGCCAGCGCGAGCGTGGCGACGGCGAGGAAGGCCGCGACGGCCCAGGCTAGCCGCTCGCGGCTCCTGCGGCGTGCGACGACCGGCGCTGGCGCGCCCGCGACCGAGCCGCCTTCCGCGATCCACTTCAACTGGAGCATCACGTCGTGCGCGGTCTGCCACCGGTCGTCGGGGTCCTTGGCGAGGCAGGTCTTGTCGACGCGGTTGAGCGCCGGCGGTGCCATCGGGACAACCGTCGAGATCGGGGGAGGCTCGGCGGCGAGGATCGAGGCGATCAAGGAAGCCTGGCTTTTGCCGGCGAACGCCTTCTGGCCCGTCGCCATCTCGTGGAGGACCGCGCCGAAAGCGAAGATGTCCGAGCGCGCGTCCGCTTCCTTTCCCTCGAGCTGCTCGGGCGCCATGTACTGGAAGGTCCCGAGGATCGAGCCTTCCTGCGTGAGGTTGCTGCCGATCTCGGTCTGAAGGATCGAGACCGACGTATTGCTCCCGGCCGGAGCCGCCGCGAGCTTGGCTAAGCCGAAGTCCACGAGCTTGACGCCCGACTTCGTGATCATGATGTTGCCGGGCTTCAGGTCCCGGTGGACGATGCCCTGCTTGTGCGCCTTGTCGAGCGCCGCGGCGATTTCGATGCCGTAGCGGAGGACCTGCTCGGCGGGAAGGGGGCCGCGCGCGAGCCGCTCCGTCAGCGTCTCGCCCTCGAGGAACTCCATGACGAGAAACTCGATGCCGTCCTGGTTCCCGACGTCGTAGAGCGAGCAGATGTTGGGATGCGCCAGCGAGGAGATCGTTTTCGCTTCTCTCTCGAAGCGCTGCCGGACCTCTTCGCTGCTGGAAAGATGCGCCGGAAGGACCTTGACGGCGACCGTGCGATCCAGGCGAGTGTCCTTGGCCCGATAGACCTCGCCCATCCCTCCCGCCCCGACGGGCGCGAGGATCTCGTACGGACCTAACCGTGTGCCTTGGGAAAGCGCCATGAAGATGCGGAATTCTAATCCCGCACCTTCACGGTCCGGCCTGGTGTCGTAGGGGAGGGGGTTTGCGGCGGGCGGACCCGCCGCATGTCGCGTCCCTCGTCCGCGATCGCGGCCGACGACGCTCGGTACGCCCCTCCCGCCCGGTCGTGCCTTCTCTTACTTCGGCTGCGCCTTCGCGTCTCCGCTTGCGGAGCCGCCCGCCGACGCCGTCGTCGCCTTCTCCAGCTCGTCCGCCACCGTGCCGGCGTCGTAGACCTGCCGAAGCGCCGTCGTCATCGCCGCCGTGTGCACGAAGACCGACCGCGCCTGCTGGTCGGAGTAGACGACGTCGTTGCCGAGCGACTGGATGTTGCCGTCGAAGGCGAGGCCGATGAGCTCTCCCTTCTCGTTGACCGCCGGGCTTCCGGAGTTGCCGCCGGTCGTGTCCGCGGTCGCCACGAAGTTGACCGGCGTCCTGCCGTCCACCTTGCCGCGGACGTCGAGGTAGCTCTTCGGCAGATCGTAGGGCGACTTGCCGGCGTGCTTCTCGGAGTGCTCGTACATCTGGCTCCAGGTCATCGCGAATGGGATCGTCTGGCCGTTCTCGACGTAGCCCTTTGCCGGCCCGAAGGCCAGGCGCAGCGTGAAGGTCGCGTCCGGGTACTGGTCCTTGCCGGCGACGGCGAAGAGAGCCCGAGCGATCAGGGCGCCGTTAGCCTTGTCCACGCTCTCCACGTTCTCTTCCCGCCATTTGCGGATCTCGCGCAGCTCGGCCTCGGTCTGCCGGGCCAGCACGATCAGCGAATCGGTGGATTCCTCGACAGCCTTGACTCCGCCGGCCACCAGCTCCCTGCGGAACGCGACGTCCTTCAACTTCGTGCCCTCGACGAGCTCGGCGGCGCGGGCCTCGGGCGTCTTTCCGGCGAGGACTTTCTGGACGAACGGATCGGTCGCGCCGAGCTTTTCGGACAACTCGCGGAACGAGTCGGCGAGGGTGACCTTCTCGAGCGCGGGGTAGATCGGAGCGGGGGAGTACAGCGCGAACTCGAGCGACTTGAGGTTGGAATCGCGGAACTCCTCGATCCGCTTGTCGTTGGGCTTCTCTTTCTCGACGACGTACCGAACGATCGTCCTCGCCGTCGTCATCTGCGGCGCTGACGTGGTCAGCGCCCGCGTCATCACGGTGTCTCTCTCGTAGCGCTTCGCGTAAGCCTTGTGCCCCGCCGCGATCGCGTCCCAGGCGCCGGCATAGGCCGCGAGCTTGGCGTCGGCGGCGACCCTCGCCTTGAGCGCCTTCTCATCCTCCGCCTTTTTCCCGACGACTTTCGGATCCTGGACCGCCTGGAGATATCCGCGGTAGCGCTTGAGGCTGTTCTCGACCCCGAAGAGCGAGCGGTTGGCCATCCGCGCGTTCTCGGGCGACTTGTTCGAGAATTCGTGGAGCAGCGCGGCGCGCCGGGAGAAGTACTGGACCTGCGCCGGGTAGCGGACGTCGCGGTCGAACTCGATCTGGGCGAGCGTGTCCAGGCGAGCCGTCGAGCCGGGGTTGCCGGAGACGATGACGAGCTCGTTCTCCTTCGGCCCCGCCGGGTTCCACTTCAGGAAATGCTTCGGGCGGACCGGCTTGTCGTTCTCGTAAACGCGGAAGAGGGCGAAGTCGATGTCCCACCGCGGGTAGGTGAAGTTGTCCGGGTCGCCGCCGAAGAACGCGATGCCGAACTCCGGCGCGACGACCAGGCGGACGTCGGTGTACTTCTTGTACTTGTAGAGGTCGTACTCGCCGCCGGCGTAGAGGGTGATCGTGTTGCAGCGAAGACCGGTGAACTCGTTGCATTCCTTCTCGAGGCGTGCCTGGACGGCCTTCTGGGAAGCGAGGACCTCGGCAGCGGCCATGCCCGGCTTGACCTCGGCATTGACCTTCGCCGTGACGTCCTCGATCCCCTCGAGCACGTTGAGCTCGAGGTCCGGGCACTTGACCTCCTCGGCCGCGGACTTCGCGACGTATCCGTTCTTGATGTAGTCCTTCTCGGGCGTCGAGATCTTCTGGATGCAGCCCGCCCCGACGTGGTGGTTGGTCAGGACGAGGCCGTTGTCCGAAACGAAGGACCCGGACCCGCCGCTGTTGAAGCGGACCGAGGCGAGCCGGACGTGGTCGAGCCACGCCTGGTCGGGCGCCCAGCCGTACTTCGCCTGGAGCTGTTTGACCGGGACGTTGTTGTAAGGCCACATCCCCTCGTCGGCGACGAGCGGGGCGGCCAGGACCGCGGACAGGACGAGACAGAGCGACAGCACCGGACGTTTCATTCTTTTCCCCTCAATTCGCGGAACCGTTAGAAACTACCGCCGGGTTTCAGGCACTGTGGAATTGGTATCCCGGACAGGTCAGGAGGGTTCCGTGACAGGGATCATACACGTCCCCGGCATGAAAAATTCCCGGGTCCCTCTCCGGGGCGCTCCGTAAACCGCTCCGAGCCTCTACAATCCGCGGACCGAATTTCCTGAGGGGGTGAAACTTGGCGATCCGACGGCACCTGTCCGGACTTCTGCTCGCCGCGGCCGCGACGGCCCTGTCGGCGCAGCCCTTCGACCCCTCGCTCTATTCCGGGATGCGGTGGCGGCTGGTCGGTCCGTTCCGGGCCGGGCGCGCGGTGACCGCGGCCGGGGTGCCGGGGGAGCCGGACCATTTCTACTTCGGCGCGGTCGGCGGGGGAGTCTGGGAGTCGGAGAACGCCGGGCGGACGTGGACGCCGATCTTCGACTCGCAGCCGATCGCGTCGATCGGAGCGCTCGCGGTCGCGCCGTCGAACCCGAAAGTGATCTACGTCGGGTCGGGCGAGGCCGACATGCGCTCGGACATCTCCTACGGCAACGGCATGTACAAGTCCTCCGACGGCGGGAAGACGTGGGCGGCGATCGGGCTTTCCGACTCGCGCCAGATCGGGAAGATCCTGGTGGACCCGAAAGACCCGGACCTCGTTTACGTCGCGGCGCTCGGCCACGGCTTCGGCCCGAACCCCGAGCGCGGCGTCTTCCGGTCGAAGGACGGAGGAAAGACCTGGAAGAGGGTCCTCGGCAAGGACGACCACACCGGCGCGATCGACCTGGCGTTCGATCCGAAAGACTCGAAGACGATCCTCGCCGCGCTCTGGCAGACGCGGCGCCCGCCCTGGAACGTCTATCCCGCTTCCAACGGGCCGGGCAGCGGCCTCTGGCGCACCTCGGACGGGGGAGAGACCTGGAAGCCGGTCTCCGGTATCCCCTCCGAGAAGCTCGGCCGGATCGGGGTCGCGTTCTCGCGAAGCGACTCCTCCCGCGCTTACGCGGTCGTGGACGCTAAGGAGGGAGGCCTCTACGCCTCGCGCGACGGCGGCGCGACGTGGACGCGCGCTTCCTCCGAGTCCCGATTGTGGGGCCGGGGCTGGTATTTCGGCGCAGTCACCGTGGACCCGAAGAACCCCGACGTCGTCTACGTCTGCAACGTCTCGATCTACCGCTCGACCGACGGCGCCAAGACCTTCCTCCCGTTCAAGGGGGCGCCCGGGGGCGACGATTACCACGAGCTGTGGATCGACCCGTCGGACCCGCGGCGGATGATCACGGCGAGCGACCAGGGCTCGGTCGTGTCCGTGGACGGGGGAAGGAACTGGAGCTCCTGGTACAACCAGCCGACCGCCCAGCTCTACCACGTCGCCACCGACGACCGTTTTCCCTACTGGATCTACGGCGCGCAGCAGGATTCCGGCGCCGCGGCGGTCCCGTCGCGCACCGACTACTCGACGATCCTGCTCCGCGACTGGAAGACGATCGCCGCCGGCGGTGAGAACGGGTACATCGCCCCGGACCCGACGGACCCGAACATCCTCTACGGCGGCGGCGTGGACCGTTTCGACTGGACGACCCTGCAGGAACAGAACATCGACCCGACGCACGCCTTCCCCGACGACTACCGCGGCGAGTGGACGCTTCCGCTGGCGATCTCGCCGAGGAACCCGAAGGCGGTCTACTTCGGCAACCAGTTCGTCTTCCGCACGACCGACGCCGGCCAGCACTGGGAAAAGATCAGTTCGGACCTGACGCGCGAGAACCCTCCGTTGCCGGTGACGATGGACCCGGTCAACGCGAAGAACTCTCCGGTTGTGGGATCGCGGCGCGGCGTCGTCTATTCGATCGCGCCCTCGCCCGCGCGCGAGGGCCTCCTGTGGGCGGGGACCAACGACGGGTTGATCTGGAGGAGCGCCGACGACGGCAAGCACTGGGACAACGTCACGCCGAAGGAGATCACGCCGTGGTCCATGGTCTCGATCCTCGAGGCCTCGCGGTTCGATGCCGACACCGTCTATGCCGCCGTGGACCGCCACCGTCTCGACGACATCCGCCCTCACATCTACCGCACGAAGGACGGCGGCAAGACGTGGGCGGCGATCACGCAGGGGATCCCGGACGGGCACTACGTCAACGTCGTCCGCGAGGACCCGGAGAAGCGCGGCCTCCTCTACGCTGGAGCGGAGAAGGGCATCTTCGTCTCCTTCGACGACGGGGACCGCTGGCAGCCGCTGCAGCTGAACCTGCCGGTCTGCTCGATCCGGGACATCTCCATCCGGCGCGGGGACGTCGTCGTCGCGACGCACGGCCGCTCCTTCTGGGTGCTGGACGACATCGCGCCGCTGCGCGAGCTGTCGGGGAAGATCGCCTCTTCGGCCGCCTGGCTCTTCGCGCCGCGCGACGCCGTGCGCTTCCACCCGGCCGCTTTCCAGGGAACGCCGTTCCCCAGGGACGAGCCGGCGGGGGAGAACGCCCCCAACGGCGCGATCCTGGATTACTTCCTGAAGGCCGACTCCACGTCTCCGATCGCCGTCGAGGTCCTCGACGCGAAGGGAGACCTCGTCCGCCGCTTCGCCTCCGACGACAAGCCCCGTCCGCCGGATCTCTCCCGCATCACCCTGACCCCCGACTGGGTCGCCCCCGCGCCTCCGCCTTCCGTCGCGGCGGGGATGCACCGGATCATTTGGGACCTCCACTACGCGCCTGCGAAGGGGCTTCCGTTCTCTCCCTTCACAGCGGCGTCGGGGCCCTGGGCTCCGCCCGGCCGCTACACCGTGCGGCTGACTGCGGCGGGCCAGACGCTGACTCAGCCGCTCACGGTCGTCCGCGATCCGCGCATCAAGGCGACCGACTCAGACCTGGCTCGTCAGTTCGAAGCGGCGAAGGAGATCCAGGCCGAGCGCGTCCGCGTCAACGCCGCGCGCGTGCAGGTGGACGCGATCCGAAAGCAGATCGTCGCGCTGCGGGGAAAGGCCGGCGCCGCGGCCTCCGAGGTCGAGGCCTTCGGGACGAGGCTCGATGCGATCGCCGGTCCGCCGCCCGCGACTCCCGAAGAAGACTTCTTCGGAGAGCCCGCCGTGGACCTCGCCAGCATCCGACGCCTCGGGGCCTCGCTCCAGCAGCTCGCCCGCTCCGTCGAGAGTTCCGACGCCGCTCCCACGCCCGACCTCCTCTTCGGCTTCCAGAAACGTAAAGAACTGATCGCGAAGGCTCTCCCTCGCTGGGAGGCTTTCCTGAAGGAGGACCTTCCCCGCCTCAACCAGACTCTGACCTCGTCCGGCCTAGGGGCCATCACCGTGCCGTAGGTCTTCTCATTCCCGGCGGCATCCAGATTGCACGATTTCCGGGGTAGAGGCTCCTATGCCAAAGGGAGATAAGAGCAAGTACACGGACAAGGAAACACGCCAGGCCGAGCACATCGAGGAAGGCTACGAGAACCGCGGCGTGCCGGAGGACGAGGCCGAGCGGCGTGCGTGGGCGACGGTCAACAAGGTGCACCGCGGCGGAGAGAAGTCCGGCGGGGGAGGCTACGGCAAGCCCGAGAACCGCGAGCCCATGCGCAAGGGGGGCCGCAAGAGACACGGAGAGGACGAGGAGACGAGCTAGCCTCTCGCTGCAATTCCGGACGCAACGCCCCTTTTCGGGGACGAACCGTTCTCTCAAACTTTGCTCGTCCGTTCCCGTAGATTGAGAGGCATGCGTCATCGGTCGGGGCGGATCTTTCTCGTCCTTGTCTTGTTCGCGGCGGGAGCCGTTGCCGGAACCAGCCCGTCGAAGGACCCGCTCGGAGCCGAAATCGAGCGCTGGTCGGAGTTTCTCCGGAACAACCCTCGGACCGACGAGAACTGGACGCAGATCAAGAAGGTCAGCGAGCCCGTCATCGCCAGGGCCCGCCAGGCCCTCGACGACGGCCAGCGCCTGCTTGCGCTCTTCCGCCTCGCCGCCGCTCGCACCAACCTCGCCGCCGCCGCTTACGTCGGGGAGCGCCCCGCCGACAAGCGAAACGACCAGGGTTTCCTCGATGGCGAGTGGAAACGCGTCGGCAACACGATCAAGGACGATCTCGGCCCGCTCCATCCCGCCGACCTGGGCAACGTCCGCCCGGCGGCGGTTCGCGCGCTGGCCGAAGCCGCGCTCCTCCAGGTCCGCGCCTTCTACGACGCGAGCCTCGAATACGGCCGCAGTACGGAAGCCCGGTACGGCCTTTTCTACCTGGGCCAGGCGCAGGCGCAGCGGGATTTCGTCTCCTTCTGCCGCAAGTTGAGCGAGGCATCGTCGCTGCCCGCG
>DATFQY010000203.1:0-14440 GCA_035263845.1 Thermoanaerobaculia bacterium | reverse complement strand
ATCGACGGTCTCGTGCGCCACTTCCGCGCCGGAGCCCATCATCACGAGGACGCGCTCGGCCCGCGGATGCCCGACGTAGTCGAAGAGTCCGTAGGAGCGGCCCGTCATCTCGGCGAACCGGCCCATCGTCTGCCGCACGATTGCCGGGCAGGAGTCGTAGAAGGGGTTGCAGGCCTCCCTGGCCTGGAAGAAGACGTCCGGGTTCTGCGCCGTTCCGCGCAGCACCGGCCGGTCGGGAGTCAGCGCCCGCCGTCGGTGGGCGGCGACAGCCTCCTCGTCGATCAGGATCCGGAGCGTCTCGTCGTCGAGTTCGTCGATCTTCGCGACCTCGTGGGAGGTCCGGAATCCGTCGAAGAAGTGAAGGAACGGCACCCGGGAATGCAGCGTCGCGGCATGGGCGATCGCGGCCATGTCCTGGGCCTCCTGCACGGAGCCCGAGGCAAGCAAGGCGAAGCCAGTCTGGCGGCATGCCATGACGTCGGAGTGGTCACCGAAGATCGACAGCGCGTGCGTCGCCAGCGTCCGCGCCGCGACGTGCATCGTGAACGGCGTCAGCTCCCCGGCGATCTTGTACATGTTGGGGATCATCAGGAGCAGGCCCTGCGACGCCGTGAAGGTCGTCGAGAGCGCGCCGGCCTGGAGCGCTCCGTGGACCGCTCCCGCCGCGCCCCCCTCCGACTGCATCTCGACGACGCGGGGCACCAGCCCCCAGAGGTTGCGCCGGCCTTCCGCCGACCACTCATCGGCGAGCTCTCCCATCGTCGAGGAGGGAGTGATCGGGTAGATCGCGATCACCTCGCTGACGCGGTGGGCGACGGAAGCCGCCGCCTCGTTTCCATCGATCGTGACGGTTCGCTTCTGGCTCTTCATCGGAAACGAAGATAGGTCGCGCTCCGAATGGAGCGAATGATGCTTTTGAATCAGTTCGGCGCACCCCGAGCGGTTCGATTCGTTTGGTGAGAACGCATCATGGGCGGTCCGTTCGCAGCTGCTACACAGGAGGCCGAGTTGGAAACACAAGAAAGGCGCCCGTCCGCCGGAAAAGGGCGCAAAGGAGCGTCCATGAGAATCCTCGTCGCCACCGACGGGTCGCGGGGAGGCTCCGCCGCGCTGAAGTTCGCCGCCCGCATGGCGTCCCGCGACCCGGCCGCCGAGCTTACGATCCTGACGATCGGGAAGGTCGAGGACTCCGGGGGGAGGGGCAAGGGGGACGAGCCCGTCGCCGACCTGGGCTCCGCATTCGAGAAGGCCCTAGAGAAGCGCGCCGCGCAGAAGATCCTGGACGACGCCGCCCGGGAGCTTCAGCGCTCGGGGCTCGAGGCCCGCTACCGGTTCGCCAGCGCCGACCGCCGCACCCCGGTCCCGGAAGCAATCTCGCGCGAGGCCGACCGCCTCAAGGTGGACCTGGTCGTCGTCGGGAGCGAAGGCCGTGACACCTTGAACGAGTGGGTCGTCGGCGGAGTGGCCCTGAGGCTCATCTACGTCGCTCGCCGCCCGGTCACGGTCGTTCGGCCCCCGCGGCGCCGCAAAGCCAGCTAGGAACGCCGCTTCCGGTGCCTCGGGAAGCCGCCAGGTCCGGCCCGGAAAGCCCTCCGGTGTAAAGTTGAACCCGAACCCGATGCCCGCAACTTCCGAAACGCTCGACCGCATCGCTCGGAGCGGCGAGGCCGTCTTCGCCATCGACTCCTCCGACAAGGTCATCCTCTGGAACAAGAAGTGCGAGGAGCTGCTCGGACGGCCGGCCCGAAGCGTGCTGGGGAAGCGCTGCTACGACGTCATCGCGGGCCGGGACGCCGCCGGCAACGTCTACTGCTTCCGCAACTGCCCCGTGGCCTACCAGGCGCGGGAGAAGCCCAAGGAGCCCGTTCAGCGCTTTCCGCTCTCCATCGAGGTCGGGAAGGACGGCCGGAAGTGGTTCGAGATCTCGCTCTTCGCAATCCCGTCCTACCACCCGGCCCTCTCGACGGTCGTCCACATCATCCGCCCCGAGACGAAGAAGCCCTCCGCCCTGGAGCGCAGGCTCGAGACCGAGGCCGCGCCCATCCCCGAGCCGCTCTGGCCGATGACCACGAAGGAAGGCCAGCCGGTCGACCTGACCTCCCGCGAAAGGGAGATCCTCCGCTGCCTCGCGCAGGGGATGGCGACCGGCGCGATCGCAAGAAAGCTCTTCATCTCCCCCGTCACCGTCCGCAACCACATCCAGAACCTCCTCCACAAGCTCGACGTCCACACCAAGCTCGCCGCGGTCGTCTTCGCCTACCGCCACAACCTCATCTAGTCCGACGTCCGCTCCAAGTTCAAGGTCCAAAGTCCAGAGTCAGCCCAGGGTCAAAGGTCGAAAGTCGTGACCTTGGACTCTGGACCGTTCCCAGTCCGCATTGATGCAATCGCATCATTCGGGCGGCCTTGGGATGACGCAGCATTTGACCCATGCGCGCCTTCGACGAAACGCTCGAACGTATCTCCCGCAGCGGTGAGGCGGTCTTCGCCGTGGACTCCGCCGACCGCATCATCCTCTGGAACAAGGCGTGCGAGCGCCTGCTCTCCCGTCCCGCCCGCGGCGCCATCGGGAAATACTGCTGGGAGGTCCTCTGCGGCAGGGATGTCCACGGAAACCTCTACTGCCACAGGAACTGCGCGGTCGCCTGGCAGGCCCGCGAGCGCAAGGACGACCCGGTCCGCACCTTCGAGCTCGCCATGAAGACCGGCGACGGCAAGCGGAAGAACATCCGGACGTCGCTCTTCTCCGTTGCCTCCTACCACGCCGCGCTGAAGACCCTCGTTCACGTCCTGCGGGACCCGACCAACGGCAACGGCACAGGCAACGGCACGCAGGCCGTTGAGACTCCGCCTTCTCCAGCCCCCGAGAAGGCGGCTTCCGAGCCGCTCTCCCCCGTGATGCTGACCGGAGGGGACACGGTTGTCCTGACCGACCGGGAAAAGGAGATCCTCCGCAGCCTCGCCGAGGGCCTGGGAACCGACGCGATCGCCAAGAAGTACTCGATCGCCAGCGTGACCGTCCGCAACCACGTCCAGAGCATCCTGCACAAGCTCGACGTGCACACCAAGGTCGCGGCCGTGGTCCTCGCCTACCGCCACGGCCTCGTTTAGCGGAAGACCCTCCGCCCCGGATATGGACCAATTTGTGAGTGATGATTTGTGATTTGTGATTAGGGCGAAAAGGCAGCCTTTCGGCCCTGTTCACAAATCACAAATCACAAATCGTTCCCCTCAAAGGATCCGGGCCTGGCGCCCCGTCAGTCCCTTGTAGAGCTCTTCGAGGGCGGCGTTGTCGTAGGTGTTCCAGCCGTCGCAGCCGCAGTGCTCCCGCGTCTCCACGTCGCAGCAAAGGTCCGCACCCGTGACCTCCTGGCGCCCACGGTGGTAGGCGCTGGCCAGCCGCTCGAGCTCCGCCCGGGTCGCCTTCGGGCGCGGTCTCGCGATCCAGGAGAACTTGCTCTTCATCTCCTCGTCGGAGTACCGGGCGAAGCCCTTGCAGAAGATCCCGTAACGGGAAGCAATGGCGCAGGCGCACATGTCGTCCTGAGGCAGCGCGTTCAAGATCCGGCGGATCTCCTCGATCGCCTCGGGGCGGCTCAACTGATTTACCCGGGACGGGGATTTGTCCATCGGTTTCTCCTTGGTCAGAAGCTGGGAGAGAACGCCTTCAGCACGTCCGCGGTGCTCGTCACGGGCCCAACGGCGAGGGCCTTGCTCCGGACCTCCTCGATCCTCTCGACGAGGGACGGCTCGCGCACCTCGTACAGGACGCCTGCCGTCAGCGTGTCGGTCTCGCGCGTGTAAGTGAGCGCGGCCGCGCGCGACGTGCGGTCGTGATCCGCGGGGAGAGACCGCAGCTTCGCCTTGAGGATCTTGAACTGGTCGTCGCCGCGCCAGGTCACGCACGGGGACAGCACGTTCAGGAACGCGAAGCCCTTGTGCTCCATCGCCGCTGTCATCAGGTCCACGAGCGTCTTCGGGTCTCCCGAGAAGCCGCGGCCGACCCAGGTGGCGCCGAAGGAGATGGCGAGCTCGCACGGATCCACTGACGGCTCGGGGTTTCCCCAGTAGGTGGACTTTGTCTTGTCGCCCGCGGGCGTCGTCGGGGCGACCTGGCCCTTGGTCAGCCCGTAGATCTCGTTGTCCATGAGGAAGTACGCGATGTCGAGGTTGCGGCGGGCGGCGTGGAGGAAATGGTTGCCGCCGATCGCGATGCCGTCTCCGTCGCCGCCGACCGCGATCACCGCGAGCTCCGGGCGGGCGGCCTTGATGCCGGTGGCAAGCGTCAGCGCGCGGCCGTGGACGCCGTTGAAGCCGAAAGTCGAGACATAGCCGGGAAGGCGGGAGGAGCAGCCGATGCCCGACACGACTACGGTGTTCTCGGGCTGGAGCTGGAGCTTCGCCATGGCCCGGTGGAGCGCGGCGAGTGCCCCGAAGTCCCCGCACCCGGCGCACCAGACGGGCTTCAACTCCGACTTGTAGTCTGCCGGCTGCAGGATCGGCATGACTGCGCTCATGCGACCTCCTCGGAGCCGCGGGCGGCCGCCAGCGAAAGCACCCGTTCGATCTCGGCGGAGACTTCCGCGACGGCCAGGTTCTTGGCTCCCGACCTCTTGAAGACGTGCGTGCGCCCTTCCGGTAGCGCGAGGAACGTCCGCAGGTACTTGTAGAACTGGGCGGTGTAGGAGACCTCGACGATGAGCAGCTGGCCCACTCCCGCCATCCACCGCAGGAACTCGTGCTTGGGGAACGGGTACAGGACCTGCGGCACGAAGGCCGAGACGGCCTCGCCGCGGGCGTTGGCAGACAGGACGGCCTCCTTGACCGGTCCCTTGGAGGAGCCCCAGCAGAGGATCCCGACCTTCGCCTTCTCCGGTCCGTAGCTGCGAAAGAACCGGTAGCGGTCCCGGATGCCCCAGAGCTTGCGGTACCGCTTCGCGTTCATTTTCTCGTGCGTCAGGTACATCGCCGACGGCCGGCCGCCCTCGTCGTGCTCGAGGCCGTTGGTCTGGTACATCCCGTTCTTCATTCCCGGCACCGCCATCGGCGAGACCCCGTCGTCGGTGATCCGATAGCGCTCGTAGCCTTCGAGCTCGGCTTCGGTGGGCCTGGCGCGGTCCCGGACGTCGTGCCGGAGGTTCGAGGGGTCGAGAGTCTCGCGGCGCTGCCCGACGGCCTGGTCCGAGAGGACGAGGACCGGGATCTGGTACTCCTCGGAGATGTTGAAGGCGTCCACGGTGGTGTGGAAGCAGTCCTCGACGTCGGAGCACGCCAGGACCACCTTGGGGGCGTCGCCGTGAGTTCCCCAGAGCGCCTGGAGCAGGTCCGACTGCTCGCTCTTGGTCGGGTTGCCCGTCGAGGGCCCGCCGCGCTGCACGTTGACGATGACGGTCGGCACCTCGGCCATCGAGGCGAGGCCGATCATCTCGACCATCAGCGAGAGGCCCGGGCCCGAGGTCGCGGTCATGGACTTCACCCCGGCGAAGGAGGCGCCGATGATCGCTCCGACGGCGGCCAGCTCGTCCTCGGTCTGGACGACGGCGCCGCCGGCGCGCGGCAGCCACTCCGCCAGGAAATGCAGGACCTCCGAGGAGGGCGTGATCGGGTAACCCGCGAAAAACTTGCACCCGGCGTGCAGGGCGCCGACCGCGACCGCCTCGTTGCCCGACATGAGAAGCCGCGGCGCTCCCGCCTCGTAGGAGAGGCGCTTGTGCGAGACGTCGTCGGTCATCGTCTTCGCGAAGGCGACACCGCCGTCGAAGGCGCGCGCGTTGGCCTCGGCCACCGCGGCCTTCTTCTTGCGGAAGCGGTGCTCCACCCCTTTTCGCAGCCTCTCGACGGGAAGCCCGAAAAGCTCGCCGAGCAGGCCGAGCGTCACGACGTTCTTGGCCGACGTCGCGCCGGCGCAGTCGCGGGCGAGCTGCTGGAACGGCACGGGGATCCAGCGGGCGGTGTCTTTCACGGGAAGGTCGAGCTTTTCGAACTCGGTCTCGTCGGCCGCCTCGTAGAGGATCACCGCGTCCGCGGCGGCCGCGAGCTCCCCCGTGAATCGGGCGAAATCCTGCCAGCCGAAGACGACCAGCACGTCCACCGTGTCGCCCTGCGCGAAGACCTCGCGAGAGGCCACGCGCACCGTGCAGGAGGTTTCGCCGCCCCGGATCTGGGGGCCGTAGGCCTCCGTCTGGACGACCTGGAGGCCTTCGCGGGCAGCCGCCTGAGCGATCAGCGTGCCCATGGTGACGACCCCGTCTCCTCCGGAGCCGACCATGGCGATGGTCAAATCGTTGGTTGGCATGTGCCCTTCCTCCCGGCGCGCGCCCGCGCGGCCTCGGGTGTCAGTCTTGGGGAGCGGCCCTCTAGCCGCATGATGCAAACGAACCAGTTCGGGACCGGGAACTGGGGCGGCTGCTAAAGCCGAAGCGCGGCGGCCTAGGCCTTGCCGAGCTTCAGCTTCAGGTACTCGCCGACGAGGATCGACGCGGGATAGAGGATCTCCTCTTCCGTCTGCGCGTGGAGGATCAGCTTCTGGGCGAGGCGGCAGAGGCCGACGTGGCCTTCCGCGGTGGCCGCCTGCAGAAGCTTCTGGAGGGCCGCCACGATGATCCGGTGCTCGTCGAGCATCCGCGGGAACTCCGACTTCATGATCTCGGTCTTCTGGAGCATCGACTCCATGTCCGGATCGAACTCGCCGCGCGCGAGTTTCGGGAGAAGCAGCAGCGGCGGGATCGCGAAGGACTCCTCGCGATAGACGTGCGGGAAGAGGACACGCGTCACCTCCCAGGCGGCGTTGGCGGTCTTGCCGCCGATCCGGGTGGCCCGATCGAGCTCTTCCCGGATTGCCTCGTGCTCCATGGAGAGCACCGGAGGCATCTGGTCCTTCGGGATGCGTTGCTCGTCGGTCATGGCGTCAAGTCGGCTGCCTGGAGATCTCCAGGGTCTCGGAGATTCCGGCCCGCGCGGCGCGGCGCGTTTCCGCCGCCGGGAAACGGTAATGGCCGCCGGGAGTTCGGAGCGTCTTGAGCAGTCCCTGCCGCGCCCAGCGGGTCACCGTCGAGACCGAGACGCCGAAGAGCTCGGAGACTTCGTGACGAGAGAGAAAGGCCGGAGTCCCTTCCTTTTGTAATTGCATGGGCGCCATTGTCGCTGCCCGGAAACCGGCGCGGCAATGATGCAAACGGATCATTTCGTGCATTGCGGGCGAAAGGCCGTTCCGGGTGATCTGCATCATGTCACTTCCCACCGGATGCGCCTAGCGTGGACCGGGAAATGGCACGGAAACTCTCACCCGTCGAGCTGGAGATCGAGCTCTTCTGCCGCGGCCTCCGGATGGACGAGTCCTGCCACCTCGACGAGGACGGCCGCCGCATCTCCCGCACACGGGCGGGCCTGGGGTCGGGACTCGAAGTCGTGCTGCCCGGCCCGCGCAAGCCGATCTGGGTCAACGTCCCCGTCGTCGAGGAGTTTGCCGCGAGGTCCCCGTTCCTTCTCCGCAAGGAGAACGGGAGCTACCGGCTGACGGACGAGCGGTCCGGCGACGACTACGACGCCGCGATCCCGCCCGAGCCGGCCTGGTACTCGCGACGGACTTCCTCCGGGGTCGAGATGAGCCGGATCGGCGTCCTGCAGGGCAACTACCTCGGCGTCTACGTCTCCAACTCCTGTCTCTACTGGAGCACCCAGCCCGCGCGCGCCTGCCTGTTCTGCACGACCGGAAGGAACCTCGGCGTCAACGAGCAGGCCAGGAAGAGGGTCGAGGACGTCGTGGAAGTCGCCGCCGCGGCGCGCGGGGAATCGGGCTCGATTTTCACGCACTTCAACACCGGCTACCACTTCGAGGAAGTGGACCGGCTCGAGCCGATCCACGGCCTGCAGCAGTGCCTGCCGTTCGTCTCTGCGGTGCGCCGGCAGGTCGGCGGCTTCCTCGGCGTCCAGGCGATGCCGGTCCCGAAGCGGATGTTCCACGAGTACGACGAGTTGATCGAGGCCGGGGCGGACCACTTCTCCTTCTGCTACGAGTTCGAGGACCCCGAGGTCTTCGCGCGCTTCTGCCCGGGCAAGGCCGAGACGCACGGGCAATCGGGTTTCTTCGACGCGATGGAGTACACGTCGAAGAAGCTCGGCCGGGGACGCGTCTCCGGGGAGATCATCGCGGGCCTCGAGAGCGTCGAGGCGACCAAGCGAGGCATCGACCGGATCGTGGCGGCCGGCGCCTTCCCCACCGTCTGCATCTTCCGCCCGACGATCGGGAGCGCGCTCGAGAAGGAGCCTCCTCCCGATCCCGCCGCGATGAAGGAGGTCTTCGCGCACCTCTGGGACGCGTGCCGCCGCTCGGGGCTGCCCATCGGGGTCCTTCCCATCGATGTTTCCCTCGTCGTCCAGCCCGAGGAGACGGCGGACCTCGCTCCGCCGAGTTTCTCCTCGCGCCTCTACCGGTGGAAGCTCGCGGCGCTGCGCGCGATCGCGAAGCCCTACGTCGCCTGGAAGCGGCGCCCCCGCTCAGCGTAGCCTTCCCTCCTCCTCCGACCCGGTCGCCCTCCCTGTGGCCACGCGTTACCATCAGACGAGATCTGGGGAGGATCCTCTATGCCTTTTCTTCAGGCGGTTTTCTCGTCGGGCGCGTTCATGCCGCACGGGCACTGCTACCTCTGGGAGCCCGGCCTCGTATGGCTCCATGTCGTATCGGACGTCTCCATCTGGCTGGCCTACGTCGCGATCTCGGCGACCCTCCTCATCCTGGTGCGGCGAGTCAGGGACCTCCCCTTCCAGTGGATTTACATCGCCTTCGGCGTCTTCATCGTGTCGTGCGGGTTCACGCACTTCATGGAGGTCTGGACGGTCTGGAAGCCCCTCTACTGGTTAAGCGGCGGGATCAAGGCGATCACCGCCTTCGCCTCGGTTGGCACCGCGGTGATCCTTCCCGCGTTGCTCCCGAAGGTCTCGGCGCTCGCGCAGAGCGTCCGCGTCGCCGACGAGAAGGGCATCGAGCTCGAGACCGCGTTCCACGACCTCGGCTCGATGTACGAAAAGGCTCGGGAGCTCGAGAAGTTGAAGACCGATTTCTTCGCCAACGTCAGCCACGAGCTGCGGACGCCGCTCGCCCTGATCCTCGGCCCGACGGAGAAGCTGCTGGCGACGGCGGTCGGCAAGGAAGAGCGGCGGGACCTGGAGCTGATCGCCCGCAACGCCCGGACGCTCCTGAAGCACGTCAACGACCTGCTGGAGGTCGCCAAGCTCGAGGCCGGGAAGGTCACGCTCGACTATTCGGCGGTGGACGCGGCGCGGCTCATCCGCCGGATCGCCTCGCACTTCGAGGGCAACGCCCGGGAGCGGTCCATCGAGTTCGAGCTCAGCACGCCCGAGACGGCGCCGGTCGAGATCGACCAGGAGAAGCTCGACCGGGTCTTCCTGAACCTCTTCTCCAACGCTTTCCGCTACGCCAGCTCCGACGGAAAGGTCTCCTGCCGGGTGCGCCTGGACGACGGAAACTTCGTGGTCGAGATCGGCGACAGCGGGCCCGGGGTTCGGCCCGAGCTGCGAAAGGTCATCTTCGAGCGCTTCCGCCAGGGCGACGGGGGAAGTACGAGGCAGTTCGGCGGCACGGGGCTGGGCCTGGCGATCGCCCGCGACTTCGTCGAGATGCACGGCGGGTTCATCGGCGTCGGTGATGCCGAGGAGGGCGGGGCTCTCTTCACCGTCCGCGTGCCGGCCAAGGCGCCGGCCGGGGCCGTGGTGCGCCGCATGGCGCCCGGCGAGGAGGCGCGGCTCGCGGAGGCCGCCCGCCAGTCTCTCGAGACCCTCCGGACGGCGGTCGGCGCCGCGGAACCAAGCGAGTCGAGCGAACTTCCGACGGTCCTCGTCGTCGAGGACAATCCGGAGATGAACCGGTTCATCTGCGAGAACCTCTCGAAACGCTACCGCGCGGTCCCGGCGCGCGACGGCGCGGAGGGCCTGCGGCTCGCCGCGGACGTTTCGCCGGATCTGGTGCTCGCGGACGTGATGATGCCGATCGTCAGCGGCGACGCCATGGTGCGGGAGATGCGGGCGAGGCGCGAGTTCGACGGGGTCCCGGTGATCCTCCTGACCGCCAAGGCCGACGACGAGCTGCGGCTGCGGCTGCTTCGCGAGGGAGCGCAGGACTACCTGATGAAGCCGTTCTCAGTCGAGGAGCTGCGGGCCCGCATCGACAACCTGGTCACGATGAAACGGGCGCGGGACGTCCTCCGGCGCGAGCTTGCGAGCCACGTCGTGGACCTGGAGAAGCTCGCCGGCGAGGCGGTGGCCAGGAAGCGCGAGCTCGAATCGGCGCTGGAATCGATGCGGGTCGCGCGCGAGCACGCCGAGAACGCCGGGCAGATCCGCAACCGTTTCCTCCAGCTCGTCTCCCATGAGCTGAAGACCCCGTTGACCTCCCTCCAGCTCCAGCTCGACGGGCTGCGCCGCGACTCCGAGAGCCTGACTCCCCGGCAGCGCGACCTCGTAGAGAGGATGAGACGCTCCTCCGTGCGGCTCCTCGACCTGATCGAGGCGATCCTCGAACAGGCGCGGATCGAGGCGGGGCGCCTCTCCATCCAGGTCGCCCCGTTCGTCCCGGCGGAGCTCGCCGCGGAGATCGTGGAGGAGCTGAAGCCGCAGGCCGAGAGCTCGGGATCGACGATCACCCTCGACGCGCCGTCTTCGCGGCCGTTCCCGACGGACCCGCGCCTGTTCCGGCTGATCCTGGCCAACCTCCTCGGCAACGCGATCAAGCACGGCGGGCCGGGGGCGATCACCGTCGCCGTCCACACGGAGGACGGCACGTGCCGGCTCACCGTCGGCGATCGCGGGCCCGGGATCCCCGCCGAGAAGCAGGCGATGATCTTCGAGCCCTTCGCGCAGCTCGAGAGCGTGGACGCCAAACACACTCCCGGAGTGGGGCTCGGCCTCGCCCTCGTCCGGGACATCGTCCGGGCCCTCGGAGGCGAGGTCATCCTGGAGTCGGTTCCCGGGCGCGGCGCGCTCTTCGTGGTGACGCTGCCGGCGAGGATCTAGCCGGCTACTCGGGAGGGGCGATCTCGGAGAGGGCCGCGGAGTTGCGGATCAGAAAACCGGACTTGTCGGTCTCGACGAGTCCTTCCTTCTGCCAGCGGCTCATGATCCGGATGGCGGTCTCGATGGTCGTGCCGAGCAGGTCCGCGATCTCCTGGCGCGAGAGGACCATCGGAATGAGGACCGAGTCCTTCTCCCGCCGGCCCATCCGTTCCGCGAGCGTCGTGAAGAGCCGCGCGGCGCGGTACTCGACCGACCCCGTCATGTCGGCGAGGCGCTTGTTCAGCGTGATCAGGCGCAGCGTGAGCCCGGCCAGGAGCCGGCGGGTGATCTCCGGCCTGCGCTCGATCAGAGAGAAGAACTCCCGCTCCGGGATCGCCACCACGCCGCAGGGCTCGATCGCGACCGCCGTCGCCGGGAAGGGCCGCCGCTCGAAGACCGCGACCGTCCCCACCGGTTCGCCCGGCCCGAGGATTTCGATGATGAAGTCGCGGTCTGGCGCGGACTTGACGATCTTGACGCGGCCCAGGAACAGGAAATAGATCTTCTCGGCCGGATCCCCCTCCTCGAAGATCTTTTCGCCCTTCTCGTACGCCTGGAGCTCGCACAGCGGGGACAAAGCGGCACGGTCCTCGGGCTTCAGGGTCGCGAGGGCCGGGATCGCGTTGAACGGAATGGGCGGTTTTTCCACAGGCGGCGATTATAGGTTTCG
The DNA here is from genome assembly GCA_035263845.1 of Thermoanaerobaculia bacterium. Classification (GTDB taxonomy): domain Bacteria; phylum Acidobacteriota; class Thermoanaerobaculia; order UBA5066; family Gp7-AA6; genus JAWOLE01. The sequence continues at coordinate 2,703 of DATFQY010000203.1, read as the reverse complement.
GTCTTAACGCGAAACCTTCCGGCGGCTACGGCGTTTGAATAAGAGATGGTCAGATCCGGTTCCTAAGGAGAAACTCCCATGCCGAAGGACTCCCTCTCCGCCGCCCGAGGCTCCAAGCGCCGCCGCCATGGCTATCGCGGCTACGGGTCGCCGCTGCGGCACGAGCACGCCGGCTCGATCCACTGGGGCACGGGCTTCGGAGGTATCGGGTTCGCCCGGGACGGCTCCATCCTGCCTCCACAGCCGGACCTCCTCCCCGAAGAGCTCCGGGAACGCCTCCCCCGCCGCGACGACTGATCCGGGCCTACAGATCGGTCCGCGAAAGTCGGCGACATGCGATCGTCGCCGACAAGACCGTCCAGAGCAGGACGGATAGCGCGACGAGCACCTGCGCGCCGATCACCCCCCGCGTGGCCCTCAGGAGCGCCAGCGACGCCGGCCCGAACGCCGACGTCCCCTCGATCGCCAGCAGGGTCCCCGTCCGTACCGCGTCAACCGGGTTGATTAGGGTGGCGGTGATCAACACCCGCGAAGCATTCCCGGACTTGAGCAGCGTCGCCGCTCCGAGCGCCGCGACGTCGAAGATCGCGACCGCCGCGAACCAGACGATCAGCGCCACCGCGAGGCTCCGGGCCCGGCGTCCGACGGCTGCGGAGGAGATCGCCGCGGCGATCCCGAGAAAAACCGCGGTCAGCGCCAGCGACGCGACGAACAGAAGCAGGTAAGCACCGAGCCCGACCTCCCCGGCGCGGGCGAAGATCACGATCCCCGCCGCGCCGAGCCCGATCGCCTGCGCGGCCGCCAGTGCCGCGAAGAGGCCGAACAGCCGGCCGAGGAGGATCGTTCTCCTCGAAACGGGCTGCGAGAAGAGAAGCTCGGCACCTCCACGGTCCGGGGCGAGCGAGAGGACGCCGATCACGAGCGAGGTCAGCGGGACGAGAAGCAGGATCAGCTGGACGAGCGACGCGGCCGTCCGGGAGAAGTCCTGCACGCCGCCGCCGCCGGAGAGGATGTAACCCGACGAAGCCACGGCCAGCGCAAGCACGGCGAACACACCGGCGAAGATCTGCGTCCAGCGGGAACGAACCGCGAGGGTAAGCTCCTGCCGCGCGAAGAGAAGGAAAGGTCTATCCATCCGGCGGTCCTCCCTTTCCGAAGATCTCGGTCCGGTCGACGGACACTCCCCCTTTCGCGTCCGGGTCGGCGTCGCGGGAAGCGGCGTCCGCATGCGCAATCCAGTGCGACCCCATGGGAGTCGAGATCGCCGCCTTCGTGTAGACCGCGGCCGACGCCCGGACCCACTTCAGGGTACGGTGATCGGCCACGTACGCGACGCTCTCTTTCGAGGGCGGCGCATGGACGAGGAAGTCGCGCAGGCACCCGATGTCGTCGAAGAACTTCGGCTCCTCCCCCGGCGCGGCGATCTGGGCCGCGAGGCCCGGGTCGGAGACGGGCATCCGGCAGGAGCGGCAGACCTCGGTGTTCGGATCCAGCTTCGCGGGCGAGCTCCCGCCGCCAGAGCAGGCGAAAGGAGCGGCGGCGGCCAGGAGAATCGCGAACCGCTTCACGAGACCGCTCCGTTCTCCGCCGACGCCACGAGCTCGCGGTAGAGCGAATCGAGCCTCGCTTCCTCCGCGACGAGGTTGACGATGCGGCCTCCGGCTTCGCGAACGGCGTCGAGGGCCCTCGGCCGCTCCGCCGCCGGGCCGGGGATCACCAGCTCGTCCCCGGACCACGTGGCGGACGGCGCAACGCGGCGGACCGCGGCGAGGAGATCCGCGGGCGCCGCCTCGAGCGACAGCCTCAGGACTCCCCTCTTCGAGAGCCGCTCGGTCAGTTCGCGGCGCGACAGCGAGGCCGCCAGGCGTCCGCCGATCAAGAGCAGGAACCGGTCGGCCAGCCGCTCGACGTCGCCGAGCTGGTGCGAGGAGAAGAGGAGCGTGCGCCCGTCCCGCCGGCGCCGATCTACCAGGCCGTAGAACGCGCAGAGCCCCTCGGGATCGAGCGCCGCGGTCGGCTCGTCGAGCAGCAGGACCGGCGCGTCCGGCAGCGCCGCCACGGCGAGCCCGAGACGCTGAACCATGCCCCCCGAATAGGTCGAGAGCGGCCGCGCCGAGGCGCCGTTCAACGACGCCATCCGAAGGACCTCCTTCGCTCTTTCCAGAGACGAGCGGCGGAGCCTCCGGTAGAACTCCACGACCTCCGCGCCCGTCAGGCTCTCGGGGAAGGAGACGCGCTGCGGAAGAAACGAGATCGAGGCGCGCGCGGCGGGAGTCGAGGCGTCGGCCGGCGGATTGCCGACGAGCACGCGTCCCGAGGTCGGACGGACGAGGCCGGCGGCCGCTTTGAGCGTCGTCGTCTTGCCCGAGCCGTTGGGGCCCAGCAACGCGACCGCCTCGCCGCGCTCGATGGAAAAGCTCACGTCCTCCACTGCCGCGTGGGCGCCGAACCTCTTCCCGAAGCCCTCGAAGCGGATCACCGGCGCCCCGCGAGAAGCGCCGCCAGCCCTCCGGCCATTCCGATCGCGGACGCCGCGATCCCGGCGGGATCGGTCCGCCTCCCGGTGCTCTCCCGCGAGGGAACCTCCGGGAGACGGGGCGGCCGTGCGAGCGGCGAGTGGTCTTCCACCGGCAGAGGATCGAGAACCGGGAACGCCCGCTCGGCGGCCCCGAGAGCGGCGGCGGCGAAACCCTGAGTGAAGAG